>NZ_CP150481.1:0-318335 GCF_047922965.1 Neptunicella plasticusilytica
CGCATAAACAGTGCTTTGCAGAAAAATTATACTCAAACAAAAATATTATATAAAACAATTATTTAAAAAATAAATGGGGCGGGAGCATAAATATAAAAAAGATCAATATTGATGTTGTGGATAAAATAGCGAGATAATCGTTTCCCGATAGAGGTGAGGATATTTTTTGCCGCCATAAATTGAAGTTTTGCATCTTCAAACGAACAGTAATTTTAATAATAAATAGGCCCTAAACATAATAAAGCCTAAAGGACAAGCGTAATTATGTCTTTGTGGAATCAATGCCTGGAACGGCTCCAACAAGATCTGCCAACTCAACAATTTAGCATGTGGATAAGACCGCTTAAGGCGGATCACGATGGCGCTATTTTAACCTTATTTGCACCTAACCGTTTTGTGCTTGATTGGGTTAGAGACAAGTATATTAGTCAGATCACTCAGCTATTTAGTGAAATCTGCGGCAATGATGCACCATTGCTGAAACTGGATATTGGTGCCGGGACGGTAAAAAAAGAAACCGTTATTGATAGGGTACCTAATTTGGCGGTAACAAATGGCAGAGCGCCGGACACCAATAATGTAGTACCGCCTAATCAAATGAAAGTAGGACAGAATAAAAGCAATATTAATCTGAATTACAGATTCGAAAATTTTGTTGAAGGTAAATCGAATCAACTGGCCAGGGCAGCTGCCAGTCAAGTTGCCGATAATCCAGGCGGTGCTTATAACCCGTTATTTATATATGGCGGAACGGGTTTAGGTAAAACCCACTTGCTGCATGCGGTAGGTAATGGATTGCTGGAAAATAAGAAAGACGCCAAAGTTGTCTATATGCATTCAGAACGTTTTGTGCAGGATATGGTAAAAGCACTGCAGAATAACGCCATAGAGGAATTCAAGCGTTATTATCGTTCGGTCGATGCGCTGTTAATTGATGATATTCAGTTTTTTGCTAATAAAGAGCGTTCTCAGGAAGAGTTCTTTCATACTTTCAATGCGTTACTAGAGGGTAATCAGCAAATTATCCTCACCTCAGATCGTTATCCAAAAGAAATAGATGGTGTAGAAGACAGGTTAAAGTCTCGATTTGGCTGGGGGTTGACCATCGCTGTTGAACCACCGGAATTGGAAACGCGCGTGGCTATTTTGATGCGTAAGGCGTTGGAAAATAAAATTCATTTGCCGGATGAAGTTGCGTTCTTTATTGCCAAGCGGTTACGTTCCAATGTCAGGGAGCTGGAAGGGGCGTTAAATAGAGTTATTGCAAATGCTAATTTCACTGGTCGACCAATTACGATAGACTTTGTGCGTGAAGCATTGAGAGATCTTTTGGCGCTGCAGGAAAAACTGGTTACCATCGACAACATACAAAAAACCGTTGCAGAGTATTACAAAATAAAAATAGCTGATATTCTGTCAAAACGTCGAAGCAGAAGCGTTGCCAGACCCAGACAAGTCGCTATGGCGTTAGCCAAAGAGCTGACCAATCATAGCTTGCCGGAAATAGGCGATGCATTTGGGGGAAGAGATCATACAACTGTACTACACGCTTGCCGCAAAATTGTGCAACTGCGCGACGAAAATCACGACATAAAAGAAGATTATCAAAACTTGATAAGAACATTGTCATCATAAAAAAGAATAAATAAGAGTAGCAACAATGAAATTTACTATTAGCAGGGAAAACTTCTTACAACCGTTGCAACTTGTGTCCGGCGCCGTAGAACGCCGTCACACCCTTCCTATTCTGTCTAATGTACTGATTAAAGTCAGTGAAGGCTCACTATGGCTGACAGGTACAGATTTAGAGGTTGAGTTGATTTCAAATATCAGTTTATCTGGCGACTATGTGGACGGAGAAATTACTGTTCCAGCCAAAAAACTATTTGATATTTGTCGCGGCCTTCAAGATGGAAGTGAACTGGTTTTTTCGGTAGAAGACAGCCGCGCCATACTAAAATCAGGTCGCAGTAAATTTACGCTTTCCACGTTATCTGCTTCTGATTACCCGAACCTCGAAGACTGGCAGGGTGAAGTGGAGTTTGAGTTATCCCAATCTCAGTTGAAAAAACTGATTGAAAGTACCCATTTTGCCATGGCGCAACAAGATGTGCGTTATTACCTAAACGGTTTGTCACTAGAAACTGAAGATAACGTAATCCGTACTGTTGCCACTGACGGTCACCGCCTGGCGCTTTGCAGAATCGAGTACAGCTCCAATCTGCCTGCTAAGCAAGTTATCATCCCGCGCAAAGGTGTAATGGAAATATCACGTTTAATTGATGATAGTGACAAGTCTCTTAAGGTACAAATCGGGTCTAATCATATTCGTATTTTTTCCAGTGCATTTATTTTCACCAGTAAACTGGTTGACGGTCGTTTTCCGGATTATCGTCGAGTTCTACCTAAAGATGGCGACAAGTTTATTGAGGCAAACAAGAATTTGCTTAAGAACGCTTTTTCTCGCGCGGCGATTTTGTCTAACGAGAAGTTTCGTGGTGTTCGTTTAAATTTAAGCAATGCAGAATTGAAAATTACTGCTAATAATCCAGAGCAGGAAGAAGCGGAAGAAATTGTTGATGTTCAATATCAAGGTGACAATCTGGAAATTGGATTTAACGTTGCTTATTTGATAGATGCGTTGAACGCGCTTAATTCTGAAGTCGTTAAAGTTACAATGGCAGATTCTAATAGCAGTGCATTGATAGAAGATGTAGGCGATGAATCTGTGCTGTACGTTATTATGCCGATGAGATTATAGTCTCATCGGTTTTTCATTTTTATTTTTCAGTAGCCTAAAGTTATGAAGCTGGACAAAGTCCAGATCCAACATTTCAGAAATCTTTCCAACGTATCTTTACAACCTTCCGCAAACCTTAATGTGTTTGTTGGTAAGAATGGTAGTGGTAAAACATCTTTTCTAGAAGCTTTGTATTATCTTAGTTATGGCCGCTCATTTCGTACCAGCAAATATCAAAGTTTGATCTCGGCCCAACATCAACAGTTTGTACTGTTTTCTTCACTGAACGAAGGGAATAGTGAATCAGATCTTTGTAAGATCGGCATGATGAGAAATCGCCATGGTGACATCGATATTAAGATTAATGGTGATAAACAGTCTCGAATATCAACACTTGGTTTAAAAATGCCTACCCAGATATTTACTCCGCAAAGTTCTGATTTGCTAATAGGTTCTCCAGGACTTAGGCGCAGCTACATGGATTGGGGATTGTTTCACGTGGAACAATTTTTTTTGAATGATATTACCCTGTTTAATAGAGTGTTGAAGCAGCGCAACGCCATGCTTAAAGGTAATTATGACAGGCAACAGAATTTATATTGGACTGATCAGCTATTGCACTATGGTGAAACAGTATCTTCGCACAGGCAGAAGTACGTTGAGATAATCAAACCCTATATTGATGAGCAAATTAAACAATTCTTACCTGAGTTTTCCATTGAAATAGCGTATCATAGGGGCTGGGAAAAGGGGCTGGATCTGGCCCAGGCTTTAGCCAAGCACAACGACAAGGACAAATTGTACGGCCATAGTACCATTGGACCACATAAAGCGGATTTAAGGCTTAAAGTGGATTCCAGGGCCGTTCAGGAAGTACTGTCGAGAGGGCAGTTACGAGTTTTGACAGCAGCAATGCAGATAGCGCAATCCAAGCTGCTTTTTGATAAACGTAAGCTGAACTGTATCCATTTGTTAGATGACTTAGCCGCAGAATTGGATATAGATAAAAGAACGCTATTTATCAGGCAATTATTGGAAACCAAAGCGCAAATATTTGTAACGGCAACAGAAAAACAACAAGTTGCATTTCTAGATAGTAATATAAGCAACAACATCAAAATGTTTCACGTGGAACATGGCCAAGTGAACGAGGAGAAAGCGATAAATGGCTGAACAAGGTAATTACGATTCGTCCAGTATTAAAGTTTTAAAGGGACTTGATGCTGTAAGAAAACGCCCCGGTATGTATATAGGTGATACTGATGACGGAACGGGCCTGCATCATATGGTATTTGAAGTTGTTGATAATTCCATCGATGAAGCGTTAGCTGGGCATTGTGAACAAATCAAAGTTACCATTCATGGTGATAACTCAGTCTCTGTAAAGGATGACGGGCGCGGAATTCCCACTGAAATTCATGAAGAAGAAGGTGTTTCTGCTGCTGAAGTTATCATGACCGTCTTACATGCCGGTGGTAAATTTGATGATAACTCTTATAAAGTTTCCGGTGGTTTACACGGCGTAGGCGTTTCGGTGGTTAACGCACTATCAAAAAGACTGCAGATCAGGATCCGTCGTGGTGGAAAAATTCACGAGCAAGAATACACCATGGGTAATCCCGTATCTCCACTGAGCGCTGTGGGAGAAACAGATACCACAGGTACCACAATCCGGTTTTGGCCAAGCGAAGAGACCTTCACCAATATTGAATTCCACTACGACATTTTGGCAAAAAGATTACGTGAATTATCCTTCCTGAACTCTGGTGTGTCGATTTTACTAACAGATGAGCGTGATGGAAAAACAGATCATTTTAAATATGAAGGTGGAATACAGGCTTTCGTAGAATATCTGAATCAAAATAAAAACCCGGTGCATCAAAAAGTCTTTCATTTTTCGGTGGATCGGGAAGACGGTGTATCCGTAGAAGTCTCGATGCAATGGAACGACGGATTTCAGGAAAATATATTCTGTTTTACCAATAATATTCCGCAACGAGATGGCGGAACCCACCTGGCCGGATTTCGTGCGGCGCTCACTCGCACCCTGAATACCTTTATGGAAAAAGAAGGTATGAACAAGAAGGAAAAATCCTCAGCAACCGGTGATGACGCCCGTGAAGGTTTAACCGCGGTGGTGTCTGTTAAAGTACCGGACCCTAAATTTTCGTCTCAGACCAAAGACAAATTAGTATCATCTGAAATAAAAGCAGCTGTTGAATCTGCCATGGGTGAGCGTCTAAATGAGTTCTTACTGGAAAATCCGGTCGAAGCCAAAGTGATCATCGGCAAAATTATCGATGCGGCAAGAGCAAGAGAAGCTGCAAGAAAAGCACGTGAAATGACACGCCGTAAAGGCGCACTGGATTTAGCCGGGTTACCGGGCAAGTTGGCAGACTGTCAGGAAAAAGATCCATCTCTGTCTGAACTGTATATAGTGGAAGGGGACTCTGCTGGCGGTTCGGCCAAGCAGGGGCGTAACAGAAAGAATCAGGCTATTTTACCGCTCAAAGGTAAAATCTTGAATGTTGAGAAAGCCCGTTTCGACAAAATGCTGTCTTCCCAGGAAGTCGCAACCCTTATCACAGCCCTCGGCTGCGGAATTGGACGGGATGAATACGATCCGGAAAAACTGCGCTATCACCGTATTATTATCATGACAGATGCTGACGTGGACGGATCACATATCAGGACATTGTTGCTGACGTTTTTCTATCGTCAAATGCCAGAGATTATCGAGCGTGGTTACGTTTATATTGCCCAACCACCGTTGTATAAAATTAAAAAAGGTAAGCAAGAACAATATCTTAAGGACGATCCTGCATTAACAGAGCATTTGACCAGCATAGCATTGGATAATGCTTCTTTACATGTGAATGAAACTGCACCGGCTATCTCTGGTGTAGCTTTGGAAACGATGGTTAAGCAGTACCAGACAACATTCTCGATGATTGACAGGATCAGTCGCATGATGCCTAGAAACTTGCTTATCCGTATGATTTATAACGATATTCTTGATATTTCAGATTTGTCTAATCAGGAAAAACTCGAGAGTGTAGGGCAAGCATTTGTTTCCGCGCTGCAAGAACATGAAGTGGATGGTGCACTTTATCGACATGAAATAAGAGAAGATAAAGAACGGCAAAACTACTATGTTTGTATTATCGTCAGGCAACACGGAATCGATACGGAGTACCGACTGGATCATGATTTTATTGATTCTACCGAATACAAGCGCATAGTGGAGTTGAATAAAACCATTAACGGACTCATTGAAGAGGGCGGTTACGTCAAACGTGGCGAAAAAGTTAAACCCGTTAACTATTTCGTTGATGCCCTGGAGTGGCTGATGGCTGAATCCAAAAAAGGACAATATATCCAGCGTTATAAAGGATTAGGTGAGATGAACCCGAGCCAGTTGTGGGAAACTACCATGGATCCTGAATCTCGCAGAATGTTGCAGGTTACTATTGAAGACGCTATTGGAGCCGACCTGTTATTTACCACCCTAATGGGTGATCAGGTTGAACCGCGCAGAGCATTTATCGAAGAAAATGCCCTGCGTGTAGCGAATCTGGATGTATAGAGCTAGCAACTCGCAACTAGATTCTTGAGGAGAGGCATCCAAATAATAAAAAGGCCGCTAACATAGCGGCCTTTTTGTCTCTCGTCGAAAGGAGTAAGTTCGAATTAACTCGTTTTCTTTATATAAACCTGCGGGTTAGTCTCATCCTGATGAAAATCGATATAAAACTCGTAAAGACCGGAATCCGGAGGAGTAAACTTAAAATTCTCGGTTGTGCTATCACAGTCGGATGAAACGGGTTGATTGACCTCTATCACCTGATCCACTGCTTTATTTTGATATCCACAATTTGAACCTGGACTCCAATTCTTATCGACGAAACGGAATTCATAAGGCTGTCCATCAGCAATTAACTCAGTTTTAACCATATAAACGTCGTCGCCCACATCCTGAACTTTAAACGCTTCATCTGCCTCCCACCAGGTAAAGGCTCCGCGTAAGTACAGTTCATCATGGCTGGTGGACGGTTGATATATTTTATCCAGCATATTGCTGGCGCATCCACCAAGCAGTGTAACCACAGCGGCACAAAATATAAATTTAACTAACTGCATGTTAAGCCTGTTAAAAATAATGTTAATAAAAACAACAGATTACTGATTTAACAATGAAATATCAGCAACATGTAAAAACTGTTGGTGCAAGTCCTGCAGCAACGCCAAGCGATTTAAACGCAAGGTCTGATCATCCGTCATTACCATGACCGAATCAAAAAATGCGTCGATACTATCCTTGAGCTTGGCAAGTTCAGACAGAACTGCCTGATAATCTCCTGACGCCAGACTACTTGACGTGATTTCCTTAATACGGGATAACTCACTATTCAACTGGACTTCGGCAGGTTCTTGCAGTAATGAAGGGTTGCATGCCTCGGGAACAGCTTCTTCATTTTTGTTAAGAATATTACCCACACGCTTATTGGCAGCTGCCAGACTTTGGGCCCCATCTAACGAGCTGAAGTGTGCCACTCCCTTGATTCTCGCAGCAAAGTCAGCCGGTCTAGTAGGTTTGCGCGCCAATACAGCCTGGATGACGTCGACAGAAATATTCTGTTCCTGATAAATCGCTCTGAAACGTGCCAAAATAAATTCAAGCACATCTTTATCTACTTGGTCATTCGACAACTTGTCTAACAAAAGATTCTTGGCAAGTTCAATTAAATCAACTAAATCCAGTGACAGGTTGTTATCGGCGATAATGCGCAAAACACCTATAGCGGCTCTGCGTAGCGCAAAAGGATCTTTGTCTCCCTTGGGTAACATGCCGATACCGAATATGCCCACCAGCGTATCCAGTTTATCTGCCAAAGCAACTGCACAGCTTATCGGTGATTGCGGCAATGTATCGCCGGCAAAACGCGGTTTGTACTGTTCGTTTAACGCATTCGCTACCTGACTGTCTTCGCCATCGTGATTAGCGTAATACATTCCCATTACACCCTGAACGTCAGGAAACTCCATCACCATATCGGTCATCAAATCGGTCTTGCATAATAACCCGGCGCGATACGCCAACTCGCCATCGGCGTTAATTTGTAATGCGATGGCTTTGGCAAGCTTGGCGATACGCTCGGATTTTTCCTTTAGGGTGCCCAACTGCTTCTGAAACAGCACCGTTGAAAGGCTTTCCATACGGGATTCAAGAGTCTGTTTTTTATCTGTCTGGAAAAAAAACTCGGCATCGGCCAGGCGAGGGCGGATGACTTTTTCGTTGCCCTGAATAATTTGTCGGGGATCTTTGCTCTCGATATTGGTGACAAAGATAAAACGCGATCTAAGTTGTCCGTTGTTATCTAGCACCGGAAAGTATTTCTGATCACCCTTCATGGTGTAAATAAGGGCTTCTTTGGGTACATCGAGAAATTTATCCTCAAAAGATGCCACTAGCACCACAGGCCATTCCACCAACGCTGTTACTTCATTCAATAAATCGCTATCGATATCGGCCACGCCATTTTCTTTTGCAGCAGCGTCAAGGATGTCCTGTTCGATCAGTTTTTTACGTTGTTTAAAATCGGCAACCACATAATGCTGTTGCAATGCTTCAAGATAATTATCGGCATGCGTTAGTTCAAAGGTTTTTGCACCATGAAAGCGATGGCCATAAATCACTCTGGACGAATCAATTCCTAAAATGTTGGCATCTAATAGCCTGTCTCCATAAAGCAGCGTAACGCTATGCACAGGGCGAATAAACTGACTTTTACCACTGCCCCAGCGCATTGGTTTGGGGACCGGCAGCTTGGCCAATGCAGTAGTAACCAAATCTTCGATTAACTCGGTCAAACTCTGGCCGATGACTGTGGCCTGATAAACCAGCCACTCGCCTTTATCGGTAGTCAATCTGTCAGCCTGAGAAACGTCTATACCGTTACCTTTGGCCCAACCCATTGCGGCTTTGGTCGGGTTACCTTCAGGGTCAAACGCTGCGGATACGGCTGGTCCGCGCTTTTCGACGACTTTATCAGCCTGTTGAAAGTCTAATTGATTAACGCTAACAGCTAATCGTCTGGGCGTCGCATACCATTTCAATCCGGTAAAAGATAATTCGGCAGCCTCAAGTCCTGCCTGAATATGGTCAGCAAATGCGCCGGCTAACTCGGTGAGTGATTTAGGAGGCAACTCTTCAGTGCCTATTTCAATTAATAAATTTTGCGGCTGCATGAGTTACTTCTCCTTACTGCACATAGGAAAACCCAGAGCTTCCCGGGCCTGGTAATAGGTCTCTGCACAAGCTTTTGATAAGGTACGCACTCTGAGGATATAACGTTGACGCTCTGTCACGGATATAGCGTGACGCGCGTCTAGTAAGTTAAACGCATGGGACGCTTTCATCACCTGTTCATAGGCGGGTAACGGTAAACCTTTGTCAATTAGTAACTGGCTTTCTTTCTCGCATTGATCAAATTCAGCAAATAATGTGTTTACGTTGGCTATTTCAAAGTTATAGGTAGATTGTTCCACTTCATTTTGATGGAATACATCTCCGTAGGTAACGCGTCCCATAGGTCCGTCTGTCCAGACAAGATCATAAATGCTGTCAACGCCCTGAATATACATGGCAAGCCGCTCAAGTCCGTAAGTGATCTCGCCCGTTACTGGTGAGCATTCCAACCCGCCAACCTGCTGGAAATAAGTAAACTGGGTGACTTCCATACCATTTAACCAGACTTCCCAGCCCAGACCCCAGGCGCCTAGTGTCGGTGATTCCCAGTTATCCTCTACAAAGCGGATATCGTGTACCAGAGGGTCGAAACCTAATTCGCTTAATGAATCCAGATACAATTGCTGAATGTTAGCAGGAGAGGGCTTTAACATGACCTGAAACTGATAGTAATGCTGTAAACGGTTTGGGTTTTCACCGTAACGTCCGTCTGTGGGACGACGACAAGGCTGAACATAAGCGCTGCTAATAGGCTCGGGCCCAATAGAACGTAAGAAAGTCATCGGGTGAAATGTACCTGCACCGACCTGCATATCCAAAGGTTGAATAATCACGCAACCCTGGCGTGCCCAATAGTCCTGTAAGGCCAGGATCAGTCCCTGAAAGGTATTGATATCAAACTTCTGCATAGTGCAATAAAAGCCCTGTTAATTGATCAACGAAAAATGCCGCTAAGTATACCTTTTGCACGCTTTCGAATGTAGTCTAATAGCGCGTTTTTAATCAATGTAGCTGTAATTGGAGCAATAAATGGACCTAATAAGGTGTGGTTGGGCGGGAAAAGAAAAAATTTATCAGGATTACCATGACCAAGTGTGGGGTAGAGCAGTCGTTGACCCAAAAGAACTTTTTGCCAAACTTTGTCTCGATGGACAGCAGGCAGGTTTAAGCTGGATCACAATTTTGAAGAAACAAGCAAACTATGAGGCGGCGTTTGCCGACTTCGAGCCAGCTGAGATCGTCAGATTCAATGAGGATGATGTAGAGAGATTGATGCAAAATACCGGCATCGTTCGCAACAGGTTAAAAATCAATTCTATTATCAAAAATGCCCGTGCCTATTTAAAAATGCAGGAAGAGGGTATTCACTTCAGCGACTTTATCTGGCAGTTTGTTGACAACCGGACGGTTATTAACCGCTGGAGTGATATGTCTCAGGTGCCGGTTTCTACAGCCGCATCAGACGCGATGGCCAAGGAGTTGAAAAAGAGAGGATTTACTTTTGTTGGTAGCACTATATGTTACGCCTTTATGCAGGCAGTAGGATTGGTCAACGACCATATTGTGGACTGCCACTGTCATCAGGTATGTGTAGATGTAGCGCGCAAAGCGGACTAAAGGCAGAAGTGACGTAATACAGCTACTTCTTTTAATATCGCTGTTTCTGCTTTTGCCTCTAGTTCTTCTCGAACTAAGTCCATTTTAACTCGCTCGGTGCGAAGTTGTTTTTGCCTGTCTTCATGTGTCGGCATATCTTTTATTTGCTGATATAAATCGTGTAGCGCCGGAAATTGGGCTCTGTAATCCGGGAGAGGCTCTATTGGCAGACTGTCCAACAACATACAAAGCCTGATACAGCCTTCGGAGATATTGCACTGCTGTTGTTCCATTGCCATAGCGATGGTTTGAATACTTTCGATAATGTGTCTGAGTCTGGCCTGTCGCCGATTGTTTTGCTGTACCGTCTGTCGGCGCAGCAAGTACAGCATTTTTCCCGCATAAAAGCCCAGACCAGCAATGATTAGCAATGCCAGCGTAATTAGAACCGTCGATATCATTTATTTAAACTTATCCAGATTGTTGCGTTCCAACTGCTCCAGTAAATCGATATCTTCGTCGTCACTGCCTTGTTGCAGCGTTTCGTCCTGAATATCCAATAAATCGCACAGTTGTTTGTGTCTGGCCAGCTGCTTGTCGACAAATTGCTGATCTTCCGCACTGAGTGTCTTACCCTCATCAAGCAGGTTCAACAACTTCTCCAGACGCGGGTCATTTTCTAGTGCCTCAAGCTCCTGAGTCGGAGAGAAATATTTTTTCGGTTTAGCCCGATTGCCTGCTGATTTTTCACTGGCTATCAAGGCAACGGGTTTTTTACTGCCTAATCTGGGATCTTTATTGCCGTTACTTCCATGGCCGGATAACTTGGCGCCAGTTTCGACATTTTGCCGACTACCAGCCGGACGTCCGTTGGCTTTTTTTTTGCGCTCTACTTTAGCTTCCCGAACACGTTCAGCTTTGGGAACACTGCGAACACCAATTCGACCAACTTTACGGGTTTTCTTTATTTTAGGCATAATGATTCAACACATCGGATAATGTACGCATTTTACCTGCGCAGCATCCGCTATGCGAGCTTTTGAGTCAAACTAGGTGTTATTGTCTGTTAGCGAGAAAGATATTGTTTACCAGACAGGCAGAAAAAAGGCGATAGTTTAAGCTATCGCCTCTTGCAAAACTGAGTGTCAGATGACACTTCTCCCATTTTTATTCCCTAAATATCCACGACTTCAATGTCTGTATGCTTCTCTTTTTGCTTTTATTTACGAAGCCAATTTTTTATTTTTGTTGGTCTTCCTGACACTTTATTGGCCGTCCGATGTTCTTTCTAATGCGAAAGACAAATATAATTGGCAGTGCTTTAACAGCTGCTGCCTTACTTCCATGTGCGAATATTACTCGCGACTCCCTTTTTGTTGGTGTAAAAGACTACACGAATAAATTTTATTTACAACTTATTTACAACTTTATGACAATTTTTTTGCCTGTAGAAATCGAAAGTCAATTACCAAAAAAGCGATCCTTAGACCGCTTTAATTATCAACTCGCCATAATTTAACGGGTAGCTTAATGTAATCCACCAACATATTTGGATAATATGTCGATATCTTTATCGGACAAATGCTTGGCTATATCCTGCATCATGCCGTTAGGATCATTAGCTCGGCCACCTTCCCTGAACTTTTCCAGTTGAGCCTTAACATAAGTGGCATGCTGGCCGCTAATATCCGGAAACTTGGCCAGTCCCATACCGTTACCTCGAGGACCATGACAAGCTGCACAGGCGGTAATGTTGCGCTCTGCATCACCACCGCGGAAAAGGCGCTGACCGGCTTCTATAACATCTTCTGGTGTGGCTCCCGGCTTGGCTTTTTGACTGGAAAAATACGCCGCCAGATCTTCAATATCCTGATCCGACAACGGTGCAGCCATGCCGTTCATTACCGGATCATTACGGCCTTCTTCACCATTACTTTCGGACGCTTGCTTAAATTCATGTAATTGCTTAATGATATATTCGGCGTGTTGACCGGCCAGTTTGGGATACATATCTACAGGGCTGTTACCGTCGGCTCCGTGACAGGCCGCGCAGGTCACAGACTTAGTTTTTCCAGCTTCGGCGTTACCCTCTGCGAATGCGGTTGCGGAAAGACCTATACTCAGACAAACCAGAAGACATAGTTTTTTCATATTGATTCTCGTTGTACTTTTAGTGGGCGGGCAAAAAAAAGATATGCCGTATTTTACACATTTATGCATTGAGTAAAATATATTCCCGTTGATTTGTATGGATATTATCGAATTTCATCATTAAATCCGCGTCGATATAAGGGTTTTAGGTGCAAATAACGCGATATGCTATAGTGGCGCCGAAAATTTGGACTCAGGAAATTTACATGTCTCAATATAGTCAGGCAAAGTTTTTGCTCAGTGCCCCGGATATCCGTCATCTAGGTGAGGACAGCGGAATTGAAGTGGCGTTCGCCGGTCGTTCCAATGCTGGCAAGTCGAGTGCGCTGAACACTTTGACGCGTCAGAAAAGTTTGGCCAGAACCAGTAAAACACCAGGCAGAACACAACTTATCAATGTTTTTGAACTGGATGAGGAACGTCGATTAATCGATTTGCCCGGCTACGGTTTTGCGCAAGTACCTCTGGAAATGAAGTTAAAATGGCAAAAATCATTAAGTGAGTACCTTGAAAAGCGCGAGAGTTTAAAAGGACTGGTGGTACTTATGGATATTCGCCATCCGTTTAAAGATCTCGATCAACAGCTTATTTCCTGGGCGGTTGCCAGCGATTTGCCGGTGTTGGCATTATTGACCAAATCTGACAAATTAAAGTCAGGTAGGCGAAAAGCCCAGGTGTTAATGGCAAGAGAGGCGGCGATGGCGTTTTGCGGCGATGTTACTGTTGAGAGTTTCTCTTCGCTTAAAAGAGAGGGGTTGCAAAATATGGAAGCGATCCTGAACAAGTGGTTTAACTACCTTTAAGATTGTCCTTTCTGAACGAGCTATTCGATATCATCCCGATCCCCTTAAAAAGAAAACCCCACTAGTAAACTAGCGGGGTTAAGGGAGACAACAACAAATGTACAGTGCATTCATAAGGTATGAGTGTCGATATTTCATTAAGTTCAAATTTAATTGCGATTTTTTTATTTATTTTTTACGCAACGCAAAATCTTGTTTTGTTACAGGCAAAAAAAAGCCCCGGCAATTGCCGAGGCCTAAGCAAAGGTCTGATAAATTAATCGTCCCTCTGTACCCTACAGAGCGAATAATAGACAAAATGCGATTATTTGCAATATATTTTTGTAATAAAACTACAAAAAGTTGTTAAAAAACTAATTTTATTAATGACTTCTAGTGTGCCTCATCCCAATTATTTCCCTCTCCAGCCTCTACCAGTAAAGGAACAGACAAGGTCGCGGCCTGTTCCATCAGGCCTATAATTGATTTCTTATGTTTTTCCACAAAATGTTCTTTTATTTCAAAAACTAGCTCATCATGTACTTGCATGATCATTCTGACTTCACCATCCGCTAGGGTGGTTAACCAGTTGGCAACCTTAATCATGGCCTTTTTAATAATGTCAGCTGCGGTGCCTTGCATTGGTGCATTAATTGCCGCTCTTTCTGCACCTTTTCGCGCTGCACCATTGCGAGAATTGATCTCGGGCAAATATAAGCGGCGTCCAAATACGGTTTCGACAAAACCGTTCTGCTTGGCTGATTCCCTGGTCGTTTCCATATAGGTTAGTACGCCTGGATAGCGTTCAAAGTAGAGATCCATATACTGTTGCGCTTCGTGGCGAGGAATACTTAACTGGCGGGCCAGACCGAATGCCGACATGCCATAGATTAAACCGAAGTTAATCGCTTTGGCGCTGCGTCGCTGATTAGTGGTAACCTCGTCTAGTGATACACCAAATACTTCTGCCGCAGTGGATTTGTGAATATCTTTACCGCTTGAGAATGCGTCCAACAAGCCTTTATCTGCCGACAAGTGCGCCATAATGCGTAATTCAATTTGCGAATAATCCGCCGCGACGATTTTATATCCTTTAGCCGGGACGAAAGCCTGCCGGACTTTACGACCTTCTTCGGTGCGGATCGGAATATTTTGTAAATTAGGATCGGTTGAAGACAGGCGTCCAGTGGCTGCAATCGCCTGATGGTATGAAGTATGGACTCTGCCGGTACGATGATTAATCATCTTGGGTAGCTTGTCGGTATAAGTGGATTTGAGCTTGGTTAACCCTCGATATTCCAGTAACAGCTTGGGTAACGGATAGTCTTCGGCTAATTGCTGTAGCACTTCTTCTGCGGTAGAAGGGGCTCCCTTGGGGGTTTTCTTGATAACCGGCAACTGTAGTTTGTCGAACAATATTTCCTGTAGCTGTTTGGTGGAATTAAGGTTGAATTCCTGACCGGCTATGTCCTGTACTTCTTGTTCGAGTTGCAAGATACGGGTTGCCAAGAATTGGCTTTGTTCCAACAGGCGCTGACTGTCAATCAATACACCGGTTTGTTCCATTTGAGCCAATATGGGAATCAACGGGACTTCAATTTCCTGCAATATTTGTTTAGGTCCGGCAACCTGCTCCAGTTGCGGCCACAGGTGTTGGTGTAATCGCAGGGTAATGTCGGCATCTTCAGCGGCATAAGGAGAGGCCTTTTCCAGCTCAATCTGGTTAAAGGTTAATTGTTTGGCCCCTTTACCTGCGATATCTTCAAAGTGAATGGTTTGGTGATCCAGATAGCGATCCGACAGGCTGTCCATATCATGTCGTCCGGCTGTACTGTTGAATACATAGGACTCCAGCATAGTGTCAAACATCACGCCACGGAGTGTAATGCCATAATTGGCCAGTACATTCATATCATATTTGATGTGTTGTCCGACTTTGTGAATTTTATCATTTTCAAGCAAAGGTTTGAGCTGTGCTAGCACCCAGTTTCGATCAAGTTGTTCTGGGGCATCCGGATAATCATGGCCAACCGGCAAATAAGCCGCTTCGCCAGCTTCGCTAGCAAATGAAAAACCGACCAGCTCAGCATCCATATAATTGAGGCTGGTGGTTTCGGTATCGACAGCAAATAAAGTTGCTGAGGAAAGTTTGTCGATCCAGTTGTGTAATTCAGCTTCAGTCAGGATGGTGACATAATTGCCCTGGCTGACGGTGCCTTTATCAGTGCTTATTTCGACAGATTTTTCAACCTGCGGTTCTTCTTTGCTGTCCTTTCCGACTTCTTCTTTCCAGCGCTTAAATTCTAACTCGGTAAACAGGTTGAGTAATTTATCGTTGTCGGCAGGTGTCGGGGACAGTGTCTGCGGCGTGTACCCTAGCTCGACATCAGTTTTAATGGTGGCCAATAAATAGGAAAGTCGCGCCTGTTCTTCAAATTCAGCCATTTTGATTGCCATGGTTTTGGCACCACGAAAATCCAGTCCACTAATTTTATCCAGATTCTGGTATATCGCATCAATGCCACCGATGCCCTGCAATAGCCCCAGCGCGCTCTTATCTCCAACACCAGGCACACCGGGAATGTTGTCTACTTTATCCCCCTTGAGTGCGAGGAAATCGATAATCAGTTCCGGTCCAACCCCGAATTTCTCCACCACTCCTTCAGGATCCATAATACTGTTATTCATGGTATTGATCAGAGTGATATGCTCATCAACCAGTTGCGCCATATCTTTGTCGCCCGTACTGATTAGGGTATGAATACCGGCTGCACTGGCTTGTCGTGCCAGCGTGCCAATAACATCATCTGCTTCGACGCCGTCTTCAACTATTATGGGTAAGCCCATCGCGCGGATAATGTCATGTAAAGGTTCTATCTGGCAGCGTAAATCATCCGGCATTGGCGGACGCTGAGCCTTGTATTCGGGGTAAATATCATCTCTAAAGGTTTTGCCTTTGGCATCAAATATCACCGCGATATGGGTTGGGTTATATTGCTTAATCAGGCTGCGCAGCATGTTGATAACACCATAAACGGCTCCAGTAGGATTACCCTTGGAGTTGGTCAATGGAGGCATACCGTGAAAAGCGCGGAACAGGTAAGACGAACCGTCTACCAGAATAAAAGGATTGTCGGCAATTTTTGTCATAATAACTAGGGTCGGCTGATTTGCATGGAAGCATGCCACAGATTATAAAGTGTCACCAGTGACAATGGCTTATGGTGTTTATTGTTCTGTGGATAACTCTGTTGAAGAAAAATATAAAATCACTAAAGCTACCTTATTGAAAAATCAACAAAGTATCTGAAAGCCTTATATATTGTGGACTGCATGAATAAAAGTAAGAACTTAGATCTTTTATTATTTTTATTATATCCCTGTGGATAATACTACTTGGCAAAATTACAACTTGGCGTAGTAGGTCAGCTACTCTACCATAACCTCTGATGATGAGAAGTATTGTTATTAAAGTTTTTTGACCCAAGTGGAACTAAAACAACAGTTAAAAAGCATAAGCCTTTAATTGCCTGATACGGAGCGGAGAATGAAAAAAGTTGCAGTGATATTAAGTGGTTGTGGCGTCTATGATGGCACCGAAATTCACGAGTCAGTTTTGACATTGTTGGCTATCAGGTTGGCGGGTGCTGACTATCAATGTTTTGCTCCGGATATAGAGCAGTTCCATGTGGTAAATCACCTGACCGGAGAGGTTGTAGAAGGCGAGACGCGTAATGTTTTAGTCGAGTCTGCCCGTATTGCGCGAGGGGCAGTTAAGGCTATAACCGAGCTGAATGTTGATGATTTTGATGCGTTGCTGTTGCCGGGCGGGTTTGGTGCAGCCAAAAATTTAAGTGATTTTGCGTTAAAAGGAGCGGATACCAAATTAAACCCTGATGTAGAGAAAAGCTGTCTGGCATTTGCCAAGGCAAACAAAGCTGTGGGGTACGCCTGCATTGCGCCGGCAATGATGGTGCGGATTTATGGCCCAGGGGTAAAATTGACCATAGGTAATGATCAGGATACTGCCGCTGCAATACGGGCAATGGGCGGCGATCATGTTAATTGTGTGGTCGAAGAGGTGGTGCTGGATAAAAAACATAAAGTGGTATCGACTCCGGCTTATATGCTGGCGGAATCCATCGAACAGGCGCATACCGGCATTACTAAATGGGTGCTATCGGTGCTGGCGCTGGCTTAATTGCGCGGTACGAGGTGGCTTGCATGAGTGGCAATGCAGATAAAATTTTATACATGTTGAAAACCCGCGGGTCACAGAAATCCCAGACTTTGGCTAAGGCACTGGGTATGACATCGATGGGCGCGCGCCAGCATTTGTTGCAGCTCGAACAAAATAAACTGGTTAGCAGTTATAGCCGTGCCGAAAAAGTAGGACGGCCCAGTCAATACTGGCAATTAACTGAACTGGCGATGAAGCGTTTTCCGGATCGGCATGAGCAGCTTACGTTGAGCATGATAGAGTCGGTTAAAAGTGTTTTCGGCAATCCGGGGCTGGAAAAGCTGATTTATGCCCGTGAGCAGCAAAGCGAGAAAGAATATTTGCGTTTGCTGAGTAATAAAACAACTCTTGCCGAGCGAGTGCATGAATTAGCCGAAATCCGCAGCCAGGAAGGTTATATGGCTGAATATGAGCAAGACAAGCTAGGTCACTTCTGGTTGTTGGAAAATCATTGCCCTATTTGCGCCGCTGCCAGTCAATGTCAGGATTTCTGTCGTTCTGAATTACAATTATTTCAACGCTGTCTGCTAGGTTTGGCCGAGGTGAGCCGTGAAGAACATATATTAGATGGTTCGAGGCGTTGCGCTTACCGGATTGTGCCACTGGATTAGAAAAAGGCAGACGGATAAATCTGCCTTTGGTTGCTAGAGCCTGTTGATCCTGCATACTGCTGCAAAAGCACACACCAAAGATCAACAGGCTCCAGGTAAGCCGATTAAAAACTGATACTGCTATCGGTAATATCTGCTTCGCTCAAATGACCATATTTTTTTACTGTATCTCTAATGGCATCTGCTTTCCCGATAACCACCATTTGCAAATTATCTTTAGGAAAGTAGCGGTTGATAATCTGCTTGGCTTTGTCTACATCCAGCGCATTGACCTGTTGATTAAAGGTATTGATAAACCGCTCGTCAAAGCCGTAAATAAACATATTGGCAAGCAGGCTGGCCAGTTCGCCGGAGGTTTCATAGTTAGGGGGAAATTGTCCTTTGACATAGGCCTTGGCCGAGTCCAGAGTTTGTTGATCAATGCCTTTGCCCCACAGGCGGGCATAGGTTTCTAACGCCAGGTCAATAGCCTGTTCGGTTGTATCGCTTTTGGTAAAGGTACTAATATAAAAGCTGCCAGCCTGCTTACGAGCATCAAAGGTGCTGCGCGCGCCGTAGGTAAGTCCCGAGTTAACCCTTAATTCGTCATTCAACCAGGAAGTAAAACGTCCACCTAGAATAGTATTGATCACGCTGATTGCGACGTAATCCGGATTACTGCGTTTAATACCCGGACCGCCAATTATAAATGTGCTTTCGATCGCGTCGGATTTATTGACCAACACCACACTGGCCTGGCTGGGAGATGATATGTTGTCAGGTAGTGAAAAAGCCGGCGCCTGCCCTTGCCAGTGGGTAAACAATGATTTTACTTTGCCAAGCATCGTCGCAGTGTCGAAATCACCGACTAACACAATGGCGGTGTTGTCGGGGGTATACCAGCGTTGGTGAAAGGCTTTAATATCTGCAGAATTGATAGTGTTAATACTGTTTTTATCACCATCCTGCAAAACTGAATAGGGATGATCTTTGAACAGCAGCTTATTAAAGTAATCCTTGATCACCGCTTTAGGGCTTTCTTTTTGCTGCAGCAGGCCCGCCAGGTAACGTTGTTTGTGCTTATCAAATTCATCGTTGGAAAATGCCGGTTTCAGCACGGCGTCGTGTAATAACCCCATGACCAGGTCGGTGTCTTTATTGACAAAAGAAGCCTGCACAAATGTTGACTCCAGGCCGGCATTCACGTTTATCTGGGCGCCGATAAAATCCAGTTTTGCCTCGAAATCCGCTTTTGCCAGGTCTTTTGTCCCCAGCAATAAATTCTCGGCAGTGAGTTTGGCCAGACCGGCTTTGTTACCGTCTTGCACCGCCCCGGCCTTGACGGTAACCAGTACATCAATCAGCGGGACCTCGTGTTGCTCCATTAAATAAACCGTCAGGCCATTATCAAGTACAATTTTTTGATATTCTGGCAGAGTAAAATCCGCCGCCCAAAGCGTATTGGACCAACATATTGAGACCAGAAGAATGAGACGTTTACAGATCATTTTCATTGCTATCTTCCTTGTTGTTTAAAATACCTACTGTACGATTAGCTTTGCGTAAATATTGACCTGCAACACGCTGAATGTCTGCTTTAGTCACTTTCTCAAATGCGTCCGGCGCGTTGAATAGTTGACGATAGTCACCAAAAAATAGCTGATAAGTGCCGATAGTGTTGGCTTTGCCGTTAATGGTTTGCATGGTGCGATAAAAATCAACCAGCCGGCTGTTTTTGACCTTTTGTAATTCGTTGTCACTGACGCCTTGTTTAGCCACCAGATTCAGTTGTTCAATGATGGCTTTTTCCAGAGCGCTTGCCTCAACGCCTTGGGCAGCGATGGCATAAACGTAAAACAGGTTCGGATCGATAGAGTCAGGTATATAGGTAAACACATCGGTAGCCAGCTGCTGTTCAAACACCAGGGATGTCATTAGCCGTGAGCTGTTACCGTTGGACAGAATATCCCCCAGCATTTGCAGTGCGTAGTAGTCTTCGCTTTGGCTTTGCGGGATATGGAAGGCCATCATAATATTGGGGCTGGAAACCGACGGTTTGTATAAATATACCCGGCGTTCACCTTTTTGCTGCGGCTCGACGGTGTGTACTGCACGCGGCGCGGGTTGAGCAGGGATGGGTTCAAAATACTGTTTGGCCAGTTTTTTTACTTCGGTTGCGTTAACCGCTCCGGCAATGACCACCACAGCATTATTAGGGGCGTAATAGGTTTTGTGGTATTGCTGTAAATCTTCCAATGTCCAGTTGGCAATATCGGATTCATGCCCGATGACCGGCCAGCTGTAGGGATGGGCACGGAACGCTGCGCCCTTGACCTCTTCCCAGATTGCCTGGAAGTTGGAATTTTCCAGTCCGGTGGTACGCTCTGAGGCTACAACGCCTCGTTCGCTCTCCACCATGTCCGGATCAATCGCCAAGTGTTCAATGCGATCCGCCTCCAGTTCAAACATCAGTTCCAGCGCATCGGCCGGAAACCAGTCGGTGTAGGCCGTCATATTCTCACTGGTATAGGCGTTATTGCTGCCTCCCGCCGCTTCCATGGTGCGGTCGAACATCTTAGGGCCATATTTTTCGGCGCCGTTGAACATCATATGTTCGAAGAAATGTGACAGGCCGGTAATGCCGGGAACTTCGTTGCGCGAACCTACCTTCCAGAACAAATACATGTTGGCGTTAGGAATGGAGTTATCTTCCAGCACCAGAATTTGCATACCGTTTTGCAGGGTAAAGGAGGTGACATCCTCTGCTTGCGTCACTGCCAGGACAGGCAAGCCTGCTAGCATACACACCAGACCCAATAACCATTTTTTCATTATCGATTCCTTAAATATCAATACTTTCGATGCGGATTGGTATAATTTGTTGAATGTTGTTTTATAAAAGTTTGAGTTTAAACATAGAATCGCCAACCGACTAAATTTTAAGTGTAATTAAATTTTTACTTACACAAACTGATTTGCTTTAATGTTGACACTGATAACTTATCTGTCCCAGGCATGACCACAGAAGTTAAACCAAATTATCATCATGGAAATTTGCGCCAGGCTTTAATGGACGGCGCGTTGCATTGTATCCGTGAGCACGGCGCTGAGCATCTGAGTTTGCGTGCGTTAGCCCGTGAATTGGGCGTATCCCAGGCTGCCCCATACCGGCATTTTAAGGATAAAATTGCGCTGTTGTCAGCACTGGCCAGTGACGGGTTTGAGCGTTTGGGGAAAGCAATGCGCCATGCGTTTGAGCAGGCCGGGAGTGATCCTGAAAGTTGTTTGCGACAGGTTGGCTTAACCTATGTTAAATTTGCCATGCAACATCCGGAAACTTATCGCCTGATGTTTGGTATGAAAGCATCAGACTTCAATAGCAAAGAGATGGATGCGGGCCATGGCGAAGGGTTTTGTGTACTGGAAGATGTGATTCGCATGGGCCTGGAGGGTAAGGTATTTGCGCCGCATGCCAGTTCAGATATTGCAACGGCGGCATGGTGCATGGTGCATGGCTATGCGTCGTTACTGATTGACGGGGTGATCGATCTGGATGAACAGCAGGCAATGTTGCAATTTCAAGGCATCGAACAAGTGCTAAATAAAGGTATAGTGGGCAAAGCCAGTTAAATGTATCTGGATTAAATAATCAGGAATTTTATGACCGCAGTACCTCAGCAAGTGATTGGGTTTTTGCAGGCTTCTGCGCCCTTTGACAGTATTGATGAAACGGGTTTACAGGATATCGCAGCGGATATTCGGGTAATTTATCTGACCAATGAAAACAAACAGGCCTTGCTGGCGCAGCAAGGCAATGCGTTGTTTCTTATCCACACCGGCCAATTTCTGGTTAAAGACTCTGACAGTCCGCTACGTTATGTCAGCGAAGGGGATTATTTTGGTTACGGCAACTTACTGGATGAAACCAATATTCCCATTGAGCTTGAAGTGGATAGTCCGGGGTTGGTTTACTGCCTAAATGAGCAACGCTTTGTGCAGTGTTTGCAACAGTATCCTGAATTCGAACGTTTCTTCAACAACAGCAAAGCCCAGAGTCTGCAAAATCAGGCAGCAGATGACTCCAATTCCATGTGGCTGTATAAGTCATTGACGGAACTGCTCAATGCGGCACCGGTTACCGCCGATGTGGAACTGAGTATTCACCATAGCGCCAAGTTGATGTCAGACACGGGCGTGTCATCATTATTGATTACCGACAATGAAAAACTGGTGGGTATAGTGACCGACCGAGACATCCGCAACCGGGTCGTGGCACAGCAGCGTGATATCAATCAGCCGATAAAAGACATTATGACCACCGAACCGGTACTGATTTCCCATCAGCGTACCTTGTTTGATGCCATGAGTTACATGACTGAACACAATGTGCATCATTTACCGGTTATCGACAGTGACAGCCGCAAGCCGTTAGGCATTATTACGGTCACCGATGTGATCCGCTATCAGCGCGGTAATATTCTGTTTTTAATCGGTGAGTTGAGTAAAGCCAAAAATTTATACGAGCTGACCCGCTTGTCCTGGCAGATGCCACACTATTTCTCACGTCATGCCCGGCGGCCGGGAGATTTTGATATTGCTGGCAAGGTATTGTCGCAGGCTACCGATATCATGACCCGCAAACTGCTGCAGTTTTTTGTCCAGCAGCATGGCGAAGCGCCCTTCGACTATTGTTGGCTGGTATATGGTTCGCAGGCTCGTGAAGATCAGTTTATGGGCTCCGATCAGGATAATGGCCTGCTATTGGCGCAAACACCAGATGAGCAACAGGCCGCCTATTTTGAAGCCATGGCGAAATATGTGTGTGACGGGTTAGCCAAATGCGGCATTAAACTATGTAAAGGCAACGTTATGGCCACCAATCCGGACTTGCGCAAGTCGGTGGATGACGCGATAGAAGAAGCCAAGCAATGGGTCAAAACTCCCACTGCCCAGGCTATTCTGAATTTTAATATCTACCTGGACGTGCGGGCTGTGGCCGGTAATAAAACCCTGCTAAACCGGTTGCAGAAGGCGCGGGTTCCGTTGTTTAAGCAATCATTCTTTTTGTCGGCACTGGCACGCCATGCCATTCAGGGAGTGGTACCGCTGACCATGTTTCAGAAATTCAGTTATGAATCAGATCATAAAGTGAAAGATGCGATTAATTTAAAGCGCAAGGCAGTGGGTATTATTAACGACATAGTGCGTTTATACGCTCTGGCAAATGGGTTGAGCATGCCTTCAACGCTGGAGCGGCTGAAGCATTTGCCGACCGACTCCGGCCTAACCAAAAAAGACGCGGATAATTTACGCGATATCTGGCTGTTTCTGAACCGCTTGCGCTGGCGTCATCAATTACAAAACCATGTCACCGATAATCTGGTGTCGGTCAGTGACTTATCGGCGATTGAAAAACACCAGCTCAAGGCCTCGTTGCAGGGCATTAGGGTTGCTCAACAAGGTGTACAGATGAAATTTACTGCCGGATTGGGGTAGACAATGTGGCAACGGATCAAACGCTGGTTGTCTCCCGCATCGCAATTACCTGAACAATGGCGAGCAACGCTCTGGGGAGAGTTGCCGCTATTGTCGATAGATTGTGAGCTGACCGGACTGGATTATAAGCAGGCAGATATTTTGTCGATCGGCTGGGTAAAGGCGCAGGGGTATAGTATTGATTTGCAGAATAGTTTCTATGAGATCATTTCAACCAAACGCTCGCTGGATCAGAGTCCAGTCATTCACGGGCTGACCGACAAGGAAATCAAGCAGGGCAAAAAGCTTAAACCTGTGCTGGAGCAATTATTGGGTTTTGCCTCGACGCATGTGTGGGTTTTTCATCATACTTTTCTGGATCTCAGCGTGTTACAGCGAGTGTGTAACACGCTACAAATACCTTGGCCAACGGTGGTTACCATCGACACCATGCAACTGGCTCGCTACGAAATGAAACGCAAACATCAGGTTGTGCCACCCGACAGTGCCACTTTGCAGGTGAGCCGTCAGCGCCACCAATTACCTGAAGCACCTGCACACAATGCACTGGATGACGCCATGGCCACGGTGGAATTGCTGTTTGCACAAATGCAGACATTAGATCCAAAAAGCGAATTGTGTCTGGCCGACTTTTTTCATACCGGTGCAATTAGAGTGTTTCCCTGTTCTGAACCGGCTAAGGCCTGATCTGAATCGTATTCCGTTATTCTTTCAATAACGGGTGATCTTGCGGTAACTGTTTGGCAATCCACAATGCCAGTTTATGTTTCATATTCAGCAGGTTTTCCTGATCGGCAGCCAGCGGCTGGATCATTTTCTGATGCACTAACAGGCGATACAGAGCTTCGACTTTTTGATTGGCCGAATCGGTAGGAGAGAACTTGTTATAGCCCAGGTTATGCGCATAACGTTCGCCAATCTCGATAGCTTTTTTCAATAGTGCGGCTTCATTTTTAAGCTTTTTCATCTCTGGCCTATTTTCATCCGGTATTTGAATAAAGACATGATAGCGAAAGATAGAATAATAATCTCGACTGGATAGTTTTAGTATGTTTTAAATCAACCGCGCCTTTATTTATTTGCGGTGCCATATCCCGTTATATTGAAGGCCGAACAAATGTTGTGAAGTGCAGAAGGTAATTGATGAGCAACGCAAAAAGCCTAGTTATCTTGGTCATTTTTCTCAGCTCTTGTATGACAGTGAAAAACAAAGTCGTCAATACTGAGCTGCCCGCGCCGATTTCTTTGATATCAGACGTTTATTTACCCCCTAATTATAATCCCCATCATATTGGTGAATATCCGGTTGTTTACTTTATCAATGAAGCTCCACTAAAAGTGGAAAACAAGCGAAAGCTGAAAAATAAGCTGGACAAAATGATTGCGTCCCAAGTGATTGAGGCGGTTGTTGTTGCCTTCGTCAGTCAAGAGGCAGTCGATATCTCAGATCGGGAAAAGCTTGAGCATCTGTTTGAATATGTGGGATCAACTTATGCAGTCTCTCGTAGCCGAGACAGACGATACTTAATAGGGGGTCATCAAAGCATACTCAGAGCATTACAAGTACCTTCGTTATTTAAAGCCGTCGCTATGCATGAATTCTCAGGGACTTGTGATGCTCAACGGTGGAATGAAAGGAGTTTGACCGATATGGTCGATATCTATGCTAAACAAGGGTATCGGCTACCGGTCTATATCATTGCGGGGGAAGAGCAATGTATCCATGAAAGCACGCTAGCCAGTGGAACTATCCAGACGAATTCGACAATACAGCTATCGATAGATTTATATCAAAAACTACATAAATTGAATTTATTTGGTCTGTCTTTTGAAAAAGGCTCAACTGTTCCTGCCAGTCCTGCGGAATTGAGAATTATTGATGGCATGGATAGTGATAGTGCCTGGTTAGCCGGTGCAGAAGAAAGTCTTAAGTATTTACTGGGAGCTAACGAAAGTCAGTTGGTTAGTCCAACCTACGATGCGTCTCGTTATGATTCAACACAAACAGGAAAAGTGTTTCGCAGAGAACTCAAAGCCGGAAGCAACGCAAATCAGCAAAAATTACGATATAACGTTTATCTTCCTTTCAGTTACGATCCGTCTGACAAAACACGATACCCTGTTTTGTATCTACTGCATGGTAGTGGCGGGACGGAAGAGAGTTGGGATATGTTCTGGCCAATTCTGGATAAAATAATAGAGACTAAAATCATTCCTCCGCTAATTGCTGTTGCGCCAGTTAGCGGGAACAGTTACTGGGTTAACTCTCAAAGATATGGTGCGGTAGAGTCGGATATCATTCAACATCTTATTCCCGAGGTTGAACGTGATTATCACACAATCGATGATCGTTCCGGTCGTGGGCTGATAGGGTTTTCTATGGGAGGGTATGGAGTATTAAGGTACTCGTTAGTTTATCCCCAGTTATTTAGCACTGCGGTGTTGCTCAGTCCTGCTATTCAGCGTGACGATGCTCCTGCCACTTCTGGAGCCGTTTCTCGAGGTGCATTTGGTGAACCATTCAATTCGAGGGTATGGCACAATTTCAATTATCCAGTAGCGTTTCAGTCATATTGCCGTCAAATCTATAGGGTGCCGATGTTTATCATTGCAGGTGATGATGACTGGAATCATGTTAGTGAAAAAAGCGATCTTCCAGACAATGCCTACCGTTACAATATGGAGAAGCAGGTTGCTAATTTATACAGTTTGTTGCATCAGCCAGTTTCAGATAAAAAGTATATACCGTTGAGTCGGGCAGAACTAAGAATTGTAAATGGTGGACATGATATTGACGTATGGGCAAGCGGTTTTGAGCAAGGCCTCAGGTATATGTTTGCCAATGGAATGTCGGTACCAAATGGAAATCTTCAGGGTGGATTGTCACGATAAGACCGTTTTACATAACTTTTTGATTGTTAGCGGATGTGGATAGCCAATATTTTTATTTGATTAGATCTGATATTGATGATTTTGTTTTGTTCCAACACTTTTCATCTGCTATAGAACTCCCCTTCATTGTGTCTGTTAGACTCGCTTTTTAACAATATTTAAGACCCTAAGAAGTAACTTTATCTTGGTTTTGAAGATACCTTCGGGTGATTTTGTTTGCTAATTGGGTGGCGTATATTTTTCGGGAGAAACAAATTTTTAACATAAAGTTTACGGTCTGACGTGTCGTATTGCGGATTGTCGCTTCGGGCCTACTAACTTGTTTCCTGTTAAGTAGATAACACCCAATTAAGAGGCTAAGAAATGCATAATAAAAAAATGACAACACTATCTGCGATCGTTATTGCTAACATGGCTATGGTGCCATTGCTGACCAGCACTTCACTGGCAGCGCAAGAGCAAGACAATGCGACACCTTCTTCCAATAAAGAACAACGCGCCAAGGATGAAGCTAGTGTAGAGAAGATCATTGTGACAGGGGCAAGACGCCCTAAAGCAGCAAACAAGATACCTGGCGCAATCAGCGTGATTTCTCAGGAAGAGGTCGGACGCAATTTGTCACTGACTTCCGATGCAACTTCGTTACTAACCCGAACTATACCGGGCTATTCCGAGTCTACTCAACAAATGTCAAACTCAGGTGAAACCTTACGTGGTCGGGTCGCATTGCGACTATTTGATGGTGTTCCACAAGGATCGCCGTTACGTGAAGGAAATCGGGCCGGTATTTTTACCGATATGGGAATTATCGAACGTATTGAAGTCATTAACGGTCCTTCTGCTTCGGAAGGCGTGGGTGCGGCAGGGGGGATCATCAACTACATTTCGCGAACTCCTAAAGTAAAGGGAACTGAAGTGACATTATCATCCCAATATAGAACCCAGTTTGAGGATGATAGTGAAAGCTGGAGATTGGGTTTTAATGTTGCTCATCTGAATGATAATTACGATTTGCTTCTTGCCGCGTCTTTTTCTGATACCGGTATTGGCTACGACGCTGACGGACGCCGAATTGGCTTGGGTACGAGTGGTTCAGCAATGGATTCTGAATCGGATAACCTGTTTGTCAAGCTGGGTACCAACTTTGGTGAACAGGATGAACAACGTCTCGAATTATCGCTCAGTCGTTTCAATATCAGTGGTAAGGGAAATTATGTATTGGTTGATGGTGACAGGGAAACAGGGTTAAGCAGTACATCTGAACCAGGTCGTCCTTTGGGCGCGCGTGCAAGTTTTAATGATTTTAGCCAACAGAGTTTGACATACACGCATGATGACTTGCTGGGTGGTGCACTTTGGATTCAGTACTACCGGGCGGATCAGGGCATGCGTTATGAAGCGGAAAATAGCATTGATAAACAGGATCCGCTTATCGCGCCAATACCCCTGGATGAAAATGGCTTGCCAATCGGAGACTTTCCGCTAATTGACCAGTCAGAAATTCATTCTGATAAAGAAGGATTCCGATCTGCCTGGACACGCATAGATATTCTTGGAGTTGAAGACTTGGAACTACAAGTGGGACTGGATGTTGTCAAAGACACGGCGCAACAAATGCTGGCCCTGACTAACCGTATTTGGGTTCCACCAATGGAATACACCAGTAAAACACCCTTTATGCAACTTTCCTACGATATAGGTGATTTCACTTTAACCGGAGGGGTGCGTAGAGAGGACGGAGAGCTCCACGTTGATGACTATACTACTACCTGGTATCGAGATCGTCGTGAAGTGCAGGGAGGAACTCTTGATTATAAAGAGACAATGACGAACCTTGGCGCAATTTGGCGGGTTAGTAGCCAGTTATCGGTTTATGTGTCTACAGCCGAAGGTTTTACGCTGCCAAATGTGGGCATACCACTACGTAATATCAGTTGTTCAAATGATACTAACGAAGGAGATGTGCCCTTTGGAGGAACCCAGCCTGACGGTTGTCCGAATGATGATCCGATTTCGGTTGACGGTATTCTTGATTTGCAACCTATTGTCGTCAAAAACAAGGAAGTTGGATTTAACTGGAATGGCGAGCGAGCAAACTTTGGTGCTTCATACTATCGATCTGATTCCGAGTTTGGTGTGAGCTTGAGGGTTGATCCGGAAACGGAAGATTACATTATGTTGCGCAGACCGACGGAAATTAGCGGTTATGAAGTGACGACCGGTTATAGGTTAACTGACGCTATCAAAGTTGATGCGATTTACTCTCATACTGAAGGCAAAACGCGTACCGGTGATACTGGGCCACTGGATAGAGAAATGGGAATACGTGATATTGGTCCTGATAAACTGGTGTTGACGGCGAATTGGCAGTTTTCAGATTATGGCAAAGTGGTGCTGGGTGCTCGTACCGTCTTCGACAGCGACATCAATGAAGGCAAGGACGGAGAGGAGCATATTAACGGATATACGCTTTTTGATCTCAACGCAAACTACAAGCTGGATAATGCTATTTTCAGTTTGGGAATTGACAACTTACTGGACAAGTCTTATTTCCTGAGTCATTCGCAAGTTGATCAATGGCGCAATTATTTTAAAGGTCAAGGACGCATATTTAGTGTTGGATATACATTGAAATTTTAGATCCTTAAATGTACCTAAGGCCTTACCTACCGACGTCCGGGGATAAGGCCTGCTATCATCATATATCCGAGATTCAATCATTAGGTTACTCCTGTGCAACAAGGAGTGTGTACTGCCATATAAAAAGAGTTTTTATGACTTCAAAAGATTATCGTATCCCAGCGCCCAGACCAAAAATTGCAGAATTTGAGCAGCCCCATACGCTACCTATACATCTACCTACTCCCGGTGAAACGCCACCTTGGCCATTCCATACTATTGGTCAATGGAAAGTTGATGTTAACGGTAGTGTTGAGGCGTGGCGCCATGGTTTCAAAATCTGGCGGCGAGAGCATCTTATCAGAATGGGGTATGACGATTCACAATACCGTCGTCAAGAGTTGCAGTGGTCTCAAAGTAATTATGTACATACTCAAATGATGGTTGAGGATCGTTTTTTTTACGATCCGGTATTAAGACAATATACGGTAGATAAATATCTTGATGACCTGGAAGTGCGTTTTGGGGGGATTGATAGTGTCCTGCTCTGGTATATCTACCCGAATATAGGAATTGATGATCGCAGTCAGCACGATTTGGTGAACTCGCTGCCTGGTGGTGTCGAGGGATTAAAACAGGTTGTCTCGGATTTTCATCGGCGTAACGTCAGGGTGTTTTTACCAACTATGCCTTGGGACAATGGGACTCGGGATAATGGTAAAACAGACTGGCAGGCGTTGACCGAACTAGCCGCTGAGGTGAATGCCGATGGCATTAATGGGGATACTTATTTTAGCGTTCCCCGGGCATTTCGAGATGCCTCGGATCAAATTGGCCATCCGGTTGTATTGCAGCCTGAAACCTGGCCGTTATCAGATGAAGCGCTAATGTGGAACAACCAAAGTTGGGGGAAAGCTTCTACCAGTGTTGTTCCTGCGGTCAGCAAACTTAAGTGGCTTGAGCCAAGACATTTGACCAATGTAGAAAATCGTTGGGCAAGAAACCGAACGGACGACTTTCATTATATATTTTTTAATGGTCACGGCTATAACGCCTGGGAAAACATCTGGGGGATTTGGAATCAGCTAACACCAAGAGATGCTGAGACGTTACGTCGAATTGCAACCATTTTCCGCCAATTTTCACAGCTTCTTGTCAGCCCGGATTGGCAGCCATATTTTGCCACGTTGCAACAGGGGGTTTTTGCTACCTGTTTTCCGAAAGAGTATTTGTCGCTATGGACAATAGTGAATCGCAATGAATATGAGATAACGGGTGAGCAACTAGTGATTAATCATCATGCAGGGACAGGTTATTTCGATCTCTGGAACGGAGTTGAGCTTCAACCCAGATTCGATTCGGATAATGCAGTACTGAGTTTCAATATGGAATCCAAGGGATATGGCTGTGTCTTAGCGATAAAAGAGGGTGGTTGTGTTGAGGATTTGGCCAACTTCTTACAACACATGAAAAAATTGACTGCGATTCCACTCCAGGACTATTCGGGAGCCTGGAAAGCATTACCTCAGGAGATGGTTGAGATCGAACTGACAGAACCTGTAAAGGACGCGCCGGACGGTATGATAGCTATTCCGTCCGGACAATTTGATTTTAAAGTTGGAGGAATCGAAATAGAAGGGTACATGTGGGCAGGACTCGATTTTCAATACCCCTGGGAGAGTCTGCCCAGGCGCGCGCATTATCATCATATGAAAATCTCCAGCTTTTTTATAGACAAATACCCTGTCACTAATACCGACTACTACCAATTTATTCTGGCTACAGGTTATTACCCTGACGATGATCATAATTTCCTCAAGGACTGGGTTGACGGGCGACCGCGCAAGGGGTGGGAAAACAAACCTGTCACCTGGGTTTCCATCGAAGACGCCAGAGCTTATGCAAGTTGGGCAAACAAACGATTACCCAATGAATGGGAATGGCAATATGCTGCACAAGGGGATGACGGCCGTTTGTTTCCTTGGGGAAATAGCTGGGATGCGGAAGCCGTACCGGAAATCAACACCCGTAGGCACCTGGTTGCCCCTGATGATGTTGATGCCCATCCGAATGGTGCCAGTCCATTTGGTGTAATGGATATGGTGGGTAATATCTGGCAATGGACTAACGAGTTTATCGACAAGCATACGCGGGCAGCGTCATTGCGCGGTGGTTCATCTTACCAGCCGGCAACATCACATTGGTACTTTCCTCAAGCGTATCAGCTGGATCAACACGGCAAGTATTTATTAATGGCACCCTGTAAAGATCGTTCAGGAATGCTTGGTTTTCGCTGTATTGTTGACCGAATCACTGGGTGATGAGGCAAAGAGCGTGTGGGAAGATACAAAATGTATTGTTGGATAAAAGCGCCACGGGATTTATTCCTGCTACAAAGTCATTCAAACTTTGAGCAAAAGGGAAGTCGGTTAAATGACGGAGCATCTGTCCATATAAAAGGGTAAGTAACCCTTAATATTATTTTCTGATAAATATTAACTGACGTTTGCCCGGTGCTTTCATTGGACTAAATTGAGGAGTTTTATGAATTCTAAACTGGAACATTCCTTACCAAACGAAGTTGGCTCAAGCGGGCCACTTGGTGGTATTCAAGTTCTGGATTTAAGTGCTTATATCGCGGGACCTTATGGTTGCGCACTATTGGCAGATCAAGGAGCAGATGTATTAAAAATTGAACCTCCGTCAGGTGATAATTTAAGAAAGTATCCGTCAACTCTTGAAGCAGAAAACAGGGCTTTTCTGGGTATTAACCGTAACAAACGTGGTCTGGTTCTCAATCTTAAGAGTGCTGAAGGGCATGCGATACTGATGAAGCTGCTAAAAAAGGCAGATGTGTTGGTACACAATTTCCGGCCTGGTGTTCCTGAGCGTTTGGGGATCGATTTTGAAACCGTTAGCCTGATTAATCCAAAGCTCATTTATTGTGCGGTAACAGGTTACGGTGAAACAGGGCCGATGAAGGGTAAGGCCGGTTATGATCAGGTATTACAAGCGATGAGTGGTATGTGTTCTATGCAAGGGGAACGGGGTGGTGCACCAGAAATACTCTATGGTTCAGTGGTAGATTATTACGCGGCTGCCTTGGTGGCAGCCGGGACCGCATCGGCTCTATATGAACGTGAACGTAGTGGCTTAGGACAATATGTCGGTGTGTCGCTTCTTCGCAGTGCGGTGACTATGCAGTCGGCAAGACTTGTCTGGGCCGAAGGCGAACCAGCAGATATTGGGCGAGACTTTCGTTCGGGAGGTATTACCGGAATTCATCCAACAAAAGAAGGTTATCTATACCTGTCTGCGAATACACCGCACTTTTGGTCTGCGCTCTGCCAGAAAATGAATCTGCCCGAACTGTCCAAAAGTGAACGCTATAACAGTATCCGTAAAAGAGCTCGGTATGCTGACGAAATTGTGCCGTTACTCAGAAATGCTCTTGAAACAAAAACCGCGCTGGAATGGGAGGCTCTTTTTGGTGACGAGGTACCTTGTGCGGCTGCCCGACATATTGAAGATATATTTAAGAATGAACAGGTTATGGCTGAGGATATGGTAATGACATTTGATCATCCATTGGTTGGTAAATATCAGGGAATGACCCGCTCAATTAAATTTGGCCGTACGCCTGGCCCCAGACCTTTTGCTGCACCTGTTTTTGGTCAACATTCTGATACAGTGCTTGAACAACTTGGTTTTTCTGACGAGGAACGACAGGAACTGCGTGATAAGGATATTGTTAAATAAAACATGTTTTATTGGTGAGTGAGTACCGGCGGGAAGGAGCTTGCTCGAAGTAATGACTAAGGAAACCCCGTGATTATCCGATATTTGGACCCTGTGGAAAGATTAGAATTCGAAATTATTCAACTTACCGAAGAAGGCCGTAATCCTGACGGACTAATAAAAACATTCCGTCAAATTCAAAATTTGCCGGAATCGCAGGCCCGTCAGCAGTCCCAGCAATTACTCATTGAGTTGATGCACAAAAATAAGCCAGTGGACAATCTGTCATTGGCAGAACCAGATGAATTGAATGCAATTCAAGCAGTTGCACCAAAATCCTCTGTCAATAACGCCATACTCAATCCTGTTAATGAAGACATTCTCTATGACCGTATTCTTGGAGGTTGGTTAGGGCGATCGGCGGGATGCCTGCTTGGCAAGCCTGTGGAACGATATCCGCGGCCGGCGCTACGTGAAATGCTTGAAGCTGGTGGAAATTGGCCACTCAATCATTATTGGACACAGCATGGTATGCCGGATCACATCCTGAAAAAATACCCCTGGAAAAGACGGGGTGGCTTAGCCAGTTTGCGTGAGAATATTCAGTGCATGCCAGAGGATGATGATCTTAATTACACTATGCTGAATTTGTCTGTGTATGAGTCTAAAGGTGAACACTTTAGTAGTGAAGACTTGGGGGCGGCTTGGCTAGCCAAGTTGCCGGTAAATGAAACTTTTACCGCCGAGCGAGTCACCTATTTCAATTTACTATCAGGTCTTGATGCTCCGGACACTGGTTTATATATGAATCCTTTCCGTGAATGGATTGGCGCGCAGATTAGAGCTGATTTCTGGGGGTACATTAGTCCGGGCAATCCTGATAAGGCTGCCGAATTTGCCTGGCGCGATGCTCGGTTAAGTCATTCACGTAACGGGATTTATGGCGAAATATTTTTTGCGGCTCTGATTGCGGCAGCTTTTTATGAGTCAAATATACGGACTTTGGTCCTTGGCGCTTTATCCTATGTTCCGGCTGAGTCCCGTTTTGCCAGAGCAATTAATACGGTTTTACAGTTACCGATAGAACATATGCACTGGGAACAGGTTGTAGATAGCATTTACCATCACTTTGGTAAATACCACTGGGTGCATACCATTAATAATGCTGCGCTGACAGTTGCTGCTTTATTGGCAGGTAACGGCGATCTGGAAACAACTATCTGCAATGTTGTAATGGGGGGCTGGGATACTGACAGTAATGGCGCTACAGCCGGTTCTGTTCTGGGAATCATCAATGGCGCTAACGCACTACCTAATAAATGGGTTGATCCGTTAAACAATAAAATACGCTCAAGTCTGGGGGGCTTTGATAATGCCCAATTTACTGACTTGGCGGCCAGAACGGTTGCTGCACTTAAATGCACGGCAGATGTTGATAAGCGCAATCTTGATCAGATAGACGATTTCTAATTCTGTGTATGCTTTGGGGCTGATTAGGTTCAATAGTGAACACGCAAGAATAAACAATAAGTAACGTTTGAAGATAGAGACAACCTATTTTGTTGAATATAGAAATGCCTTAAATTGCTCTCCGTAACTTGTTTTACAAAGATTTTGATAAAACCGGATACATCTGGTGGTCAGTCTCTTTTGTATATAAAACAAAAATGAATATATCTTTTCAGTAGAGGGTCAATATGCGCAGTAAGCTTTTCGTTCCTGGTGCTCGCCCAGAATTGTTTGTTAAAGCGTTAGCTGGGCCTGCCGATGCCATTTCCATTGATATGGAAGACTCCGTCATTGAGAGTAAAAAAGCGGATGTACGTCAAACGGTAAAGACTTTCTTGGCCTCACCGCAAGTTGCAGCTTGTTATAAGCCGGTAATCGTCCGATGCAACGGAATTAATACACACCATTTTGAAGATGATTTAAGCGCGGTTCTTCAACCCAACTTGAGTATGCTCAATTTACCCAAAATCGAATCAGCTAATGATGTGCTAGCTGCTGTCTCAATTATTGAAAAAGTCGAACAGGAAAATAGTATCAACAATCAGACATTGCTGTTGATTAACATTGAAACTCCCAAAGGGTTACGCAATGTCGCAGAAATTAGCTCATCGCATAAAAGAGTGACTGGTTTGCAATTGGGACTTAATGATCTTTTCGATTCTTCGGGCATCGCCAGAGACGATATGGCAAGCGCACATACTGTCATGCTAATGGTGCGAATGGCAGCGAGTGAAGCCGGAATAAAAGCCTATGATGGTGCGTTCCCTGATATAAGCAATATGCAAGGATTTCAGGCCGAAGCCGAAATGGCACGCCGTTTGGGCTATAGCGGGAAAAGCTGCATACACCCTAACCAGGTAGAATCAGTTAATCGTTTGTTTGTTCCTGATCTGGAAGATGTTGCGCTGGCTGAGCAAATAATTGCAGCGGCCAGCAAAGCCGAAGGAAATGGCGTAGGGGTTTTTACTGTCGAAGGTAAGATGGTTGATTTCCCTTCTATTTTACGAGCCAAATCAGTACTCGATGAGTATAAGCGTTTTCTAGATACGCAAAATCAGGCTTAGAGAGCGTTAACTATAAGTATCAGGATGCAGTAAATGAACCAGGTTATACCAGGCATACCGACAGCTAAACGTCAGCCATTCAGTTTTATCTATACAGGCCTTATTGCGCTATTGGTTTTGGTGATGATGAGTATGGGCGCAGAGGCTGAGAGTTTGGTTTCGGTTAAAACCGACAGGGTAAAGGGGTTACCTTCTGATGTAGCGATATCTGCAATCTGGCCGTACCAGGAGCAACTGGTGGCGCTTGGCCAAGATAACCTTTGGGTGTTTGATCAAGTTGCAAATTCATGGCAAAAAAACGATTTTGTTTTGCAAGGTGCTGTCAGTTCGGTTGTTTATAACAAAGACAATACCTATTTATTGATGGCGGATAATGCAGACGGGTTTATTAATAAAGTCGCGTCATTTACCTTGACAGATCAATCCCTTGCTCGCGATATTCCAACCTTACCTCAACCACTCCAGTCTGCGGCAGGGGCGGTACTGGATGAGCATTTATTTATCGTCGGGACATCAATAAAAGGAATTCCCCTTATGTATGGGCTGGATTTGTCTGTGCATGACTTAAGTTGGGAAACATATCCCGTCTGGCAACAGCAGGGTGACGAAATAGTCACTTCTGTCGTGGCACAAACAGATCGGTTGCAGGTGACTCTGGGAAGTTCAACCGGTAAGCGCGAATTTATGCAGCAATGGGACGTGAAAAATGGCTGGAATCGACGCGGTGAGGTACCTGGAGCTATTGTAGAGGGAACCGGTCGCCCTATAGGTCAGGGACATGTGCTTTACCTTACAGTGAGTCCGGATCATACCAAGACTAAAATGATGAGCTTCCATACGATTACTGGCTCTTGGGCAGAACTCGAACATTGGGACAATCATACAGTTTTGTTTGGTACTGGCTGGAAAGAAGGGATTCTATGGGTGGAACCTTCGAACAATTTAGGTGAAAGCCATCTGGCCTTCACACAGATTCAGTCGAGGCAGCACTTTTTAACCCTGGTAGACTGGATTGTTCTGGTGGTGTACCTGGCTTTGATGTTGGGGATAGGTTTATATTTCTACATGCAGCATGCGCAATCTTCCGAAGCAAATTTTTTCCTGGGGGGGCGTTCAATTCCATTTTGGGCGGCAGGTATTAGTCTTTATGCCTCAAATGCCAGCTCTATTAGTTACATAGCCGTGCCAGCCAAAGCATTTGCCACTAATTGGCAATATTTGATGAGTAACCTAATCGTTGTGTTTGGTTTAATGTTTGTCGCTGTCTGGATAGCTCCGTTGCTACGTCGGCTCAACCTTATCTCGGTATTTCATTATCTGGAAACGCGGTTTCATCCTTCTATCCGTTTGCTTTCCAGTATCTTGTTTGTTGTCTTCCAGTTGGGGGGCAGAATGACGGTTATTTTATATTTACCCTCATTGGCACTTTCAACGGTAACCGGTATAGACATTACCATGTGCATACTGGTTATGGGCTTTGTAACTATTTGTTATACGGTTCTTGGCGGGATGAAAGCGGTTATATGGACGGATGTATTGCAGTTGTTCGTTATGTTTGGAGGCACTATTTTTGCCATTGTGTTTATTTTGATGAAACTGGATGGTGGCACGGCCGAATTTATTTCCAGCGCAATGGCCGACAACAAATTCAAATTGATTGATCTGAGTTTTAACTTAACGGATGCAACTGTGTGGGGGTTTTTATTTTTGGTGTTTTTTGACACCGTCCTGACATTTCCAAAAGATCAAGTTCTGATGCAACGCGTGTTTTCGACTTCTTCCGACAAGCATGCAGGTCGGTCAATGTGGACTTTTTCAGCAATTGTAATACCCGGTAGTGCAATGTTTTTTTTAATTGGTACCGCTTTATATGTGTTCTACCAAGTTCATCCTGAACGGATGGACCCGTCGCTTTCGCTTGATGCAACTTTTCCGTTGTTTATTTCTGCTGAATTACCCGTTGGCATTACCGGTCTTATTATTGCTGGAATATTCGCGGCTGCAATGTCGACGTTGTCCAGCATCCTGAATAGTGTTGCTACTGTATCGACAGTCGATTTCTATGAAAAGAGATTCAAGAATAAGCTCGAAAAGCAGAATGTCCGGTTTGCCGAATTGGTCACTGTCGTCGCAGGCTTGATTGGTATAGGTCTGGCACTGCTGTTGGCAAGTTATAACGCTAACTCATTGCTTGATGTTGCATTGGAATTATGGGGCTTGTTGGGTGGTGGATTTGCCGGCGCCTATACATTAGGCATGTTTACCAGGAGGGCTAACTGGCAGGGTGTCGTCATTGGGGTAACCGTCAGTTTTATCGTGACATTTTTGTCTTGGTCGATTGATCTCGTCCACCCGTATTTTTATATGCCGCTATCTGTGTTCGTCTGTATTGTGGTTGGATATGCCGCAAGTTGGTTATTTCCGGCTGTGGAGCATCTTGATGGGTTAACTATTTATTCGGATAAGGCTAAATCCGAAAAGCATCTTATTAAGTCTTAGACGGGATTCTAAATATTCATTTGTGATGGAAAACGCTGTTAAAACTGATCTTGTACTGGTGATATGAGTGGATACCAAATTTTTAAAAACCTTTGTTGCCGTAGTGGATTGTGGCTCGATGGCGGCTGCTGCCAGGTTGTTAAACATTACGCCAGCCGGTGTGGCGCAACAGATACGGACGTTGGAACGCCAAATTGAAGCGCCGTTAATAAGACGGGCGGGTCGCACTGTAACAGTAACCGAAGCCGGCGCCAGAATACTCGAACGTACTCGTAGTGTGATTCAGAATGTTGCTGAATTGCGCTCTATGGCGATTGATGATTCAGTTGGAGGGGAATTGCGCTTAGGTGCATGCAATACCGCATTAACCGGTATATTGCCTGATATTCTAGGGCGGATTGTTAAACGTTTCCCTCAAATTGGCGTGACTATTCAGCCCGGTTTATCTATTGATCTGCATCGATCCGTTGAAAACGGTCAACTCGATGCCGCATTTGTTTTACAGGCTCCCTTTACCTTATACAAAACCTGCTGTTGGCAATTGCTACGAGAAGAACCGTTAATTGTATTAGCACCGCAGAATATGGCAGACAGGGACCCGCATGAACTCCTTGAAACCCAACCTTTCATTCGATATGACCGTAACCTGTGGGGAGGAAATTTGGCGGAGCAATATCTCAATCAGGTTGGGATAGTACCGAATGAACGTTGCGAGTTGGCGGCCCTTAACGCTATTGCCGTGATGGTTGACCGCGGGCTTGGCGTCTCCCTGGTTCCCGATTGGGCCAAGCCTTGGCCGGAGGGGCTGAATTTAACCCGAATTTCATTGCCCATAGTTTCCGAGCCCAGAAGAATTGGAGTTGTATGGTCACGTTCCTCAATTAGGAGTCGTCTGTTAGAAGCTTTTATTCATGAAATCAAAAAGGCCGACTATGGGCGGCGATAAGTTGCCAGAGTCACAAAATTTACCTGTTGTTAAAATTCAAAGTGAAATGAAACAATCTCAAATGGATAACGCTAAAGTGCCTGTAAATGTTGTTGTAATTGGCAGTATCAACTGCGACCTGACTACCTATCTCAAAGCTTTTCCACTTAAAAACCAGACGGCTATGGCAGAACAATCCATTCTGTCTATAGGAGGAAAAGGCGTGAACCAGGCCGTTGCGGCAGCAAGAGAAGGGGCAAATGTTAGTTTCATTGGTTGTGTCGGCAATGACATGTTTGCTGACAAAGCTCTTGGATACTTGCACAAACACCGGGTTAACACTGATTGTATTCGTCGAGTTGATAAGTTTTCAACGGGTACTGCATCAATTTTGGTAACGAATCAGCATGACAATATGATTGCTGTTGCACCGGGAGCGAATTGTCAATTAACGGTTGAGGATGTGAATAAGGCGGAGCAATTGATAAGTCGCGCTGATGTGATCATTGTTCAGTTGGAAGTACCGTCCGAGACAGTGAAAGCGGCACTATTGCTTGCTCGGAAATACCATATTTTATCTGTTTTTAATCCTGCACCGGCGACCGATGATGCAAAGTCATTATATTCGTTGGCGGACATTGTCACTCCTAATGAGACAGAAGCTGCCCAGTTAACCGGTGTTGCTATTGAAGGCGTAAAAGGGGCAAGTCAAGCAGGTGATATCATGCTGTGTGAAGGAGTTAACCAGGTTGTCATTACGTTGGGAGGACAGGGCTGTTATATCTGTTCTGATTCGACTCAGCAATTTATCCCGCCGTTTGATGTTGAAGTAAAAGATCCAACGGGAGCGGGGGATGTTTTTAATGGCGTTTTAGCTGTTGGCAGGGCGCGGGGAATACCTTTACAACAAGCTGTTATTCGAGCTTCTGCGGCGGCGGCATTATCAGTTTCAAAACCCTTGGCACAAGATGCGGCACCGGCAACTATTCATATTGATCAGTTCTTGCAGTCCAATTTATATGGCCTTGACCACTAGAGGTAATTAGATCTGCATGAATAAATTAGAACAGCTAAAAACGATGACAACAGTAGTTGCAGACACCGGTGATATACGGGCTATAAAGCAATATCGCCCAATAGATGCAACAACTAACCCGTCACTTGTACTTAAGGCAGCTAAATTACCTGTTTATCGCAATCTTTTGGAACAGGCTGTATCCATCAACGGTCAGCAAGCAAACAATAGACAAAAATGGATACGCCAATGTGCAGATCAATTGGCTATTAATATCGGTGTTGAAATAATCAATCACATACCGGGCAGGATATCGACGGAAGTCGATGCCCGGTTGTCTTTTGATAGGCAGAAAACCATCAAGCGAGCGATGGAAATTGTGGAAGGATATTCAATGGCGGGGGGTCTGCAGACCGGCTATTGATTAAGATTGCATCAACATGGGAAGCCGACTATCGCTGGGCGTTCAACCAGGATGCGATGGCAATTGAAAAGCTGGCCGAAGGAATCAGAAATTTTGCTACTGACCAGAACGCGCTGGAGCAGTTGATAACAGAATATATTGGATATTGATCGGTTACACCGGATTGGGAGCACAGTATGTTGAGTTTTTTGGATAGAGTAAAAGGGGTGCTGTACGGTACGGCATTTGGAGATGCGATTGGGGCTACTATTGAAAAGCTCTCCTACCCTCAAATTGTTGAAAAGTATGGCAGAGTAGAAAGCTTGTCTATGCCGTGGCACAAGGCTGATTGGCCAGCATCCATGAGAAATCACCGGCAGCGCGGATATGGCATTGTTACCGATGATACTTTAATGACTATTGCATTGATGAATATTTACAATCACGCTAAAGAACATCTGGATGCCTGGGATATGGCTGATGGCATGGTGAAAGAAATTGCTTTTAAAAAAACCTATATCCCTGAGCTTGATAGGGAAGATTACATTATCGAGCGCCTGTTTTATCCTGAGAAATGGATTTTCCAGCGCCATGCGCTTGCGAATTGTGAGCCAAGAGAAGGTGGGATTGGCAATATGATCAACTGTGGCGCGGCAATGTATATAGCGCCGGTTGGCATCGTGAACGCCTGTCATCCTAGGGCGGCATACGATGAAGCAATTAATTTTGCTAGTGGTCATCAGGCCAGTTACGGGCTAGAAGCGGCGGGTGTATTAGCGGCTTGTGTTGCCAAAGCATTTGAACCGGGAGTTGTTGTTGACGATATTGTTGATACCGCGTTGTCGCTGGCTAAGGATGGTACACAAAAGGCAATATACGATATGTGTCAGAAAGCGCGACAATTAAAAAATCACAAAGATGACCACGCTCTTGTGGTAGCTGAATTTCAAAAGACGATTCTGCCATACTCCCCCATGGGGGACGATGTAAACAGGAAAATTGAGAAAATCGGTGTACCATCCAATCACTATGTCCCGAGTAGACTGTTTTCTATCGAGGAGCTGCCTTTTTCCCTTGCCTATGCAGTGTTGCATGAAGGTGACTTCAGAAAAACCATTATTGATGGTGTTAATTCTGGGCGGGACACCGACTCTATTGGTGTGATGGCCGGGGCAATTTTAGGAGCTATGTGTGGCACAGAAAATATCACAGAAGATGAGCAAAGCCTGTTAACCGCTAAAAATAGAATGCCATTTGAACAGATAGCGGAGCGATTTGCCGGTACGGCGAAGGAGATTATTGTTAATGATACTAGGCTTGAAGCACTCCGTCATAAGCGGCTCGAGAGTATCCTCAAGTAGCAATAAAGATGTCATTGATATTCATGGAGTATTGTCTGGATTGCTCAATGTCATCTTCATTATATTTTCGCAGATTGCGGCTGCAGTTCTGGCAGTAAAAACTTGTTCCACAATGTTTGTTGATGACCATCGCGGAAAAAGCCGAAATGGCCAATCCGTTTCAGGTTGACCTGTTGCGGGGAGATATGAATCAGTTTGCAATCACAACCGGTCAATAGTCCATGCAGTGACTCGATACTCTTTTGCGATAGCATCTCGTCATCGCTGAATGAGAGCGCGGTAACTGGTTTACTAATCTTTTGATAATGCTGATCGATATGGGCGGTTTCGGCACCGACGATATAACTGGGATTTAAACACCATTTTCGCCACTGCCAGATAGCGTTACGTGGCAAATCAGCTACTACACCCAGCTTGCTACCCGGGAAGTAGCCGAATATCGGGGTCAGTAACGGGACCAGAAAATACCACATAAACATCACTTTATTGCGCAACACCGGCGCATTGTGCCGCCAGTATCCATTGCCCGACGTGACAGTAATGATCTTGTTGACGGATTCAATATTGCTGACAACCGGGAATATTTGGCCACCCAAACTATGGCCAATCCAGTAACGAGGTAGATTGGGGTACTGACTGGTCATGTAATCCAGAGCGCTGGAGGCGTCTTGTTGTTGCCCAGTCGAGTAGATCCGCGCGACAATGTTTTAGGTGTCCTTGCCGGGATAGGCCCATACCCTGATAGTCGAAGGTAATACAGGCATAGCCTTGTTGGTTAAGCCACTCTGCCAAAGAACGATAGAATGATTGCGCGACCCCCATTGCCGGTGCGATAACCACTGCGCCTTTGATCTCGTTGTGGGGTTGAAAAAGGTGAGCCACGATAGCGGGACTGGTTCCTAGTATGATTTTGTTCATGCGCTGACCAGGGATGATTGTTTGCCGCTAAACCATTGATACAGAACCGGAATAACAAACAGGGTTAATAAGGTGGAAACTGTGAGCCCGGCGATGATGGACCAGCCCATGGGAGACCACATGGTTGAACCTTGCAAGGTCAAAGGCAGCAACCCGCCAATGGTGGTCAGCGTTGTAAGCAAGATAGGGGGCAGGCGAGTGACGCCAGACTCGATAATCGCGTCTTGCACAGAAAGCCCGTCGTCGATCATTTGATTGGCGAAATCCACCAGAATAATTGAGTTGTTCACCACGATGCCAATTAATGAGGTTAGACCGATAAAAGCGGTAAAGGAAAAGGTGTAATCGGCAATAAATAGTCCTAAAAAAGCACCACTGACAGCAAATGGAATGGCGGCAAAAATGATGGCTGGCTGGGCAAACGAACGGAATTGCATCACCAGTACGGCAAATATGCCCAGTAAAGCAAATAAAAAGGCTTTCGCCATGCCGGAGAAGGAGTCCTTACGGTTGGCCTGTTCCCCGCCAATGGAATAACTTATCCCCGGTGGGAAGTCATACTGTTCCAGCTTGGCAATAATCTCGTTGGTGACGACCTCTGTCTGGTGGCCGGTCAGTACGTCCGATGTCACATGCACCATGCGTTGCAAATTCAAATGACGGAAACGCGGAATATCGGTGACTAACTGGATATCCGCTAACTGTTGCAAGGGGATAAGATCACTCTGCTGGTTACTAACATAGATGCTCTGCAATTCCTCCAGTGTCGGTTCATGTTCGCCCTGCTTGCGGATTACAATGGCAAAATCCTCACCTAACTGGTCACGAAAAGTACCGGCCGGATAGCCGGATAAGCTGGCACGGATAGTTTGATCAATATTCACCAGACTGACGCCGGCCAGCGCAGCCTTGTCGCGATTGATTTTGACTTCCAGATCGATTTTGTTTTTGCTGATAGGGTTATCAATATTTACCGTACCCGCGGTAGTTTCGACCATTTTTTCTACGTCCATAGAAACCCTGCGAAGGTCCTGTATGTTGTCACCTTCTAGCTGTATTTCAACGGGCGCTTCGGAGGGCGGCCCCTGCAGAAACTCTTTAATGGCAATATGAGCACCGGGGATTTGATTAAATTCCTCACGCATTTCACTGATGAGAGCGTTAACTTTTGTGGCGTCGTATTCTGTTAGTTGTACATAGAGTTGGGCAAAATTGGGCACCTGACGTTTAGGGAATACATTGTAATAAATATGTGGATTGCCCCGTCCTACATTGAGTGCAACGCTTTTAACCAACGCAAATTCGCTGGTCCGTTTGGCAAGTTGCAGGGCAAGGCCCTCGGTTTTGGCAAAGCTGGCCCCTTCGGGTAGATCGATGTTGATCAGCAAGGAGGGTTTTTCCGCTTTAGGGAATAAACTCACACCAATATAGGGAAATAAGCTGACACTGCCAACAAACACCACTAGCGCAATAGCAATGATTTTAAACGGATGCTTCAGGCTGCCTTGCAACATTTTACGATAGCCGTTGCTGGCAAAACTCTCCAGCTTGCGTTGCATCACGGGTTCTTTGACAACCTTTCGGGTTTTCAGCAGTCGTCCGGCCAGCATCGGAGTGAAGGCAATAGCGACAATGAGCGAAGCAAATAGCGTAAAGACCACGGTGACCGGCATTGAGCGCATAAAAGTGCCAGAACCACTGGGTAGCAGCAGAATCGGGAAAAATGCCAGTATGGTGGTCAAGGTACCGCTGGCCACAGCCAGAGAAACCTGGCTGGCGCCTTTTTCCGCGGCTTGTTCCGCCGATTCGCCGTTACGTATATAACGTCCGACATTCTCGGTAACCACTATGGCGTTGTCGACCAGCAATCCCAGTGCGATTACCAGACCAACGATCGACATTTGTTGTAAGCCAAACCCGGCCAGATCGACCCAGCCTAAACCGATAAATACCGACATGGGGATGGCCAACACCACAACAATGGCCGCACGACTACCGATCAACAAAACAGACAACACCCCGACGATTAGCAAACCCTGCAGCAAGTTATTGAAGAATCCGTCAATACGCTGTTCGACACTGGTAGATTGATCATGGGCAATTTCAATATGAAATTGGTCCGGTAACTCTGCTTCAAACCGGCTGATTTCTGCCTTTACCGCCTCTACAACATCAAAAATATTGGTTCCTTTACGCTGTACAATATTGATGAATACCGCGTCCTGACCGTTAAACTGGGCGACATAGTTAGGCATGCCATTATCAATTTTGACTTCGGCTACGTCATCGACAGTGACCAGATCAGGCCCACCCTGGCTGATCAGCGTGCGCTTTAGTTGTTCGACCGATTTAAAGTCGCCGCTGGTCCGCACAGTAAAACGGCGTAGACCAGCATTAACGTGCCCGGCAGGAATATTACCGCTGGCATTTTCCACTGCCTGAATCAGCTGGTTCATGGAGATATTCATTGCCCGCATGCGCGGCAAGTTGGCACGAACCGATAAGTGTTGTGCCGGTATGCCAACCGATTCGACCCGTTTTACGCCGTTGAGTGTTTGCAGACGTTTTTCCATTTTTTGTGCCAGATAACTTGCCTGGCGATAGTCCATTGGCTTACCGATCAGGGCCAATTGCAAAATATTGGTTTCTGCCGGGGCGATTTTATCAATAGCGAAACGCTGAATACCGTCGGGTAACTGATCGCGGATGCGGGCAATCGCCGAGACGACATCATCGTATTTATCGTCGGGATTTTCGCCATACAGGAATTCGATGCGGATCACCGCCAAGCCGTCTTCGATATCGGCGCGCATAATCTTGATATCTTCCAACTCATTGAGCACATCCTCAATGGGATCGACGATCAATTTTTCGATATCAACCGGGTTGGTCCCGGGCATTACCACAGTGACCATACTGGCGGGGAAATCAAACTGGGGATCTTCCGAGCGCGGCATGGTGAGCAGTGACATAATGCCCAGCACCACCAATAACAATAATCCCACCATGGAAACCTGGTAATTACGTAACGCGAAGCCAGCTAAATTCATCCTAGCGTACCTTCGTCAGTTCGACTGACATACCATCGCGTAAGTATGCCGCACCGATACTGACAACCTGTTCGCCGTCATTGACACCACTTAGGATGGCGACTTTGTCCTGCTTGATAAAAGCCAGTTCGACATTGCGCTGTTCAACGGCTTGCTTGTGGTCAATCACAAATACCTGAGCGGTTCGACCATTGGCGCTGACGATAGACTCAATAGGCAAAAATGCCAGTGATTGGGTTTGTCCGGAATAAATTTCGCCTTGGGCAACAAAACCGCTATATAGTTTGAGCGCCGGTTTATCCAGTTGCACTTCTACCTCGAACAAACCGCTTGAGGCATTGGCGGCTGCGGCAATTTCATTCACATGACCACGGATAATCTGGCCGGGGTATGCATCTATACTGATATCTACCTGATTGTCCTGTTCAATACGCACGATATCTTTGTCGGTAACACCGGCTCGCAATATCCAGCCTTTTTGGGCGTTGCTGATGATAAATGCGGGTTGATTAGGGGTAACCAGTTCATTGATCTCGATATTGCGCTGCAACACCCAGCCATCACTGTTGGCACGGATTTCAGCATGTTTCTGGTTAAACTGGGCAATCTGTAAATCTGCCTGGGCAACTTGTAGCTGGGTTTGCATATTGTTCAGTTGTTCCTGACTGATCACACTATCTTTATACAAGCTATTCAGGCGAGCCAAATTACTTTTGGCGTTGTTGTACACCGATTGCGCCTGTTCTACCTGGGCATTGATTTCTGCTTCATCCAGACGGGCGAGTAGCTGACCCGCTTTCACTTGTTGCCCTTCTTCTACTTGTATAGAAGCGACCAAACCAGAGATTTTAAACGACAGCTTTTGCTCGGCTTTGTTGGCTAATTTGCCACTGATCAGTATTGATTTGGCATAGTCTTGATACTGTACTTCGGCACTTTTTACCACAGGAGCGGAAAAGGCCATATTAGTGACTAAAAAACCGCCCAGAACGAGTAGGGGAAAATAGCAAAGTTTCATCGCTGTCCATGTTAATGTAATCGGTGATTACATTGACGATAAAACAAGATGTAATCAGTGTCAACATTTAGTCTAAAAAATAACCATCTGGCGCTGGAGGCTATTTATCTTGGCGAATTATGATTATAGTCCTTTTGATTTGGACCAAACCCGACAATAATAGGAAAAACAATAAATTAAGCTTTAGTATGCTGTTACCTATATTTCCGCAAACCAATCAGGATATGCTGATCTAGATTATGCAATATCGTTCAATCATCAGGATTCTGGGATTGCTGGTCGCCTTGTTTAGTGTGACTATGATCCCGCCGGCACTGATTTCAGTGGTTTTCGGCGACGGTAGCGGGCTTCCTTTCGTGCTGGCTTTCTTCTTTTGCCTAGTCACTGGTTTAATATTCTGGTACCCGAACCGTGAGCACCGAAAAGATCTAAAAGCCCGTGAAGGCTTTTTAATCGTGGTGTTGTTCTGGACCGTGTTGGCCAGTTTTGCGGCGTTGCCTTTGTTGATGTTGGAACAGCCTCAGCTAACGGTGACTGATGCATTTTTCGAGTCGTTTTCCGGTTTGACTACCACCGGCGCAACGGTGATCCAGGGGATTGATTATTTACCCAAGGCGGTACTGTTTTATCGCCAGCAATTGCAGTGGTTGGGTGGTATGGGGATCATCGTGCTGGCGGTGGCTATTTTGCCCATTTTGGGCGTGGGTGGTATGCAGTTGTATCGAGCCGAAATGCCGGGGCCGGTAAAAGACTCGAAAATGACGCCGAGGATTGCCGATACCGCCAAGCATTTATGGTACATCTATCTGGGGCTCACTATTGCCTGTGCGCTGTGTTATTGGGCGGCAGGAATGGACTGGTTTGATGCGATTTGTCATTCTTTTTCAACTATCGCCATCGGTGGTTTCTCTACCCATGACGCCAGCATGGGGTATTTTGATAACGGCTTGATCAATATTATTTGTGCGGTGTTTTTATGGATTGCGGCACTGAATTTTGCCCTACACTATGCGGCGGTCAGCAATCGCAGTTTACGTAATTATTTTTACGATCCGGAATTGCGCGCATTCTTTTTGATCCAGTTTATCTTGATTGCGATCTGCTTTGTGGTGCTAATGCAGCACAAATTGTATCCGGATGTGGAAACCACCTTCGATCTGGCTATGTTCCAGGCGGTGTCAATTAGCACGACGGCGGGTTTTGCCACCGACAGCTTTTCTGAATGGCCAGTGTTTTTACCTATTATTCTGATTTTTGCCAGTTTTATTGGTGGTTGCGCCAGCTCTACCGGCGGTGGTATGAAAGTGATCCGGGTTCTGTTGTTGTATATTCAGGGCGTAAGGGAGGTCAACCGTTTGATACACCCTAAAGCTGTCTATGCTGTCAAACTTGGTTCCAGAACCTTGCCGGACAAAGTGGTTGATGCCGTGTGGGGATTCTTTTCTGCCTACGCGGCGATCTTTTTGATTATTATGCTTTCGCTTATCGCCACCGGGATGGATGATGTTACCGCTTTTTCCGCTACCGCCGCTTGTTTGAACAATCTGGGCCCGGGCCTGAATGCAGTAGCCTCACATTATGGTGATGTCACCGATACTGGCAAATGGTTATTGATCTCGGCGATGCTATTTGGCCGTCTGGAAGTATTCTCACTGCTGGTATTATTTACCCCGGCATTTTGGCGTAGTTAATTTCAGATTACTCGGCATGTCAGCTATTTTTACAGTTTAAACGGGTAATTTATTTAAGCTATAAAGTTGGTACTGACTAACCCTGCGTGTATCTAGGTAAAGGGGCTTTGTCTAATTGATGGCATCAAATATGCTATTCATAGCGTAAAGGTAAAATTTGTTGGGCGCCGATACCTATGCTTTACCTTGCTTTGTATCATAGTCACAAATTCATAATTGTGGCTTGTTAAGCGTAACTGATGAGACCGGGCTTTATATCCACTATTTAAACTCATCGTTTTAACTTTCTTTATGGGAGCGGGCGATGAAAAACGATTTATTCATTCCTCTAACTTACCGGCGAGCTGGTAAGGGTTCGATTTGTGCTGCTGTAGTATTAATGTTTAGTACCAATGTATTGGCTACTTTGGTGAGCAACGATGCTGTTGAGCGAAGTGTTTGGAAAAAAGGTTATGCGGGAATAGTCGACGATAGTGTTTTTGTCGGTGCCCATTGGCATACGCCAATGAGTCAGAATAAGGGTAATACAGTTCAGGCATCAGATATTTCGTCTACTGTTTTTGATGCGTCTCTAACTTGCCCTCGGAAAATGTCGGTGACGGGCTTGTATGAGTTCAATCACCAGCCCAATTTATTCGCCCACGCAGCGTTTAACAGCCAAGTTCCGAAACAGACAACGAAGACTGAGTTTGCTACATCTCGAGATATGGATTTAGGTAAAAAAGCATGTACTTTCGGCACAAGATGTTGGAGCGATACTTCACATGTCGGATTGAATACTCTAATGCTTAAATCGAGTTCGCTTAATCAACAGGGGCATAAAGACATCGATGGGTTGGAAACGCGAAATGTGAGTTCGGCCGCAATACTGGATGAGCCTATGTTAGTTAACACCTCTGGTAATGAGACAGCTGATTTTGCCAAAACTCCTCCTGATCGAGATAAACAGGTAGATCTACCTGAGAGTCTATTAGAACCTGAAAGTAGTGCAGATTGGTCAGATTTAGACGAGATTGTAAAGACGATTCAATCTGTTACCTCTGATTACACTCTCCCTCGTTTGGACGTGAGTGAGATGACAACTAATCTTGGCAGCAACTATAACGTTGTTGATGTGGATATTGTCCCGATAGTGGCAGTTATTAAGGGCTTCGAGTTAGCGCTGGGATTGATTATGGATATAGAAGTCAGCGGACCTGACTATAGCATTACGTTAGACAAGGATAACGCTGGCAGTTTGACAAATGGTGATTTTAATCTGCCATCATTAACGGATTTAATCGTTGGCTGGCAAGGGGCTGAAGATTTAGTTGCCGCAGTAGCGGCCTCTGTTTTGGTACCAGAACCAGACGGCTTTGCAATACTAGCACTGGGATTAGTTTTGTTAACCGTTGCCAGAAGAAAGTCTGTGTCCAACGTTAGTCACTGTGCCGGCTGTTAGTGACAGAATCGATATTGTATCGAGTCATGTTCCGGCTTTTTGGCAAGTCTAAAGAGCCGGAACCTTGTTTTAATTGACTATCCCGCATTCAGGTTGATTAGCTTGCCAACACCTTGCATCAGCAGTTTTTTAGCCTCTGCTCCTTGCGGCGTGTTCAGGTAATTCTGGATCTGGTCAACAAAGCGGCTAATCATATCGGACGATAGTCCCATTGCTTCAAACTGTTTCTTCACTTCATTGATTGCTTTGAGAGAGTCGCTGTAACTTCCCATTTGTTCCATTAACTCACTCAATTTGTCTGCCGAGGCAAGATTGCTGATGTCAGGAACGGAATCCATAATACCGCTTAATCCGGGCAGGGCATTGCCAATTTGACTGAAATCGCTAGTCGACAGATTGTCTTTTACGTAGTTCATAATCGACGCTACCCCGCCCTCGGCCTGTTCATTGGTGACGCCCAAAGAGGTTGTCATCGTCGCGAGCAAATCCTGGGTACTGAGAGGGGTTTGTGCTGTGGTAGTGGCTTCGGCAACACTAGAAAAATAGGCTAGCAATATTAAGCTGCACAACAAAGCGATGTTTTTTCTCATCATACTATTCCTTACCTTAGCTGATTTAAAGTGTAGCAAAGTATAAAACGAGCGCTGTTTAATGGAACGTCTGGTTAACCAAAAAAGAAGGCGCTAGGTTGGAACAGCTTTTCAACATCTTTAACGTATTTCTTGTCGACCAGAAACATAATGACGTGATCGTTGGGCTGTATCACGGTATCGGAGTGGGCAATAATGACTTCTTCTTTATTGCCAATCGATTCAAGCATTTTATTTGAGTGCGCGACCAGAGGTTCGAGTTTACGCACAATAGCGCCGATAGTGGTACCAGGCGGTAATTTAATTTGCTTGATTTGCTTACCAATAACTTTAGAGGTTTTCTCATCACCGTGAGCAATAACCTCAATGGCTTCAGCAGCCCCGCGTCTAAGTGAGTAAACATTCACTATGTCCCCACGTCTTACATGAGTGAGAAGGGCCGAGATTGTCGCTTGCTGCGGAGAAATGGCGATGTCGATTTCCCCCCCCTGCACCAAATCAACATAGGCGCTACGCTGGATGAGTACCATGGTCTTCTGAACGCCCATACGTTTAGCCAGCATGGCTGCCATAATATTGGCTTCATCATCGTTGGTAACGGCGATAAACACATCAGATTGTTCAATATGCTCTTCACTAAGCAGTTCCTGATCGGAGGCATCACCGTTAAACACCAAAGTGTTGTTTAGGATAGAAGACAAATAACTGGCCTGTTCGGCGGAGCGCTCAATCAGTTTAACGTTATGGTTTTTCTCCAGTTGCTTGGCTAAGCCGGCCCCGATCAAGCCACCACCCGCGATCATAATACGCTTATAACTGGATTCCAGTTTTTGCAGCTCACTCATTACTGCACGGATATGCTTGGTCGCCGCAATAAAAAAGACCTCATCATCCGCTTCGATAACTGTAGTGCCCAGTGGTCGGATAGGCCGACCTTTACGATAAATTGCCGCTACCCGGGTTTCTACATTGGGCATATGCTCTCTTAACGCCGACAAGGCATGTCCCACCAGCAATCCGCCATAATAGGCTCTGACTGCTACCAGGCTGACTTTTCCTTCGGCAAATTCAACTACCTGCAATGCGCCTGGGTAATCAATTAAGCGACGAATGGACTTGGTAACCAGCTGCTCAGGTGCAATCAGATGATCGACCGGTACATCCGTATGGCGAAATAACTGATCCTGGTAATTGAGATACTGTTCGGAGCGTATGCGGGCAATTTTACTCGGTGTCTTGAACAGGCTATAGGCCACCTGACAAGCAATCATGTTGGTTTCGTCAGAGTTGGTCACAGCGATCAGCATGTCGGCGTCTTCAGCACCGGCTCTTTTTAATACGTCCGGGTGGGAGCCCGTCCCGACCACAACCTGAAGATCCAGTCTATCCTGGATATTACTCAGTGTTTCGGCATTCGCATCAATTACGGTAATTTCATTTTGCTCACCGACCAGATTTTCCGCCAATGTAGCGCCAACTTGTCCGGCACCCAGAATGATGATCTTCATCTGTAATCTAACTCGTTGGAAGTAATAGCATTATTAAGACTTTAGCAGCATGCAATAATAGAAACCATCCATTTGCTGTTCTCCGGGGAGAATTTGTCTGCCGGGGTGGTTATTCACATTACCCTGCGGAATTTTCTGAACGGACGCGTCCTGATGGCGAGATAAAAAAGCGCCAATCTGTTGACCGTTTTCTTGCGGTAATATCGAACAGGTTGCATACAACATATGACCACCGGATTTAAGTGTCGGCCATAGCGCATCCATGATCTTTGCCTGTAACGCAACGAGTTCGTTAATGTCACTGGCTTTTCTTAACCATTTGATATCAGGATGGCGGCGGATCACGCCAGTAGCAGAACAGGGAGCATCCAATAAAATCCGATCAAAGGGCACACCATCCCACCAGCTATTGGTATCGCTGGCATCACCCGTTACCAAATCTGCGTTATGACCCAAACGATGCAGATTTTCAGCCACCCGCAAAAGTCGTTGCTGGTCGACATCCAAAGCTAAACAGCGTTTCAGTCCAGGTTGTAATTCAAGGATATGGCAGGTTTTACCACCGGGAGCGGCGCACGCATCAAGTATCGATTCGCCTTGTTGTGGTGATAACAAGCGGGCAGCCAGTTGTGCCGCTCCGTCTTGTACCGCAAACCAGCCTTTGTCATAGCCGGGTAGGGAGGTAATATCGCAGCTGCGCTGCAAAATAAGCCCGTCGGGGTGCTGTTCGGAAATCTGATAGGCGATTTGCTGTTGTTCCAGTTCAGCACAATATTGCTTAACCGAGCACTGTTGCTGGTTTACCCGTAACCAGATTGGTGCCTTGTTATGCATACTATGGATCAGTTGCTCGCTCTGCTCAGGATAATGCTGGCTGATTTGCTGAAACAACCAGTTAGGTAGTCCAGATAAAATCTGCGCATTTTCCGGCTTCTTTGTCGCTAGTTTCTGACGCACAAAATTACGAAGAATAGCGTTAACTAAACCCTTGAGACCTGGCACTTTGAGAGTTGGACAGGCCGCAACGGTTTCTGATACTGCGGCGTGATCGGATACGCGACTGAAAGCAAGCTGATATAATCCCAACACAATTAGATGCTCGGCTACTTTATTGCGACCTTTGAGCGGTTTATCCAATAGTTGCCTTAACCAGTATTGCAATAATGGCAATTGACGCAATACACCAAACACCATTTCCTGCAACCAGGCTTTATCTTTGTCCTGATGCTTTTCTTGAGCCGCAGGCAGGGTGTCGCGTAACGACTGGCCCTTTTCCAGAACTGACAATAAAATATTCGCCGCGTCGGCTCTTAAATTAGGCTTTTTCAAGGTAGTATTCGGCCTTTAATAAACCAGTCTTGACGGGCATTGAGAATTTCTGCTGCAGACATGGCTTTTTTGCCGGGGATCTGCAGTTGGGTGATGCGTAGTGCCTGTGCGCCAGTGGCGATCACAATGCCATCTTTGCCTGCCGCAAGTATTTCACCGGGTTGGCCGGATTGATTAACGACATCGGCTTGCCATACCTTAATAGATAAATCAGCAAGCAAAAAAAAGGCCACAGGCCAGGGATTAAACGCGCGAATGTTGCGTGCCAGCTGAATGGCATTATGTGACCAGTTTATTTGCGCTTCCTGCTTGGACAGTTTTTCTGCATATGATGACTGACTGTTATCTTGCGCTTCGGGTTTGATATCTTGCAAATTATTCAGTGTTTCGAGCAAACTGACGGGACCTAATTCAGCCAACTTTGCATACAATGATGCGCTGGTCTCGTCGTGCTGGATGTTTAGACGGTGTTTTGTCAGCATATCGCCGGTATCCAGACCTTCATCCATTTGCATGATGGTGATGCCGGTTTCATCGTCACCTGCCCAGATAGCGCGTTGAATGGGAGCCGCCCCTCGCCATTTGGGGAGCAGAGAACCATGCACATTCAAACAGCCCAGTCTCGGTATGTTCAGCACGGCTTTAGGTAATATCAGTCCGTAGGCCACCACAATCATAATATCGGCCTGCAATTCGGCTAACTGATCTTGTGCTTGTTGGTCTCTTAACGACTGGGGTTGGAAAACCGGAATATTGTGTTTTTCGGCGAGTTGTTTAACCGGGCTAGCTTGTAGTTTTTTACCGCGTCCTGCTGGACGGTCGGGTTGACTATAAACCGCAACAACCCGATGTTCTGAGGCAATAAGCGCATCTAGATGTTTTGCGGCAAAATCCGGCGTGCCGGCAAAAATAATATTCAAAGGTGTGGTCATCCGTTTTTTTTAGCCTCTAGCTTCCAGGCGCGCTTCTTTTTCCAGCTTTTTACGGATACGTTGGCGCTTTAATGGCGATAGATAATCGACAAATAGCTTGCCTTTTAGATGATCAAGTTCGTGTTGAATACAGATTGCGAGCAGACCTTCGGCTTCCAGGCTAAATTCGTTACCCTCTTTATCCAGTGCCGTAACAGAGACTTTTTCCGCCCGCTCGACCTTAGCGTAATTACCGGGAACGGATAAACAACCCTCTTCACTAATAGTCGAACCTTCAAGATGAGTGATTTCTGGATTAATAAAAACCAAAGGTTGATCCTGATCTTCGGCTACATTCATCACCACTACCCGAACATGCGCGTCAACTTGGGTGGCAGCTAGGCCAATGCCTTTTTCGTCATACATAGTGTCAAACATATCGCTGATCAGTTTTTTAATCTGCGCATTGACGGTTTTGACCGGTTTGGCGACGGTACGTAACCGCTCATCCGGGAATCTGAGAACTTCTAATATTGCCATTTATTAATTCAGCTACAATTGGTTAGTATGAAATAGTATACGATCCGTCGTATGAATGTATTTACTCCATTAATAGTTGCTCGCTATTCTAGCGTATATCTGATGATATACCCAAGCGACTTGAAGTGCAGATTTCACTGCACGGGATATAAGGTTACAGTGTGACAACCAAAACTAAGGGGAAAACCATGGCAGCTCGTGTAGCAAGGTGGCTCTTCATACTGATGATATTTCCACTCTGTTGTGCTGCAGTTACGATCAAAGACAGCGCACCGGAAAAGTATGTGGTTAAGAAAGGCGATACGCTATGGGATATTTCCAGTCTGTATTTGCAACAACCTTGGCAATGGCCTGAATTATGGCGCAACAATACCTATATCGTTAATCCACATTTGATTTATCCGGGTGACGAGTTGTACTTGATTATCAACCAGGCAGGTGAGCCGGAACTGGAATTGGTGCGAGAGCCGGAAGTCACCAAGCCGCTAGTTAAACTGTCTCCCCAAGGTAAACGCATCACTAAACCGGTTTTACCCGTACCAACTATTCCCTGGTCGGTAATAGAAGGTTTTGTTTCAAACGATTTTATTATGTCTGATGAAGAGTACCAGACTTTGCCGGTGATTTTGGGCGACGGTGATGCCAGCATCCGTTTTGCCAGTGGTGATTTGGTCCTCAGCGATAAAATTACGGATACCAGTGGCAATTATTCTATCGTGCGCCAACAAGGCGAAATTATTGATATGGAGGGTGAGGTTGTCGGTTGGCATGTGCGCCATGTTGCGGATGCCAAACTGGTTCCCACCGACGCAGGCAAAGGGACATTGGTCAATGTTGAGGGTTCCAAGTTTGAAGCTATGCGCGGTGATCGGGTTATGCAGACGCCTGCTATCAGCGAAGACCGTGCCTTGGGGTTAGTGCCGGCTAATAATCAGCAAGGGCACATATTGACTAATCTGCAGCAGCATAAATTGATGGGTAAGTATGATGTTGTTGCCATCGACTTGGGCAGTTCCGATGTGGTACCCGGTACGGTAATGGGTATTTATACCCAAGGACCCAAGATTAGAGCATCAGATGAACCCACCTATGAAGGCGAAAGTTCCTGGCTAAAATCCGTATTTCTTTCCAGCGAAGATATGGAGCAACCTGCACTTAAGGTAGGGGAGTTGGTGATATTTAAAGTTTTTGATAACAGCAGCTATGCTTTGATTACCCGTTCTACCAAAATCATTAAAAGGGGGGCTATAGTCGCTCACCCTTAAACAATCAGGAATAGGGAGGCGCGATGACAGAGGATGTCAGATTAAAACAATGGTTAACGGTTTATTTATTGCCCCAATTTGGTCCAGCCGCTTTTGATCAGGTTTTGCAGGCGACCCACGGTAAGCTTGAGCAACTCTTCGCATGGGATGTTGGAGACTTACTAAGGGCAGGTTTGACCGATCTGCAAATTAGTTCATTAAAGAATCCCGATCAGTCCAAACTGGATGTTTGCCTTAATTGGCTGTATAGCAGCAAACAAAATTTCCTGCTTACCATACAAGACCCCGGTTATCCTTCGCAATTGCGGGAAATTAGCCGACCACCTCCAGTACTTTTCGGCATTGGTAATCAGGCGATATTAGAGCAACCTCAACTCGCCATTGTGGGGAGTCGAAATCCTAGTGTTGGAGGAAAGGAAATTGCCAAGTCGATGGCACGCGCTTTATCCGAACAGGGATGGGTTGTAACCAGTGGACTGGCAGTAGGTATCGACGGATGTGCTCATCAAGGAGCAATTGATGCTGCTAAACCCACTGTGGCCGTCTTGGGGACCGGGATTGATAAGGTCTACCCACACCGTCATCAACGTTTGGCAAAGCAAATTATTGAGTTTGAAGGGTGCCTATTATCCGAGTTTATTCCGGCTACGCCAGCCGCTCCGCACAACTTTCCCCGCAGAAACCGGATTATATCGGGGTTATCAAAAGGTACGCTAGTGGTTGAAGCCGCGATAAAAAGTGGTTCGCTGATTACCACCCGTTTTGCCTTGGAACAGGGACGTGAAGTGTTTGCTGTGCCGGGTAATATTCATAGTCCGCAATCAAAAGGGTGTCATTTTATAATCAAGAACGGTGCCAAGCTGGTAGAGGGAGTTGATGATATTAACGAGGAATTTCAAAACCTTAGTTTTATCAATGCTTATGCACCTGAAAAAAATACACAAAAAACTGGTGAGCAAGGCTTGGCAACCGATAAATTGTTAGATAGTGTTGACTATGAGGCCACTGCAATCGACGTAGTGGTACAACGCAGCGGACTGTCCCTAGAGGTAGTTACGGCAACATTATTAGAATATGAACTGCGTGGGTTGGTAACAACCATATCTGGTGGTTACATTAAACTGAGGGGTTAGTGCTATGTTTGATATCCTCATGTATTTGTTTGAAAACTTTATTCACAGTGAAACGGAAATTCGGGTGGATCAGGATGAACTAACCGATGAGCTAATTCGCGCCGGATTTCATCACGACGAAATCTATAAGGCGTTAGCCTGGTTAGAAAAACTGGCCGCTTTACAAGAAACCGATACCACACCTTATTTAGCTAAAGCATCAATTACCCCGGTCACGCGCATTTATACTCAGGAAGAGGAAATGCAGCTGGATGTGACTTGTCGTGGTTTTTTGATATTTCTTGAGCAAATTAATGTGCTGGATCCGTCTACCCGTGAAATGGTTATCGATCGAGTCATGGAAATTGATTCAACAGAATTTTGTCTGGAAGACCTGAAATGGGTGGTATTGATGGTGCTATTTAACGTGCCAGGTAAAGAAAATGCCTACGACCAGATGGAAGATTTGCTATTTGACGAGCCTGACGGTCCGTTACATTAAGCAACTTCATTGACAGGCTTAGATATTAAGCCATCGCTGACTCTGGCATACTGAATGTTCGTATACTTGACTGTTCTATTCCTGGCCTATGTCTAAAATTGATCACTCTTTATTTGATGCTAATCTGCAAGGTCATCAGCAGGCATTTGGATCATGTCCGTCGTGTGAGGCCCCACTTCAAATTCGACGCAGTAAAAACGGCGCCTTTATAGGGTGTAGCCGATATCCACAATGTGACTTTACCAAACCGCTACATGAGCATGAAGATAGTCAAATTAAAATTATTGAAGGATCACAATGTCCTGAATGTGGCGGTGCGCTAGCCATAAAAAAAGGACGCTACGGCTTGTTTATAGGCTGTAGCCACTTTCCCGAATGTCATCATATTGAATCGACCAAGTCTCAGGATGAAACCCGTTTTGATTGCCCGCAATGCAAGCGTCATCAGCTAGTGAAGCGTTCCAACCGTTTCGGCAAGAGTTTTTATGCCTGTGATGGTTATCCCAGATGCAAGTTTGTACTTAACTCTTTGCCTGTTGCTGGTCAATGTGAAAAATGCGGTTTTGGCTTGTTGACTAAAAAAGGTCAGGGAGACTCGGCTAAGCGACAATGTGCTGACAAAAAATGCCAGCACATACAGCAAAATTAACGATAACTTGATAAAGCCGGAAATTTTATCGGATCAAGTAGTGCGGCAACTTCGCGCAGACGACTCTCAAGTTCTGCGTTGTTTTTGCCACTGACGTTGATATGCCCCATTTTTCGACCGGGACGTTTTTCTTTTCCGTACCAATGTAAATGCAAACTGGCGATATCCAGCAACGCATCAGGCAAGTTGTCTTCACCCAAGATATTAATCATCGCCGTAGGCCGGATCAATTGTGTGCTGCCAAGCGGTAAATTAAACACCGCACGCAGATGATTTTCAAACTGACAGGTGTCCGCACCTTGCTGGGTCCAGTGACCTGAATTGTGAACTCTGGGAGCAATTTCGTTCACCAACAATTGGCCGTCCAATTCAAAAAATTCAATTGCCAATACGCCGGTGTACTTGAGTTCATTGGCGATGGCGGTGAACATGGTTTCGGCTTGCTTTTGTAAATCATCATTGACTTCATTAGCAATGGATAAACTCAGTACGCCATCCACATGAATATTTTCTGCCAATGGATAAAATGCCAATTGACCCCGTCGGTTGCGCGCGCCAACCAGAGACACTTCTCGTTTAAATGCAACAAATTGCTCGGCAACAACACCTTGGCTAGCGCTACTGTGCGCCAAAAACTGTTCCACTTGTTGCCAGACAGCTTCTGCCTGTTCTGGCAGCTTAATTCGCCATTGCCCTTTGCCGTCGTATCCATCCAGCGCACTTTTTAACACCAGTGGGGTACCCAGTTTATTCAGGGCCGCGTTGAAATCGTCGCGATTGTTGACAACTTGATGTTCTGCATTGGCTGTCTGGACTTTTTCTAACAGCGCTTTTTCCAACCGGCGATCACCACCTGTCTTAATTGCAGTGCTGTTTGGATAAAGTTTGCCGCTTTGCTGGCAGGTTTGAAGAATGTCGAGGGGGACATGCTCAAACTCTGCGGTAATAACATCCACTTCCAATATGGCCGATAATAAATCGGAATACACCTCAGTCTGCGTGACAGGGTGCACCACTTTATCGGTGCGCACATCAAACGCGCACACATTGAAACCAACAGGGGAGCCAGCCAATGCCATCATTCTGGCGAGTTGTCCGGCGCCTAATACTAGTACTTCCACAACATTAGCTCTCGGCTGGATTGGGGTTGGTCAATACAAAATCGGTTTGTGCATTGCGAAACGCTTCAATTTTAGCGATGAGTTCATCATCATTGGTTGCCAGTATCTGTGCAGCCAATAAACCTGCATTCGCTGCCCCTGCGTCACCGATAGCCAAGGTTCCGACCGCCACACCTTTTGGCATCTGGACTATAGAAAGCAATGAATCCATACCTTTTAGTGCTTTGGATTGTACCGGTACGCCCAATACTGGCAAATTGGTATAAGCAGCCGCCATGCCTGGCAAGTGAGCTGCTCCACCCGCTCCGGCGATAATAACCTTGATGCCGCGATCTTGTGCGGAAGATGCATAATCTGCCAATAGTTGTGGGGTGCGGTGAGCTGACACCACTTTAGTCTCATAGGCGACACCAAACCGATCCAGCATATCGGCAGCATGTTTCATTGTCGGCCAATCCGACTTGGAGCCCATGATTATTCCTATTTTCATATTCATTCCGCTATAACAAATTTTTAAAATAAAAGCGGCATTATAGCGGTTTATCGCTGGAGCGGAAACGTTGAGTCACTATTTGTCGCGATTAGGCAGATCAAAATAGTTTATGACTGTGTTAATCTGCGTGCTTTGATTAACTGAAGTTTAGCTAGCTACAGGGGGCTTGCTTGTCAGAACAATTATCTCTAACTGGCATATTTAATAGTGGCGGGTTAATTGCTTATCCGACTGAAGCGGTGTTTGGATTAGGCTGTGATCCGGATAATCAGCAGGCACTGGAAAATCTGTTGAAAATAAAAAACCGGCCGGCTGATAAAGGTTTAATCCTGGTTGCAGCCGATTATGGGCAGCTATTACCTTACGTAAACGACAAGCTTATCCCTCAGGACAAACGTTTCGAGATTTTTTCAAAATGGCCCGGTCCAGTGACCTGGTTGTTACCCAAATCTGAACGAGTGTCATCCCTGTTGAGTGGGAGCTCAGACAAAATTGCGGTACGGGTACCGGCTTTTGAGCCTGTTAGAGAGTTATGCCGTTCGCTGGGCAAACCTATAGTATCGACAAGTGCTAACTTGTCAGGGCAAGTTCCGGCAATAACTGCACAACAAGTGCGCGATCAATTTAAAAATGCAGTAAATTTTGTCCTGGATCAATCTGTGGGGGGTAACAAACAACCCAGCAGGATTTATGATGCACTTAGTGGACAACAATTGAGGTAAATCATGTCAACGCCTGACATTCAACAAGTCATCACTTTTTTTCATAAGTTGCAGGATAATATTTGCCAAACACTGGAGTTGGCTGATGGAAAAGGCCGTTTTGTCGAAGATAATTGGCAGCGCGAACAGGGCGGTGGAGGCAGAACTCGGGTCATGCGCAGCGGGAATGTTATCGAGCAAGGCGGAGTTAATTTCTCTCATGTATTTGGCTCCGAAATGCCGCTTTCCGCTACAGCCGGAAGACCGGAATTGGCAGGAAGAACCTTCCAGGCTTGTGGTGTGTCGCTGGTGATTCACCCTGAAAATCCGAATGTGCCTACCTCACACGCCAATGTGCGTTTCTTTATTGCGGAAAAGGAGGGAGCAGAACCGGTTTGGTGGTTTGGTGGCGGTTTTGATTTAACGCCTTTTTATCCGCATAAGGACGATGTATTGCATTGGCACCGGACCGCAGAACAATTATGTCGTCCTTTTGGTGAAAATGTTTATAACGATTACAAAAAATGGTGTGACGATTATTTCTATTTAAAACATCGTGATGAAACCCGAGGCGTCGGTGGGCTTTTCTTTGATGATCTAAATCAATGGGGTTTCGAAAAGTCGTTTGAATTCGTGCAAGCCGTTGGTAATGGGTATCTGGATGCTTACGTTCCTATCCTGGAGAAGCGTAAGAGCGCCGGGTGGGGCGATAAAGAACGTCAATTTCAATTATATAGACGTGGTCGCTACGTTGAATTTAACCTGGTTTATGATCGCGGAACCTTGTTTGGGCTGCAAACCGGTGGAAGGACCGAGTCGATTCTAATGTCTATGCCTCCATTAGCACGTTGGGAATATGACTACCATCCAACACCAGGGAGTTATGAAGCGGAGCTGTATAGAGACTATCTGCGTCCCAGAAACTGGTTAGCAGAAGCCGAGGAGAATTAAGTTGGACCAGTATGCGGTATTCGGTAATCCTATTGCGCAGAGTAAATCGCCGGTGATTCATCAACACTTTGCAGAGCAAACCGGGCAACAGTTGGAATATGGCGCGCAGTTGGCGGAAATCTCTGACTTTAAATCCAAAGTGGCGGCTTTTATTCAATCCGGTGGCAAAGGATGCAATATTACTGCGCCATTTAAAGAGCTGGCTTTTGAACTGTCGCAAAGTGTTTCTGAAGAAGCCCGTATTGCCGGTGCGGTAAACACCCTTATTTTTAAAGGCGACTATATTGTCGGTGATAATACCGATGGTCGAGGTTTAATTGCTGATCTGAAATTTCACAATGTTCCTATGCAGGGGAAACGTATCTTACTGATGGGGGCTGGTGGCGCGGCCCGCGGGGTACTACTTCCCTTATTGGCTGAAAATCCACAAAAACTGATCATTGTTAATCGTACAGTGGAAAAAGCACAACAACTTGCCGAGCTGATTGATTCACCGGTAAAAATCTGTGGTGTTGGTTATGCTGATCTGGCGGATAAGCCTTTTGATTTAATTATTAATGCGTCATCGGCCAGTTTGTCGGATCAATTACCACCACTTAAAGCCAATCTGTTAAATAAAGATACGATTTGCTATGACATGGTGTATCGCGCTGCAAACACGCCGTTTAACCAATGGGCAATAGATAACGGCGTTGAAACCACAATTGATGGTTTAGGTATGCTAATTGAACAGGCTGCGGTAAGTTTTGAGATTTGGCGTGGCATCAGACCTAAAACCAGTGCATTGCGACAATTGCTAAGAGACCAATTGTTGAGAGCAGCTTAATGCTGCTCTTTTATATATTCGTCCTTTAGTTCGACATAATTCTGTGCAGACTGTGCTAAAAAGGCCATTTCACTCTCATTTAAAGGCCTGGCTTTTTTAACCGGACTGCCTACATATAGATAGCCACTCTCCAGTACCTTGTTAGGTGGTACTAAACTCCCGGCACCGATAATGACATCACTTTCAACCACGGCACCATCCATTACAATCGCGCCCATACCTACTAATATACGATTACCTAATTGACAGCCATGTAGCATGACCTTGTGCCCAACGGTGACATCTTCACCTATTAATAACGGATGGCCATCAGGATTGGCTGCAGATTTACGGGTCACATGTAATACACTGCCATCCTGTATATTAGTACGCGCGCCAATACGGATATGATTGACGTCACCACGGGCGGCAACCAAGGGCCAGATACTGACGTCATCGCCTAAGTGAATGTCACCTGCTAGTACGGCACTGTTATCAACATAACATTGACTACCTAATATAGGCTTGATGTTTTTATAGGAATGTAAGCTCATTTTATCTATTTACTCAATTTGAATGAGAGAATTGTAGCAAAAATAGCCCTTTAAGGGCAAAAGGTGGTTAAAAGCTGCGCAAACGGCTAAAAAGGGTAAAAAAGAGGTTGACGGTAAGGGGATAGGATGTAGAATGCGCGCTCGCTTCAGGGGAGTCCGGACGGACGGCCATGAAGGGGGTCGGACAAGAAAAAAGGTTTAAAAAGTTTCTTGACACTGACCCTGGGATGCGTAGAATACGCCTCCCGCTTGAGAGGAGACTTTCAAGCGCTGTTCTTTAACAATTTGCAACAAGACAATCTGTGTGGGCACTCGTTGATGAGTGTCTACCAAAATTCATAGATTTAAGTTTTTTAATTGAAGAGTTTGATCATGGCTCAGATTGAACGCTGGCGGCAGGCCTAACACATGCAAGTCGAACGGTAACATGTCTAGCTTGCTAGATGATGACGAGTGGCGGACGGGTGAGTAAAGCTTAGGAACTTGCCTCCTGGTGGGGGATAACAGTTGGAAACGACTGCTAATACCGCATGACACCTGCGGGTCAAAGAGGGCGCTTGCGCTCTCGCCAGGAGATGGGCCTAAGCGAGATTAGCTTGTTGGTGAGGTAAAGGCTCACCAAGGCGACGATCTCTAGCTGGTCTGAGAGGATGATCAGCCACACTGGGACTGAGACACGGCCCAGACTCCTACGGGAGGCAGCAGTGGGGAATATTGGACAATGGGCGCAAGCCTGATCCAGCCATGCCGCGTGTGTGAAGAAGGCCTTCGGGTTGTAAAGCACTTTCAGTGGTGAGGAAGGGTAGCTGGTTAATACCCAGTTACATTGACGTTAGCCACAGAAGAAGGACCGGCTAACTCCGTGCCAGCAGCCGCGGTAATACGGAGGGTCCGAGCGTTAATCGGAATTACTGGGCGTAAAGCGCACGCAGGCGGTTTGTTAAGCTAGATGTGAAAGCCCCGGGCTCAACCTGGGAGGGTCATTTAGAACTGGCAGACTAGAGTCTTGGAGAGGGGAGTGGAATTCCAGGTGTAGCGGTGAAATGCGTAGAGATCTGGAGGAACATCAGTGGCGAAGGCGACTCCCTGGCCAAAGACTGACGCTCATGTGCGAAAGTGTGGGTAGCGAACAGGATTAGATACCCTGGTAGTCCACACCGTAAACGATGTCTACTAGTTGTGTGAGAATTTAATTCATGCGTAACGAAGCTAACGCGGTAAGTAGACCGCCTGGGGAGTACGGCCGCAAGGTTAAAACTCAAATGAATTGACGGGGGCCCGCACAAGCGGTGGAGCATGTGGTTTAATTCGATGCAACGCGAAGAACCTTACCATCCCTTGACATCCAGAAAATTCAGCAGAGATGCAGAAGTGCCTTCGGGAATTCTGTGACAGGTGCTGCATGGCTGTCGTCAGCTCGTGTCGTGAGATGTTGGGTTAAGTCCCGCAACGAGCGCAACCCTTGTCCTTAGTTGCCAGCATTAAGTTGGGCACTTTAAGGAGGACTGCCGGTGACAAACCGGAGGAAGGTGGGGACGACGTCAAGTCATCATGGCCCTTACGGGATGGGCTACACACGTGCTACAATGGCAAGTACAGAGGGAAGCGAGACCGCGAGGTGGAGCGGAACCCAGAAAGCTTGTCGTAGTCCGGATTGGAGTCTGCAACTCGACTCCATGAAGTCGGAATCGCTAGTAATCGCAGGTCAGAATACTGCGGTGAATACGTTCCCGGGCCTTGTACACACCGCCCGTCACACCATGGGAGTGGGATGCAAAAGAAGTAGTTAGTCTAACCTTCGGGAGGGCGATTACCACTTTGTGTTTCATGACTGGGGTGAAGTCGTAACAAGGTAACCCTAGGGGAACCTGGGGTTGGATCACCTCCTTACACAAAATTGGTCGTTATTTATTGATGCAGTGTCCACACAGATAGTCTTGTTGTGAAAGTAAAGAGCAACTAGTACGGATTGCGTTTTATGCAGTGCGTATGAATGGGTCTGTAGCTCAGCTGGTTAGAGCGCACCCCTGATAAGGGTGAGGTCGGTAGTTCAAGTCTACTCAGACCCACCAAAATTCGATTGATACTGCGTCAGAGAAACGCTCATGTGCTGCTTCGCACACATCGCCCTTCTCTTCCTTGTCTGAATCGAATTTAACATTGAGTGAGGTAACTCATTGGATGTGACCCTTATTAATGGGGCTATAGCTCAGCTGGGAGAGCGCCTGCCTTGCACGCAGGAGGTCAGCGGTTCGATCCCGCTTAGCTCCACCAACCTTTATAAGATAGAGAGTTGGAAAGGAAATACCTTAATGAATGGACATTTGGACGAGTGTTGATTGATTAAGGTTTTTTTAACGAAAAATCTTAAACCTGTTCTTTAACAATTTGGAAAGCTGATATTAGTAATCAAAACTGAGTGAGACTTTTAAGTAACTTACTCTATCTGATACTTGTAGTAGAAAAAAGCTAGTGTAAAAACTGGTGTAAAAGCTAGTGTAAAAACTGGTGTACTTGTCATGCATATAACGGTCATTGAATTGACACCGACGGTCGGACAAAAAGGCGACTGTGGCGAGTTATTTCAGATGCTTTAATACGTTACTTTAAAGCAGATGAAATAGCGAGAATTCGGGTTTTAGGCAAGCGAGTTCGACGAACGAACGAGGGCGTGTACGAACAGTACATAACCGAGTGAGAGAGGACGAAACGCGCAGCATAAAAGGCGAAGACGAAGCTATTTTGGGTTGTATGGTTAAGTGACTAAGCGTATACGGTGGATGCCTAGGCAGTTAGAGGCGATGAAGGACGTGTAAGTCTGCGAAAAGCTGTGGTGAGCTGACAAAACGCATTTTAGCCACAGATGTCCGAATGGGGAAACCCGGTGCATTTATGCATCATCATGCAGTGAATACATAGCTGTATGAGGCAAACGAGGGGAACTGAAACATCTAAGTACCCTTAGGAAGAGAAATCAATTGAGATCCCCTTAGTAGCGGCGAGCGAACGGGGGCCAGCCCTTAAGCTGATTGTAAGCGAGTGGAACAAGTTGGGAAGCTTGGCGATACCGGGTGATAGCCCCGTACACGAACGCGAACTTTAAGTGAAAACGAGTAGGACGGGACACGTGTTATCCTGTTTGAATATGGGGGGACCATCCTCCAAGGCTAAATACTCCTAACTGACCGATAGTGAACCAGTACCGTGAGGGAAAGGCGAAAAGAACCCCTGTGAGGGGAGTGAAATAGAACCTGAAACCGTATACGTACAAGCAGTGGGAGCACCTTCGTGGTGTGACTGCGTACCTTTTGTATAATGGGTCAGCGACTTATATTTTGTAGCAAGGTTAACCGCATAGGGGAGCCGTAGCGAAAGCGAGTGTTAACTGCGCGTCTAGTTGCAAGGTATAGACCCGAAACCCGGTGATCTAGCCATGGGCAGGTTGAAGGTGCGGTAACACGCACTGGAGGACCGAACCCACTAACGTTGAAAAGTTAGGGGATGACCTGTGGCTGGGGGTGAAAGGCCAATCAAACCGGGAGATAGCTGGTTCTCCCCGAAAGCTATTTAGGTAGCGCCTCGGACGAATACCACAGGGGGTAGAGCACTGTTTGGGCTAGGGGGTCATCCCGACTTACCAACCCCATGCAAACTCCGAATACCTGTGAGTACTATCCGGGAGACACACGGCGGGTGCTAACGTCCGTCGTGAAGAGGGAAACAACCCAGACCGCCAGCTAAGGTCCCCAAGTCTATGTTAAGTGGGAAACGAAGTGGGAAGGCTAAGACAGCTAGGAGGTTGGCTTAGAAGCAGCCACCCTTTAAAGAAAGCGTAATAGCTCACTAGTCGAGTCGGCCTGCGCGGAAGATGTAACGGGGCTAAACATAGCACCGAAGCTGCGGATACGTTTTAGGACGTATGGTAGGGGAGCGTTGTGTAAGTGGATGAAGGTGAATCGAGAGGTTTGCTGGACATATCACAAGTGCGAATGCTGACATGAGTAACGATAATGGGGGTGAAAAACCCCCACGCCGGAAGACCAAGGTTTCCTGTCCCATGCTAATCAGGGCAGGGTAAGTCGGCCCCTAAGGCGAGGCAGAAATGCGTAGTCGATGGGAAACGGGTTAATATTCCCGTACTTATATCATCAGCGATGGGGGGACGGAGAAGGCTATGCAAGCATGGCGTTGGTAGTCCATGTGAAAGTGAGTAGGCAGAGTGCTTAGGTAAATCCGGGTGCTTAATGCTGAGACACGAGACGAGTCACCAAGGTGACGAAGTTGCAGATGCCCTGCTTCCAGGAAAAGCCTCTAAGCTTATGATGATGTGAACCGTACCCCAAACCGACACAGGTGGTCAGGTAGAGAATACTAAGGCGCTTGAGAGAACTCGGGTGAAGGAACTCGGCAAAATCGTACCGTAACTTCGGGAGAAGGTACGCCTCCGTTCGTGAAGAACTTGCTTCGTAAGCGAATGGAGGCCGCAGTGAAAAGGTGGCTGGAACTGTTTATTAAAAACACAGCACTGTGCTAAATCGAAAGATGACGTATACGGTGTGACGCCTGCCCGGTGCCGGAAGGTTAATTGATGGGGTTAGCGCAAGCGAAGCTCTTGATCGAAGCCCCGGTAAACGGCGGCCGTAACTATAACGGTCCTAAGGTAGCGAAATTCCTTGTCGGGTAAGTTCCGACCTGCACGAATGGCGTAATCATGGCCACGCTGTCTCCACCCGAGACTCAGTGAAATTGAAATCGCAGTGAAGATGCTGTGTACCCGCGGCTAGACGGAAAGACCCCGTGAACCTTTACTATAGCTTGGCACTGAACATTGACCCTATATGTGTAGGATAGGTGGGAGACTTAGAAGATGAGACGCCAGTCTTGTTGGAGTCAACCTTGAAATACCACCCTTGTATGTTTGATGTTCTAACTCGGGTCCCTAATCGGGATTGAGGACAGTGTCTGGTGGGTAGTTTGACTGGGGCGGTCTCCTCCCAAAGAGTAACGGAGGAGCACGAAGGTTGGCTAATCCTGGTCGGACATCAGGAGGTTAGTGCAATGGCATAAGCCAGCTTAACTGCGAGACAGACACGTCGAGCAGGTACGAAAGTAGGTCATAGTGATCCGGTGGTTCTGAATGGAAGGGCCATCGCTCAACGGATAAAAGGTACTCCGGGGATAACAGGCTGATACCGCCCAAGAGTTCATATCGACGGCGGTGTTTGGCACCTCGATGTCGGCTCATCATCCTGGGGCTGAAGTCGGTCCCAAGGGTATGGCTGTTCGCCATTTAAAGTGGTACGCGAGCTGGGTTTAGAACGTCGTGAGACAGTTCGGTCCCTATCTGCCGTGGGCGCTGGATGATTGAGAGGGGCTGCTCCTAGTACGAGAGGACCGGAGTGGACGAACCGCTGGTGTTCGGGTTGTCATGCCAATGGCATTGCCCGGTAGCTACGTTCGGAATTGATAACCGCTGAAAGCATCTAAGCGGGAAGCGAGCCTCGAGATGAGTCATCCCTGACAGTTTAACTGTCCTGAAGGGTTGTTGAAGACTACGACGTAGATAGGCAGGGTGTGGAAGCGCAGTAATGCGTTAAGCTAACCTGTACTAATTGCCCGAGAGGCTTAACCATACAACGCCAAAGTGGCTTTAAAGCATTTGGGTTGTTGATGACAAGTACAAGAAACAGCTACGAGTGACGAGCAACGAGCTTCGAACGAGATAGAGTAAGACTTGAACCACCAGTTTGAGCACTAATATAAACAAACAGCTTTCTGAAATTGTTAACCGTCTTTGTCTGGCGGCCATAGCGATACGGCACCACCTGATCCCATTCCGAACTCAGCAGTGAAACGTATTAGCGGCGATGGTAGTGTGGGGTTTCCCCATGTGAGAGTAGCACACCGCCAGACTCCCAATTAGAGAAAGGGCTACCCGATTGGGTAGCCCTTTTTTTATGGTTGGAATTCGACATGGCCGCATCCTGCCAGTATGTTATGGATAGCCCATTCTCTAAACGCTGCCGCGCAGTACCAGCCTCGTGGGGAAAACCACCCCATCGTGCTGTCATCACGCCCAGCGATACGCGACGCAATCATCTGTCACACATCCATGTAGCAACCTCCAGCCGTTCATCCATGAACGTCGTTCAGTCGGCAGGAACTGTGTTCCTGAAAGCCCCGCCTTCACCCCATGTGAGAGTTTGGGAAGCTTAAAATTCCTTTGGGCGTAAAAAAGCCCACTGGACGTGGGCTTTGATTCGCTATCTTGACTTCTACATATCCAGCTCTTTGAGTTTACGGGTTAGGGATGACCTACGGCTAACATCACTTCCTGAAAGTTACTGGGCAATGGACTGATTTGAATGGGGATATGTAGCTTCTTGGATATATCCCGCGCCGAAATCATCCCAACTATTTCCATAGTGGATTGTGCAATCACAAGTACATGTTGCAGCCCTGATTGCTTCATGGTGTGAAGAACGTCGCCGATGGATGAGTTAAGTATGGTTTGTAGTTGTATGCCTTTAAATTGGCTTTTAGGCAACATTAAATCACCTATGGTGAGGTCACTACGTTTGACCGCTAATCGATTGGCTACACTCAACACTCGTGAGCTTTGCAAATCGACTAATGACACCGCGCCAATAAACTCTTCTTGTTTGTTGCCAACAAGACAAGTGCTGATATGGGCACTTTTCATTAGAGACAACGCCTGATCAATTGGGGTGTCTCGATCCAGCATTAAAGGCGCATTACGGGAAAAATTGCTCATAATTTCAATGGCTGGACTACTTAGTAGCAATGGTTGAATTTTAGACTGGCTGCTCAGTTCATACTGATCCAGATTTTGAGTGTTTAATTGTTTGAAACTTGTCATTGGGATCACCTTTGATCTTGTTAATAGATATTATTTTCATAGTGGAAACACATCAAACAAGATTAAAAGGAGGGGCGCGCACCTGTATTGAACGATAACTATCAGTAGCTTTGATAATTGAATGAGTCTGTGAGCCGTTACCTATTAAGGGCAGAACTTCCTGATTGGCAAAGGATATAGGAAGTAGGTCTTCGGGTTCAGGATCATCGGAAGTATTATCACGATCGTTCTGATCAATGGTAATACCGATTTGCGCGGTTAACTCAGGAGTAGTAAAACCCTTAGCGGCAGAGAGTCCGGGTTGGAACAGATTCAAAAATACCGCCACTACTGCCAAAAGTAGTGAGGTGATTTTTTGATTTGCAAACATCTGTTTCATTTTTTCTTATTGCTACGGCTACATGAATTAGGTCGTGCTAGGTAGGGAAAGTTCAAATTGATGCAATTTTTCCACCCGCTAAAAGATGATATAAGGCGAAACCGGTTCACTTTCAACCAGTACGGGACAAAAATATGAATTTTCGGGTTGTGTGGTTAGAGAGGTTTTTCCCAGAACAATGCTTTTCCCATGTCGGGATTCAGTTGATATCCACCAAAACCAAATTTTAAATATGCCGCCTGGGCAGTTTTATTGCCCTCAAGTACTTCAAGTGTGATTTTGCAGCAGCCTCTTTGGCGGGCAATTTTTTCTATTTCGAACAATATTTTTTGGCTAAGTCCTAAGCCTCTATACTGGCTGGCCACGGCCAAGTCATGGATATTAACTAGAGGTTTGCATTTAAAGGTTGAAAAGCCTTGAAAACAATTAGCAATCCCAGCTGGTTGATGATCTACGTAGCACAGTATAGAAAATGCGTTAGCTATCTTTGCCAACTCATTGGCGAGATTTTCCTGTGTGTATGCGGACAATGGCGCTCCACCCCCCATTGGATCCCGGGCATAAATATCCAGCAGATAAGTCATATCTTTTTGATGTAGGGGATTGGCATAGTCAGCCACTTCTATTTTTATATCCATTTTTATACCCTGATCAATAAGTCGGAGGGATTATTTGAAGCGACAAGAGAGCATAGAGAGTAACACATAAGCCCGGACAGATAATATCCGGGCTTATTCAAACAAGTAAAAGCTATAGCCCCAGCTTTTTCTCCAGGTAGTGGATGTTGGTACCACCGTTTCTGAAGTTTTCGTCGGCCATAATTTTACGCTGTAAAGGTACGTTGGTTTTTATACCTTCAATTACCAGCTCATCTAAAGCCAGACGCATTCTGGCAATGGCTACGTCACGACTCTCGCCGTAAGTAATCAATTTGCCAATCATCGAATCGTAGTTTGGCGGCACTGTGTAACCGGCATAGATATGCGAATCCCAGCGAACTCCAAGCCCTCCTGGTGGATGGAACATATTTATTTTCCCCGGGGAAGGAATAAACGTTTGTGGGTCTTCGGCATTGATACGACATTCGATGGCATGGCCACGTATCTGTATTTGCGATTGTTCGAACGATAAAGGTTGGCCCGCGGCCACCCGCAGTTGCTCCTTGATCAAATCAACGCTAGTAATCATTTCTGACACAGGATGTTCTACCTGAATACGGGTATTCATTTCAATAAAGTAGAACTCGCCATTTTCATATAGAAATTCAAAGGTTCCGGCACCACGATAGCCAATTTCAATACAGGCACGGCGGCAACGGTCGCCAATCTTCTCACGCATTTCTGCGGTGATACCTGGCGCAGGTGCTTCTTCGACAACTTTCTGATGACGACGTTGCATTGAACAGTCCCGTTCACCTAAATGAATGGCATTACCCTGACCATCGGCGAGCACCTGGATCTCGACATGGCGAGGGTTTTCCAGAAACTTCTCCATATAAACCATGCTATTGCCAAACGCCGCACCGGCTTCTGTCTGGGTCATCTCTATTGAAGAAATTAATTCAGCTTCGCTGCGAACCACACGCATACCGCGGCCACCACCACCGCCAGATGCTTTGACGATAATAGGATAACCAATGCGCTTGGCGATAGTTTTGTTACGTTCGTGATCTGTGGTCAACGGGCCATCAGAGCCAGGAACACAAGGGACACCCGCTTTTTTCATTGCCTGGATGGCAGAAACTTTATCTCCCATTAAACGAATGGTATCCGCTTTGGGGCCGATGAAAACAAAGCCGCTTTTTTCAATCATGTCAGCAAAGTCTGCGTTTTCGGCCAAGAAACCGTAACCGGGATGGATCGCAATTGAGTTAGTTACTTCTGCCGCGGCAATGATGGCAGGAATATTCAGATAGCTATCTGTTGCGGATGCAGGGCCGATGCAGATTGATTCATCAGCTAGCAAAACATGTTTTAAACCACGATCTGCTGTGGAATGTACGGCAACGGTTTTTATGCCCAGCTCTTTGCAGGCACGCAATATCCGCAGGGCAATCTCGCCGCGGTTTGCAATAAGTACTTTATCCAGCATATCCATAAGCGCCTGTTATTCGATAACGAACATGGGTTGATCAAATTCTACAGGATCTTGATTTTCTATCAGAATTTGAGTGACGGTACCGGCTTTATCGGCATCAATCTGGTTCATCATTTTCATTGCCTCAACAATGCATAATGGATCACCAACCTTAACTTGCTGTCCAACTTCAACAAAGTTCTTGGCACCAGGTGATGGTGACGTATAGAAGGTTCCAACCATCGGTGAACGAACAATATGCCCGGAGATTTCAGCTGGTTTGGCGGCTTCACTAGCGGCAGGAGTTGGCGCTGCGGCAGGTGCAGCAGGCGCTGATTGTGGCATAGGGACAGGTGCTGCGTACTGCATTGGAACAGCAGAAGCGCTGCTGCCTCGGTGGATACGAACCGACTCTTCACCTTCGGTGATTTCCAGTTCAGAAATACCGGATTCTTCAACCAGTTCTATTAGTTTTTTAATTTTACGAATATCCATGGAACACTCTCTTTAGTTTTGCTTGGCCATGTATTGTTTGGCCGCCATTAATGCAAATTCATAACCTTGCGCGCCTAGTCCGCAAATAACACCCTGTGCCTTATCAGATAAATAAGAATGTTGGCGAAAAGGCTCGCGGCTATGAATATTAGATAGATGAATTTCTATAAAAGGTATCGATACGCTGAGCAAGGCATCGCGTAACGCGACGCTGGTATGGGTAAACGCGCCGGGATTGATAATAATAAAATCAATCTGTCCCATTGCTGCATGAATAGCATCCAGTAGCAAATGCTCCGCGTTGGATTGAACATGTGTCAGGCTGATTTGCTGTTGTTCAGCAAGCATGGTTAACTTGCTCACAATATCGCCCAAGCTTTGTGAACCGTATATTTGCGGCTCTCGCTTGCCCAGCATATTTAAATTGGGACCATTTAATAATAAAACTTTCACAATAATGCGTCGATCATGTAGTTAAAAGCCCATCTTTACGCATTTTAATTAAAAATACGAGTTTAACTTAACCAAATGAACGAAATATAAACAGGTTCATCTGGATCGCTCCCCATTATAGCCATGAATGAATAAATCACAGCAAAATACTGGTCTTATCAGCGAAGATTGGCTCAAAGTTTGCGCAAATTTGCTTGTGGGAGATAGAATGGCATTGTGTCCTGATGCAATTGGCTTTTTTATTCAACGTTAAATTGATTAGTGGGAATAATATCAACAGATTCGTGTAACTCGGAATAAACCAATACCACTTGTCTATTTTCTAGCTGAGTCATGACATGAGCGACTTTCTGTCCTAGATTAAACTCTTGTTCACCATAATCAGTCCCTTCACGTAACACAAAGGATTCAATAATATTTTGCAGGGTTTCAGGCGCAAGCTCTTCAAAAGGAATAATCAAATTAGGCCTCTTTTATGCGGTGACTTTATTGTTGAGTATATCGTCGAAATATTCAGGAACGCGACGATGTAGCCACACTTTGGGACACCATGGTGTGCCCTGTAAGAAACCCACATGTCCGCCGTGCTCACTGAGTTCGACCGTTATCTTATCCGACAATTCATTTTCGGTGGGGATAACCTTTTCGTTCATAAAGGGATCATCTTTGGCATGGATAACTAAAGTGGGGGTATCGATTTGGCGGGTATAAGCAACGGCGCTGCATTGTTGATAATAATCATTGGCATCTTTAAAACCGTGCAGCTTTGAGGTTACCTGTTCATCGAAGTCACGGAAGGTGCGTAGTTTATTAATATCGTTCGATAGTATGGACAGATGCTGGCTATAGTCCATAAAAGACATCTTTTGTTTAAGTTTGCGGACCATACTGTTGAGCAGATATTTTTGGTAATTTTTTGAAAAACCCATATTCACCGCACTGGAACATTCGGCCAGTTTAAAAGGAGGTGAAACACATACTGCAGCATCGACTAATCGAGATCCGCGATTTTCGCCTAATAACTTTAATAGCATATTGGCCCCCAGTGAGAAGCCTAAAGTCACAAGATGTGTTGACGGGTATTTTTCGCTTAACCATTTCAGCAAATACAGGGCGTCTCCGGTATCACCGGAATGATAGGCGCGTTGCAGTCTGTTTGGTGAGTCGCTACAACCTCGAAAATGCATAAGTACCGCATGCCAGCCTTTTTGAGCCATTACTGCCAACATATCTCGTGCATAGTGTGACCTGGCAGAGCCTTCCAAACCGTGAAACAGCACTGCGATCCCTTTGCTGTTTGTCGGTTTCGGGGTCCAGCTCAGATCGACAAAATCGCCGTCGGGTAGTTCCAGGCGCTGTGAGGTTAATGATACTTTCTGCCGTCGTTGCAAATAACGTGGCCAAATGGTTTGTATATGCCTGTTTTTCGCCCACCAGGCCGGTTTAAACGGGCTGGTGATTATTTTTCCATGGCTTTGTTGAGTCACTGGCTTTGTTTACTCTTGTTTAGTATGAGTGATTGACTAGTTATCTGTACGTTAAGAATGAAATTTCACTATAAATCAATGACAAACACAAGCATACCGGTTATTGCCTGGGGAGTCTGGTTAGCTTGCTAGTTTGTCGAGGGCCTCTGTTATCGAAAACATGTCTTTTACGCCCGTTGCCAGACAATACTGGTGCAGGTTATTTACCGTGCTTTGTATGTCTAAACTGAATTGGTTCAACTGCCGGATAATAAGTTGTTGTTGTGCTTTCTCCAGTTCCAGTTCGCGTTGTAACAACATGTTGTAATCAGGTGATTGCTGCGTCTTAGCTGTCCGGCGGCGGTGGCGGAACTGGTTAATCTGCAACTCTGATTCGCTAATAGCCTCGATAAGATTGATCCAGTTGGCTTGACCAATATAGCTGTTATGTTGATCGAGAAACAGCGCCAGCAGCAGCAAATTAACATTGAGCTGGTAATGGTCTTGCAGATAAATAAAAGTGGTTTTGCGTGGAGGATAAAAATGGCAGCTGAATTGCCAGAACGCCTCAGCTTGCCACTTCAAGATCAAATTCCTGTTGTAATTGTTCGAGTTGTTCTTGCAAGTCAAGCCAATGCATTTCGTTGTCTTCCAACTCGTCTTTCAACGCAGCTTGCTGTTGCAATAAATCGGTCAGTTGCTGTTTGCGCTCCGACTGGTATAAGTCTGTATCGGCAAGCTGCTGTTCGATCGTCATCAATTCTGATTGATGTTGATGCATAGCCTTTTCATGCTTTGTAATACGCTGCCGTATTGGATGGGTCTTTTTCCTGAATTCAGCTTCCAGACGTTTTAGCTGCTTTCGATCAACCTTATCGGCTTTGTCTATTGGCTTGTTGGGTTCGCCTTCCTGCAACAGATACTGGCGATAGTCATCCAGATCGCCGGCAAAAGGCTGAACGTTGCCCTTATCGACCAGATAAAATTCATCGCAGACCGACGAGAGCAAAAATCGGTCATGCGATACCAGCACCATAGCGCCGGAAAAACCTTGCAGAGCAAGATTGAGGGCATGGCGCATATCCAGATCGAGGTGGTTAGTCGGTTCATCCAGCAATAACAAATTGGGTTTCTGATAAACTACCAGGGCTAATACCAGTCTGGCTTTTTCGCCCCCTGACATCGGTGCTACCGGACTGAGTGCCTCATCGCCGTTAAAACCGAAGCTGCCTAAAAATGTACGCAATGTTTGTTCGGTGGCCTGAGGATCGATACTCACCAGGTGGTCCAGAGGGGAATGCTCACCGGTCAAATACTCAAGTTGATGCTGTGCAAAATAGCCAATTTGTAGTCCCGCGGAGGTTCGGTACTCTCCCTGTATCGGACTTTTTTCACCCGCTAACAGTTTAATTAATGTCGATTTACCGGCTCCGTTACGACCCAGCAAGCCAATCCGGCTACCGGGAACCAGGTTAAGTTGCAGTTTTTCCAGTATTACCTTGTCATCATATCCCACTTTAACCTGCTCCATGCTAACCAGCGGGTTGGGCAGTTTGGGGGGAGCCGGAAATGAAAAAGAAAACGCGCTGTCCTGATGGGCTGGTAACAGCATCTCCATTTTTTCCAGCTGCTTAACCCTGCTTTGGGCTTGTTTGGCTTTACTGGCTTTGGCGCCGAAACGGTCAATGAAGGATTGTAAGTGAGCCACTTTTTCTTGTTGACGCTGATAATTAATTTGTTGCAAGCGAATCCGCTCAGCCCTTTGTTTTTCGTAGGCTGAGTAGCCGCCAGTATAAGCAACCAGCTGGCAATGCTCGATACTTAAAATGTGTCCAATGGTGTTGTCCAGAAATTCCTTGTCGTGTGAAATCAGCATCAAGGTACCCGGGTAACGTTGTAGCCATTTTTCCAGCCAGATCACCGCATCTAAATCCAGGTGATTGGTGGGTTCATCCAGCAATAGCAAATCGGAACGACGTATTAGGGCCTGAGCCAGATTGAGTCGCATACGCCAGCCACCAGAAAATGCGGTGACCGGGTGAGAAATTTGTTCGGTTGAAAAGCCCAGACCGCTTAATATCGTTGCTGCTCTGGCTTGAATGTCGTAGGCACCGGCTTCTTCGAGCTGGATATGAATAGCAGCAATTTTTTCCCCCTGATGCTGCTGTTCTGCTTCACTAAGTTGTTGTTGCAGCTGACGATAACCTTGATCACCATCGATAACATAATCTATTGCACTGCGATCAACTGCGGGTGTTTCCTGTGCCACACTGGCCAATTGCCACTGTTGAGGCAGGCTGACATCGCCCTGATCGGTCTGCAGCTTTTTCTGCAATAAGGCGAAAAGGCTGGATTTTCCGCATCCATTGGCTCCGATGAGGCCGACCTTGTGGCCAGGGTATACACGCGCATTGGCATTCTCTAACAATACTTTACTGCCGCGCATCAGTACGACATCGGAAAACTGGATCATCTTTCGCTCATTGGATTATTTTGGGGTATTATCCTTGTCCCATTGCCTGCAAACAATACCCAGTTTCGCCAGAGTGCGTTTATTCACACTCTAGGTATTGATAAATAACGAAGTATCGAAATGTCAGAGAAAACAAAAAAACGTTTTATAGCCGGGGCGGTATGCCCTAAATGTCAGGAACTGGATAGCATTATGCTGTTTTGGCAAGATAATATTGAACAACTGGAATGTGTAAAATGCGGTTATCACGACAGCCAGCCCGGTGATAAGGTACAACAGGCTAGCCGCAATGAGGAAAAGGTTATTGGCGTCTTTAAGCCTGACTAGTCATTACTCCGTTGGCTATGACGTATATGACCATAATTAAGTACTGCCACAAATACACTGCCGCCGACCATATTACCTGCCAGAACAGTCAAAATAATCGGTACTAATTCCCAGAACGAGACAATGTCACTAGCGAAATAGGCGGCAAACAATTCGATTGAACCGGCAATCGAATGATGTAGTCCGCCCAGGCCAATAATAAAAGTCACGATATAGATGCTGAATATCTGGCTGAGAGTCGAATAAGTTGACAACACAATCCACGCCCCCAGAGCCATTAACCAGCCGGCCAGGATCGCACTGACAAAAAGAGTGATGGTAGAAAAATGCATCAAGTGTTCAGCCAGAATGGCATAGCCACGGCTGGCATGAATCACCTCTTCGGCAATATTCAGCAATCCAGCGCTGGCTGCGCCACCAATTAGGTTACCTCCAACAACTACCGCCCACAATCTGAACAATTTATTCAGACTGGATTTACCGTCTAGTACCGGATACACAGCCGTGGCAGTGTGTTCGGTGAACAATTGAGTACGACTGAGAATACACAGAACAAAGCCTAGCGGGTAAACGGCGGCGATTACGACTTTATTTAAACCTTGGCTCAGATCCGGAATAAGACTGGCCATTACCGCAACCGCCAACACACTGAAACACAAAATCATTCCAGCAGCGACAGCCGACAAAAATAAAGAAGCTGCCGGGCGTTCAAGTTGCTCTTTACCTTCCTGAATCGCTTTTTCCAAAATATCGTCTGGATGGCGAAAGGTTTCATCTGTCCTTTTGACAATGACCGATACAAACTCACTGTTTTCCTGCTTGCGTTCCTTGGAGCGTCCCGTTTCTTTGTTACTTAGCAGGGGGTCACCGGAACTGGAAATAATTTGAGATTTTTGCTCTTGCATTGTTTTTCCTTTAACTAGTGCGCATATAGGTTCTAGAACATGAGTTCTAATAATGGGGAGGAGGAGCTTCCTGGTCTTCGCGAGCAATATTGGAACTCTGCATATTTTTTACTTTATCCAGCAGATACTGCATTTGAAATTGTAGCTTTTCCAGCTGACTCTGCTGATTGGTTAACGCGTCGTTAAGTTGTTCAATAGTATCATCCTGAAATGCTACTTTGGTTTGCAGTTGCTCAATCTGGTTGGTTAAATCATTCACTTGTTACTCTCCAATGGCCAGACTTCTGCCAGACCACTACTACTCTCTGATATTAGACTAAACTCGGACAGGAATCCCACTGCGTATACAACTGCGCTCTGGGGTTGGGGGCCATCTCTGGGAGCAACCCGCCATTCCTGTAGTTGTTCGCCACTTTGTACATCCCACAAATCTATCCGGCGGGTGGGTGAGCCGGTAAGTAGGTACTTGCCATCTTTTGAGAACCTGGCCGAACTGAATATCTTTTGTCGTTCAAAATAACTCAATCGACTGATTTCTTTGCCGGTTTGTACATCCCAGATACGCGCAAGTTTCTGGCTGTCGGCCGTAAAAGCATAACGGCCCTCCGGATCCAGCGCCACTTTGCTGACCCGGCTAGGATGGGCAAATTTATAAATAACCTGACCGTTGCGAGTGTCCCACAAGTAAGCGACATAATCATTACCACCGCTCAGGGCATAAAAGCCATTAGGGGATATATCGACGCTGTTAATTTTTTCCTGATGGCCCAAGAATTCCAGTCTGCGTCCGGAAACCGGTTCGAAGAACATTACCTTGCCGTTGCTGCGTCCCACCAGAATACCGCGTCCCTGATCGGATACGGCAACATCTCGGATATTGGATTCATCAATGCGCCAAAAACCTTCAGGTTCGCCGCTGGCAAGATTCCATAAACCGAAGGCTTCCCGATCCGAGGTCACCACATAGGAGTTGTCATAGGCAATGGCAAGGCTGACGACCAGATTATTTCCCTCTCCCTGATGACTCCAATGATATTTGACCTGATCTTTTTGTAAATCCCAAACCGTCACGTTTTGGGAAATGCCGGATACCACGCTAATTGTCGCGTCGTTAGAAATAACGGCGGCTAACGCACCACCTTCACTATGCACCGATGACTTCAAGGGGGCGTCGGTAATGAAAGAGCAGCCTGTCAGGATCAGAGAAATGATCCATAATCGAAAAAACAACAGCATAACCGGTTTCTCTTTTGTTACTGTGGGTTTAGTATAAGCGCTTTGTTTTAACTACTCAGCTTAATTTCACTAGGAGCAAAATAGTTTTAATGCCTAATTGAATTTTAGGGCAGTCATATTGTCCATTAGCCGTTATGTTAATTACATTGTACAGGCTGATTAACAAAAGTGAGTGTTAGACTCTGCCTGTTATCAATCTTTTTCGGTTTTATCACTAACAGTTCTTTTTTCATCTAGCTTTGATTTCAATATAATTTGGAGAATTTCATGAAGTATACATCGGTTGCATTATTGCTTTTATCGTCCCTGGGACTCGTGGCTTGTCAACAGGAAAAGCCTGCTGAAGACAAGGATCAGGTCAAGATCGAGCAAACACAAGATGCTGCAGCAGAATTAAAAACCGACGCAGAAAAACAAGCCTATGCGCTGGGCGCATCTTTAGGACAGTATTTAAATCAGCAATTGACCATTCAGGAAGAAACCGGTGTGGAGCTGGACCGCAAACTGGTGATTAAGGGAATTATAGCCGCAGCGGAAGACAAATCCGTTTTGAGTTCAGAACAGGTACAAGAGCAGATTACCGCTTTACGCACCTTGGTCACTGCGAAGCAGGCTGAGAAAGCCGAAGCGGCCGGTGCCGAAAATGTTAAAGCAGGTGAAGCTTATCTCGCTGAAAATGCTAAGCGTGAAGGTGTGAAGGTGACTGAATCCGGCCTTCAGTATGAAGTGATTAAACAAGGTGACGGACCGAAACCGAAAGAGCAAGACACGGTAAAAGTTCACTATAAAGGCACATTGTTAGATGGTACTGAGTTTGATTCTTCTTATTCCCGTAATCAACCGGCTGTGTTTCCATTAAACCGCGTAATTGCTGGCTGGACAGAGGGATTGCAGTTAATGAATGTCGGTTCTACCTATCGCTTCCATATTCCGGCTGAGTTGGCATATGGCTCTAGAAGTACAGGAAAAATAACACCTAATTCAACGTTAATTTTTGATGTTGAATTACTCAGCATTGAAGATACTTCTGCTGCCGATTAATTTAACTCTATTGATTGGAAAAGAAATTAAAAAGCCGGGTATTACCCGGCTTTGTTTTTAATGATATTCAGCTTGATTTTCCGTGCTGAGCCTTTTCCCATTCACATTATGTACCCGTTATACGGGTGATACAGGCCGGTTTAACCGGTTAGTGTTTGAACTGAAAAGATAACTGTTTGCAAAGTTTAACCTCTTAATTTGAATAGCTTCTTCTGCTTATTCGATGTGCGTTAACACGAGGTAAAACCCGATATTCAGAACGCTTTATACATACCTCCTGTTTATCTGCGACGTTACTTATAGTCTAGTTCAGGCTGGTGGTTTAGCAGGCTATTTTTTATAACAAATAGCGCTAATCTGATACCACATAATACCCGAAGGTGTTTTCACTTCGACTTCGTCATCAACCTGTTTACCGATTAATGCGCGAGCGGTTGGGGAGTCAATACTGATCTTGTTTTCTTTCATATCCAGTTCGTCAGGTCCAACTAATTGATATTCTGCCTGTTTACCTTCCTCATCAATTAAACTTACCCATGCACCAAAAAAAACTTTTCCGTTCTGTTGCTCGGAGGGGTAAATTATTTTTAATTCATCCAGACGTTTGGTTAGAAAACGTACGCGTCGATCAATTTCTCTCAACTGTTTTTTGCCATAGATATACTCGGCGTTTTCTGAACGATCACCTTGTGCAGCCGCTTCCTGCACTGACTTGGTGACTTGCGGGCGCTTTTCTTTCCATAAATAGCGGAGCTCCAGTTCCAGCTTTTCCCAACCCGCGCGGGTAATGTAATTTGTCCTTTTCATTCAGCCTCTTTAAAAAAATGCTCTTTCCGGTAGACCACAACTGGTAAACTACACAAGTAACCCATATATATGCCTTCAAATAAGTTATTTCAATTCGCTAGCAAGAGCTTTTACATGATAACCAACACTATAGCCAATGAACTTCAGGTCAGTCCCCAACAAGTACAAGCCGCCATTACCTTACTCGATGATGGTGCCACGGTGCCTTTTATCGCGCGATATAGAAAAGAAGCCACTCAGGGGCTGGATGATATTCAATTGCGTCAGCTTGAACAGCGTTTGCAGTATTTGCGGGAATTACATGACCGCAAGACGGTTATTGTTAAGTCAATTCGCGAACAGGAGAAATTAACCCCAGAACTGGAAGCGAAAATATTAGAGGTACAAAGCAAGACCGAATTGGAAGATCTGTATTTACCTTATAAGCCCAAGCGTCGGACCAAAGGTCAAATTGCAATTGAGGCAGGATTGCTCCCCCTGGCGGATAAGCTTCTGGCAGATCCTGAATTGGATCCTGAGCAGCAGGCTGCCGATTTTATCAATGTCGAGGCTGGAATTGCGGATGTTAAAGCTGCGCTGGACGGGGCGAAGTTTATTTTGATGGAGCGTTTTGCTGAGGATGCTGAACTACTGCAAAAAATTCGCCGTTACCTGACCGAGAATGCCTTTATCAGCAGTAAAGTCGTTGTCGGTAAGGAACAGGCGGGAGCCAAATTTTCTGATTATTTTGAGCATAGTGAAAAACTGATGAAAACGCCTTCGCACAGGGCATTGGCGATGTTTCGTGGACGCAACGAAGGTGTTTTACAAGTGAGTCTGGTTGCCGATCCTGTGCAAGCTGAAGATCAACGTAGTTCCTATTGTGAAACCATTATTGCCGACCATCTTGGATTAAGTTTTAGTAACCGGGCTGGGGATAAGTGGCTGCAATCCGTTGTGCAGTGGACATGGCGGATTAAAACTCTGTTACATATGGAAAATGAGTTGTTTGGTTTACTGCGTGAAAATGCGGAGCAGGAAGCGATTCAAGTCTTTGCCAAGAATTTGAATGATTTATTGATGGCCGCTCCGGCCGGTGCCAAAGTGACAATGGGACTGGATCCAGGTTTACGTACTGGTGTTAAGGTTGCGGTGGTGGATGAAACGGGTAAGGTCTTGACGACCAACACTATTTTCCCCCATGCGCCACAGAATCACTGGGATAAGTCGGTGAGAACGCTGGCTAATATGTGTCAGCAGTATAAAGTTCAGCTTATTAGTATAGGCAACGGAACGGGTTCCCGGGAAACCGACAAGCTCGTTGCGGAATTGATCAAGGCAAATCCGCAACTTGGATTAAACAAGATTGTTGTCAGTGAAGCCGGTGCCTCGGTTTATTCCGCATCTGAACTAGCCTCCAAAGAATTTCCGGATATGGACGTTTCATTGCGTGGTGCAGTGTCTATCGCCCGGCGTTTACAGGATCCTTTGGCTGAGCTGGTTAAAATTGAACCCAAAGCCATAGGAGTGGGCCAATATCAACATGACGTCAGCCAAAGCCACTTGGGTAAAAGTCTTGATACTGTCATTGAAGATTGTGTTAACGCTGTTGGGGTGGATTTAAATACCGCTTCAGTGGCGCTACTTTCACATGTCTCGGGCTTGAACAGGACCCTGGCCAATAATATTGTGCAATTTCGTGATGCAAATGGTGCGTTTGCTGGGCGCAAGCAATTATTGCAAGTAGAACGATTGGGACCTAAAGCTTATGAACAGGCAGCCGGATTTTTGCGAGTAATGAATGGTAGCGATCCGCTTGATCGCTCCGCAGTACATCCTGAAGCTTACCCTGTTGTGACAAAAATGCTTGAAGTGGCTGGGACAGCGGTGAATGATTTAATTGGCAATACCGATTTATTGCGTCGTTTAAGCCCGGAAACCTTTGTCAGTGAAGCGTTCGGTTTGCCCACTATTACTGACATTATTAAAGAATTGGAGAAGCCGGGACGTGATCCGCGTCCCGAATTCAAAACAGCCACCTTTAAAGAAGGGGTGGATAAGATATCCGATCTTAAATTAGGCATGATGCTGGAAGGCGTAGTGACCAACGTCGCTAATTTTGGTGCCTTTGTGGATGTGGGCGTTCATCAGGATGGTTTGGTACATATTTCTGCGTTAACCAACAAATTTGTATCAGATCCTCGAGAAGTGGTTAAAGCTGGTGATATTGTTAAAGTGAAGGTATTGGAAGTAGATGTGCCACGTAAGCGTATATCGTTGACGATGCGAATGGATGATGAAGTGATAGCTAAGCCAGCAGAAAAATCGACAAAGCGTCAAGACAAGCCAGCGAAAAGTCGCTCAGCAACATCGCAACCACATCGGGGTAATGCAGTGATGGGCAATGCGCTAGCAGATGCATTTGCTAACGCAAAACGTAGAAATTAATGTTTAAAGCTGTAAGCGGGATAAAGTGATTAGGCGCTCAGCTCAACCGCAGGTTGGTTGGGCTGAGAAGTCTGTAGATAATAGTCGGTAATACGCAGTGCGCGTTGATTAATCTGCGGATCGCGTTGTTCCAGCAATTGACGGAAACGCTCATTATCACCGCTTTCCAGTGAGACTTCGGCGCCACCAGCTGCGGCAACCGGATCGTCTTCGTGTAATGAACGTCGGGTTGAGTCAACGCCGGTGCCTTCGACAATATCTTCCAGTTCTGGCCCCAATTGGATATTTTGCTCTTCATCGCTAAAGGCTTGCAAAAAGCTGGCTCGGGTATCCTCATTATTTTGGGCTGCGATTTGCGCTCTGGCTTCGCTGGCTTTCTGGCTGGCTTCGCTGGCAACCTGTAAATCTTGCGGGGAAGGCTCGGTAGGTGCCAATGCCGCTGCTCTGACTTGCTGCATTTTGCGCAATGTCTCTTCCGGTGTGGATTCTTCGGAGATATCTATGGAGACCTCACCACCGACAGCATAGCGTTGTCCATCCGGTCCGGATTCAAATTCGTAGTTTGGTGAACCAGCATATTGTCCACCACGTTGTGCGTGGGCTCGTTCGTGATTTCTGACCTCGCCGTCCCGTTCTTCCAGCTCTTCGATTTTTTTGCTATCAGCTTGTTGCTGTTGCTTATCTTCGGCACTTTGTTTACCGGCACTGGGGTCTTCAGCATTATCTTTGTTTAAGTTATTTTGTGCGTTGCCCGCTTGATTCGGTTGAGGCTTTTCATAGGTAACGGGCTGGGGAGTTTGTCCTGCTGTCTTAACTTTATCCGACTCTGAACCCAGACCGCTTTCAGCGGCTGAGTTTTCTGCATTGCTCAGCGCTGGTATGGTTTCTCTTAGTTGATTGTCACGACGCGCCGCTTCCGTATTCACATTGGATGTTGTGAATGGGATTGCGGTAGGTAATGGGGTGACAATGTTCATTGATAAATCTCTGCGCGATCAGGCTATGTCATCAATCAGGTTGCCAACCAGATCTTTGGCAACGCCGATCACTTTAGATGAAGCTTGCGCGTAATTGAGATTATTTTGTAATGACAGTAAATTACCGGTTAGATTGTCCTTATTCCCTAAACCGGACAGCAGGTCTCTTGGCTGACGTAGCTGCTGTTTTGCTGCATCAGCTAATACATCTGTGGTGTCCCGGGGGTGTGCTGCCCGATTGGCAATATCAAAGGAAGCTTGAGTAATTCCTTTGGACGCTTGCTGTAACCCGAATGTTCCGGACAGCAACGCTGAATTGACACTATTAGCCACACTAAATGACATACCACTACTCCTCTCATACCTCATGGCTAATTATTAACCAAAAAGGTCTAATTTAGAAGCATTTATTAGTCTTTATTCAGCTGATGGGCAGATTACTTATAGCAAGCGGATATAGCCTTAAGGGGTAATGGAGTGCATAAATTTAACGACTCTTTTTGCAAAATCCTGTTGAGCAGAAATAAAAGGTGCATGTGATGCTTTGGCAAATACTTCTGTTTGATGCGTTGGTGGGTAAAGCTGAGTAATAGGCAGGTGCGCTTTTTGCGGCACTAATGAGTCGAGCTTGCCATAGCAGTTGAGTACCGGCAGCGTTAATTGGGCCAGATCGGCTCTAAGGTCAGCTGTTTGCAATATATTCAATCCACCATAAAGCGCCTCGGTGGCTGGCTGTGGATGCTGGACAATCGACTTCTTCAGTGCCTTGACATCCTGACGTGCGCTATCGCTACCCATTGCCTGTATCGCCAGAAAACGATCCAGTGTTTTAGTGAAATCTCCGTTGAGTTGCTGGGTGAACATTTGTAGAACCTGGGAAGAAATTCCTGGCCAATTGTCTGTTGCAACAAATTTGGGCGAGGATGCTACGTTGATTAATCCACGTAGCGGAACTTTCGCATTGATGGCTATATGACTGGCAACGAGGCCGCCCAAAGACCAGCCCAGGATGACACTATTAGAAGGAATATGCGGCACGATGAGGTCGGATACGCTGGCTAAATTGTACTGCTCAGGTAGGCAATCACTACTGCCGCCAAAGCCGGGAAGATCAATGCAGGTTATTCGAAAATCTGTACTGATTAGCTCAATCAGCGAACTCCACACACCCGAATTAACTCCCCATCCGTGCAGTAATACTAAATCATGGCCGCTACCTTGACGACAGCTAAAAACAGAGGATGACATTTGTACTATATTTACCCGCTCGGGAAGTTGTTTTTGGAAACCATGATGATAAGGGAATATAAAGGGAAGGAATAGAGCAAATGACTATCTCGTCATCCGGTCAATTTGGATCGCTTATACAATCCATGTTTGGTCTGCAATCTTGTCTGGTTTGCTTGCAAAATTCGGCACAGCTTATTTGCACTTATTGTCAAGATGACCTGGAGACTTTTAATCTAGATGAATGCGGTCATAATTTGCTTAATTGGCCTTCCGTTCGTCAAGCTTTACCCCAATTACAATGTGACCATTTTATAGCACTGAGTGACTACCAGTGGCCTTTGTCAAATTTATTAGTTGGACTAAAGTTTGGCCAGCGTGTCGTTTTTGCCAAGGCGCTTGCCGAGTTATTCTGTCGTTATATGTTGACGGAACAGGTTTTACTACCGCAGGCGATTATTCCGGTACCTTTACATATTAATCGCTTCAGACAACGAAAATATAATCAGGCGCTAGAAATTGCCCGTCACATTGCGAGTCATACCGGTTTACATCTGGATTATCAATTGTGCCGGCGGATTAGGGCCACTCAACCCCAGACCGATCTCAACGGTGCACAGCGACGTAAAAACTTGCATCAGGCATTTGTATTAAATGGCCAACCGAGTTATCAGCACGTGGTTATTTTCGATGATATTGTCACCACCGGAACAACAGTGAATGAGTTGGCCAGAACCTTGAAGCAGGCTAATCCTGCCATGCAGATAGATATTTGGAGTATTTGTGTGGCATTGCCAGATTAAACGCCTTTGGCAGGCCGATTTTGTGTGGAGGTGAGCTTGATTATTCAGGGATTGTCGCCATATAGATATTATTACCTGAGTGATTTAGTCAGGTAATTTTGTTAGACTAGCGCTAAAACCCGTCACGCGTCATAGGATTTTTTATGATCAATATTTCTGAATCTGCCCAAACTCATTTTGGCAAATTACTCAGTAGCCAAACCGAAGGCACCAACATACGTGTTTTTGTGGTCAATCCAGGTACACCAAGCGCTGAATGCGGTGTGTCTTACTGTCCTCCGGACGCAGTAGAGGAAACCGATATACGCCTCAATTTTAGTGGTTTTGATGCGGTTGTTGACGCCGACAGTGCACCATTTTTAGAAGACGCGGAAATCGATTTTGTTACCGACCAGATGGGCTCTCAGCTGACGCTTAAGGCTCCCAATGCCAAAGTCCGTCAGGTAGATGATGATGCGCCGCTGGTGGAACGTGTCAATTATATGATTGATGCCGAGATTAACCCGCAACTGGCCAGCCATGGCGGTAAAGTTATTTTGGTCGAGATCACGGCTGATGGTATAGCCCGTTTACAATTCGGCGGCGGCTGCAACGGCTGTTCGATGGTTGATGTGACTCTCAAGGAAGGAATTGAAAAGCAGCTTCTGGCGCAATTCCCCAATGAGCTAAGCGGCGTCAAAGATGCCACTGAACACGAAGCTGGTGAACACTCTTATTATTAGTCAGAACTGATAGTGTGGATCCGCAATCTAGTCTATCGCGCAGGCGCCAATCCTCGTAAGAGTTGGCGCCTGTTTATTATTGGCTTGGGCATTTTTGCGCTGGGTGTATTGTTTATCCTGTTTGGCGCGCAGCAGTATTATTTGCTGCAAATACCGGGACTGGTGCTATTGCTAACCGGTTTTTTAATCGCCGCATGGGGATATTTTGGCATTTTCGCCAATCGATTTTCGCAACTGCTTAATCGAGTAAAACCGCCTTCTTTTGAAGATAATTGAAGTGGATCATTAACGTCAGTCCTCGCAAGGTCAAAAAACTCAGTAGCGCTATCCATAATGCGTGATTACCGAGAAATTTCAGTAAATAAAAAACAGGGAAAAAGCCGACAATGGCACTAACCAGCATAGAGTCCCGCATTGCTTTTGCCCTGCCAAGACCAACATATACACCGTCCATTAAAAAGCACCAGTGCCCGACTAGAGGCAGTACCCATATATAAGGCAAAAATTCTCTGGCTTGTTGTTGTAGTTGCGGGATATCCGTCATGACGTCGATAATCATACCGCCAAACAGCATATAAACGGCGCAATACAACATGGATAGCAATACCGACCAACTTAAACCGAGATAGGTGCGAGAAATGATTTGAGCAGGTTTCCTGGCGCCTTTACTTTCGCCGGTGAGAGCTTCGGCTGAATAAGCAATTGCGTCGAGTCCCAAAGCGCAAAGAACAAAAAATTGATGAAGCAGGCTATTGATGGCAATGGTCATTTCGCCCCATCGAGCACCCTGTACAACAATAAATGCCATACATAATTGCAATGCCAGATTACGGATAAACATCGCCGAATTGACAGAAAATAACGATGACAAATGACTCATCTTGAACCAGTCAGGTATCAGGTAACTTAAATCGATTTTCTTCAAGGAGTGATGGAACATAGCCAAACACATTGTATACTCAGCGATGACAGTCGCCAGGGCGACACCTTCGACGCCCATATCAAGCCCGTAAACCAGCAAGAAATTCAACAGTACATTCAGCGTATTTCCCCCTATCTGAACCAGCATTACAAAGCGAGCATACTGCTGACCGAGTAGCCAGCCGACTAAAACCAGACTGGATAATGCGGCTGGGGCTCCCCACACCCGAATGTAAAAATATTCGCGTGCAATACTTGCAACGTTGGCTGCCGGTTGGGTGAAGTATATTGCAACTTGCAATAACCAATTCCTGCCCAAAAACAGCAGCGTTGCGATGACGAGAGCGAGTAATAGAGACTGTAAGAGTGTTTTGGTTGCATTTTCAACAGAACCTTGCCCTTTGGCTTGAGCACTAAGACCGGTGGTACTCATGCGCAAAGCGCCGCTCAACCAATATAGTTGAGTGATCAGCATTGCTCCTATGGCAACTCCGGCCAGAAAATCGACGGCATCCATATGCCCGACTATTGCGGTATCCACCATACCTAACAGTGGTTGAGTAATATTGCTGAGCAGCATGGGGCCGCTAATCAATGCGATCTTGAGATGTTCCGTTTTATTCCAGAACCAGTGTTTTTTCATTTTGAGACGTGCTTAAATAGTTTTAGCAACAGGTTAACTGAATCAATAGGTAATAACGATCAAGAACTTACGTGCAACTTTCAAAATTTTAGGCTCCATGCTGTTGATGACCTGTACCGCCATTGCTCAGGCTAGCTCCAGTGCTGTCATTTTACAGTATCACCATGTGGCAAATGATACCCCGGCAAGTACGACTGTGAGCCCCGAGCAGTTCAGGCAACATATGCAATATTTGCAACGGCATTATCAAGTCTGGCCGTTGGATAAGTTGATTGATGCGGTGAAAAAGGACAATTCTGTTCCTGATAATGTGGTGGCTATTACCTTTGATGACGGTTATCTGAATATTTTGCAAAACGCAGCGCCGATTCTTAAAGAATTCCAGTTTCCTTACACCATTTTTATTAATCCGGATGAAATAGGTAAGCGCGACAACCAGCTTGACTGGCAGCAAGTTAAAGCCATGGCGGATCAGCAGGTGTTGTTTGCCAACCATAGCAATGGACACTTGCATTTGTTACAACGCCAATCCGCTGAATCCGAACAGGCTTGGCTGGAAAGAATTAGCAACAATATCCTTGCAGCAGAAGATAAACTTGAGCAAGAGTTAGGCTATAGCCTCAAATATCTGGCTTATCCTTATGGTGAATATAATTCAGCGTTACAAAGCTGGCTGAAAAAATCAGGTTATACCGGTTTTGGTCAGCATTCTGGTGCGTTTTCAACTAACAGTGATTTTTCCGCCCTGCCTCGTTATCCGGCCGCCGGTGTTTACGCCAGCCTGGACAGTCTAAAGGTAAAACTGGCGTCGCTTGCCTTGCCGGTTAAAAAAAACAGTATTAAGGATCCCGAATTTCAGTTCGGAGCGAATTACCCGGATATTCAATTGCAATTGGACAGTGACGACTTTAATCGGGATTTGTTTGCCTGCTTCTTGAAAGGGCAACGGCTGAAAGTTGACTGGAGTGGAGGAAAAGCAGAAATTGTTGTGGGCCAAGCGATGCCAGTTGGTCGGAGCCGAATAAACTGCACAGTACCCAGCAAGACAAAGAAAAGCCGCTATTACTGGTATTCTCAGCCTTTTTTTGTGGCAGATAAAAACGGCAACTGGCTTAACTGATACGGCAGGCCTTAATGATATGTCTGCACAATCGCAGGCATATCAGCCAAAATTTGTTGACCGCTACTAATCGCTGGTTGGCCCAGCTTGTGCTCCGGCTTAAATCGTCCGATAACCTGGGCCGAAGGATTAACCACCACCACTGACGCACTATGGTCAACCAGATAGTTCTCATTGTCCGTGCTGTCATTCATGCCATACATCATGCCCATTTTACGAATGAGCGGGAACAGCGTTTTATGTTCTGCACTGGCGGCGATAAATTGCGGATTAAAGAATTCGATATATTGTTTTAACCGTTCCGTAGTGTCCCGTTTAGGATCAACAGAAATAAACAGGATCTGGATGGGAAACTGGCTGTCTATTTTCTGTAAGTCGGGATAAATCGATTGAAGCTCTGCAAGTGTGGTCGGGCAGATGTCCGGGCAAAATGTATAGCCGACAAATGTGAGCGTCCAATGGTTTTGCAGGCGGGTTTTATCCAGCGGCTGGCTATTCTGGTCGGTAAGCTGGAAATCGCCTAATTCCCGCGGTTGCGGATACAGGTTGGCGTACTGAATCTGGTCATCTGGTTTGATAACCGCAGACAAATAGATGCCTCCCGCCAGGGAAAGGATTAGCAGCAGTCCGATAAAAACACTTTTTAAATTCATAGCTGGAATTTGCAATAGTGATCGAGCAACAGCAGGATAAACAATAGCATCAGATGGATGATGGAAAACCTGAAGGTTTGCATCGCTGTGTTTTCATTGCTGTCGTATTTGAGCTTCCAGGCGTAATACAAGAATCCGCCGTTAAGCAAAGTGGCACCGGCCAAGTATATCAACCCTGTCATGCCGACCAGATAAGGCAAAAAGCACACAATTCCGAGCAATATTGTATATAAAAACACCGAGGTTTTGGTAAATTCGATACCGTGAGTTACCGGTAACATTGGCACGCCGGCGCGGGCGTAATCCTTCTCGCGGTGAATGGCCAACGCCCAAAAGTGCGGGGGGGTCCAAGTATAAATAATCAGTACCAATAACAGTGCATGTGGATGAACGCTACCGGTAATGGCGCACCAGCCAAGTAATGGTGGTGCCGCGCCTGCCAGTCCACCGATAACAATATTTTGTGGTGTCGCGCGTTTCAGATACATCGTATAGATAACAGCATAACCGACCATGCTGGCCAAGGTCAGCATAGCGGTTAGTGTATTGACCCATATTTCCAGAGCAAGATAGCCTACTACGGCCAAAATAAAGGCAAAAACAAGTGCTCTTCGTGGGCTGATTTTCCCTTTAGGAACCGGACGATTATGGGTACGTGCCATTTTGGCATCGATCTGCCGGTCTACCACGTGATTGATAACTGCCGCTGAAGAAGAAAGCAGGCCGATGCCGAACAGCCCTAATACCACCGCTTGCCAATCCAGCGCCCCGGGTGACGATAAACACATGCCAACAACGGCAGTGAGTAACAGCAGCAGAATAACTTTTGGCTTGGTCATTTCATAATAATCACGCCAGCTAACATGTGCGCTATTTTTGACTTGCTGATCGAGAAGTTTTGACGTCATAATTTTCGGCTACGCCTTTCTGAATAGGGTGTAATTTATCAACACCATCACTAATAGCAAGCAGGCTCCGACGGCGTTATGCAATACCGCTACAATAATGGGTAAACCAAATACGACATTGCTGACGCCTAAAGCAACCTGCAAACCCAGCACCAGTACTAAACTAATGGCCTGTGTTTTGAATCTGTCGGTTCGGGCCACAGTATATAATCTTATCGCCAGCCAGCATAGGTAGATAAAGGTCACCAGTGCGCCTATTCGATGCATAATATGCATGGTCATGCGGGCCGAATAATCATGTACGCCGAATTCATAATTTTCTGCAGCAGGCAAGCTGAGCGCACCAGCAAAATTCAGTTTATCAAACCAGCCGGGTTCGCATACGGGCAGCTCAGTGCAGGCCAGAGCTGCATAGTTAGCCGTGGTCCAGCCTCCCAGCCCAATCTGGATAATTACTATAAGCAAACCTAGCATTGTATAACGAGCTAAATGCCTGACTTGGGGATCGCCTCCTGGAATACGAAAACCGGATAAGCGTAAATACAGCAGATACAAACAGGACAGGATAGCAAAACCACCTAACAAATGGCCCATCACCACCAGCGGCATCAAATTCATCGTGACTGTCCACATTCCCAGCGCGCCCTGAAAACAGACCATCACGACCAGTAGAAAAGGCAGTTTAAGCGGCCTTAACGGTTTTTTATTAACCAGACTTAGCAGGAAAATGACCACAATAAACAAACCTAAGGTGCTGGCAAAATAGCGATGGATCATCTCGTTCCAGGCCTTATGCGCTTCAACAGGGCGGTCAGGGAAAGCCTGTTGGGCGGCTTGCAGATGTTCCACTTGTTGTGGTACCGCATAGTGTCCGTAGCAGCCTGGCCAGTCGGGGCAGCCTAAACCGGCATCAGTCAGACGAGTGTAAGCGCCGAGAATAATGACAACAAATGCCAGGAAAAGGCTAACCAATACCATTTTTTTCACGACAAATGCTCCATTAGCCTATGCGTGATAGCTTGAGCAGCTTCTTTACGTCGGCTAGAATTTCGCGGCTATGCATGACCGCTTGTTGTTGTTCTTGCTGCAAATCATAACGAAGAATAATATTTTGCAGCGTATCAACCACAAAAATACCATCTGTGGCAGTATCTTTAAATACCCGATCAATACTTTGTTGATTGGTGCTGAATAGGGTTAAATTAGGCATGCTCTCCAACTGCTGGATGGCGGACTGGTCACTGGATGCCGTTGTGATAATCACCGGACTGACCCGCTCATTTTCCCGTCCCAGAGCCAACCAGACCTGATTGATACTGTACAACGCATTCTGACAGCGTTGTTCACATTGCGCAGGCATAATGTAAACAACTCGCCAGATTGTCGGCGCGCTGTCGGCTGGGTACAAAGGGGACATATCCAGCACAGGATCAAGTAACTGACCTTTATTGGTTGCTCCTTTATTGAACCAGTCCAGTTCTAGCGCCAGTTTAGCCAGTATGACAGGCACCACAAATACCAGTGCCAGCAACAGTATGCTTTTCTTATTGTTCATCGTTAACTTCTCTATTTTTGCGTATTATTGCCATGTAAAAAATAACCAGCAAAGCTATCGCCAAACCAAACCACTGGATGGCGTACGCGATGTGCTTTTCTGCGGGCATAACAACTGATTGCCAGTCACGAATAAGTGGCTGGGCTGGGTCGGGCTTGGCCAAAATTACCAGGGGCAACAATGTTATCCCGGATAACTGTTCAATCACTGACAGATCCAGTTGTTGTATTCTGACTGGCCAGTTTATGGCTCTATGTTCTGTTTCCTGGATCATGGGATTGAGGGAAGGCAAGGCAATCACACCCTCAATAACTTGCTGTTCTGATGGAAGGTTAAAATGGGGGATAACGTCACGACTGACGGGGGCTGCTAGCCAACCCAAATTCACTGCAATATTGCCGGAGGCGGTGGTTAGAATTGCCACAACGTGATAGCCGGGCTGCCCGTTAACCATGCGATTATCTATCATAAAGTAGTGGCGGGTATTGAAGTGTCCGCTGGTGACTACCGGCAAATCCCGAACATCGCCTGACAGCGCCAAAATGTTAGCCAGACTATAGTTGTTTTGCAGTTTTCGTTGCTCGATTTGTTGCTGGCGTTGCTGTTTCTGCGCTGCCCGATCCAGTTGCCAAACACCCAAGCCAATCAGGATGACAAATGCTGTCAAACTGACTAAGGTAGCAATAATAGGTAACCTGAAGTTGCCGTTGACGCTATTCATGCGAGGGCCCATATGCTTATTAAAATTATTGTAGGTGCACTACTGCTACTGATGATATACAACCTGTTTCGCGCAATGGTCATTATGCTCAAAGATGATCCGGACAAGCCGCCAATGAGCAAGTTTATTGGACGACGAGTGTTATTGTCTGCTGCAGTTATTGTGTTGTTACTGGTGGCAATTGCGACCGGACTGATTACCCCCAATCCGCGAATGTTCTAAAAGCTTTGCTAGTTCTAAACAGTTGGAGCAGGAGGATATTTCCTGCCCCATTTTTCGTAATACCTAAAGAATATACACAAAGAAAAACAGCATCACCCACACTACGTCAACAAAGTGCCAATACCAGCTGGCGGCCATAAAAGCGAATTGGTTGTTGGCATTGAAATGACCTTTTAGCACTCGACAAAACATAATAATCAGTAAAATAGTACCCAAGGTCACATGCATACCGTGGAAACCGGTGAGCATGAAGAAGGTATTGCCATAAACGCCAGATTGCAGGGTTAGGCCCATTTCGCGGTAAGCATGTACATATTCCTCAACCTGTAAAACCAGAAAACTGATACCCAGTAAAATGGTGATCCCCAGCAGTGCAGTCAGTTTTTTACGATTACCTTCTTCCAGACCGACGTGGGCGAAGTGGCAGGTTACCGACGAGACCAACAATATTATGGTATTGATCATTGGCAAGCCATACCAGCCCATGGCTTCTGTAGTCGTGCCATCTGGCGTAGTGATTAACGGCCAGATGGCCTCAAAACCGGGCCACAATACTTCATGGGTCATGGCGTTATTGGATGAGCCTCCCAACCATTGAGTGGCAATCATGCGAGCGTAGAATAACGCGCCAAAAAAGGCCGCGAAAAACATCACTTCGGAGAAAATAAACCAGCTCATTCCCTGACGATAGGAACGACCTAACTGCTTGCTGTGGATGCCGTTCATCGACTCGTGGATCTGATCTTTAAACCATCCCACCAGCATAAAGATCAGTACCGCCAAACCGGCTAGCAAAACCCAGCCGCCGTAACCCTCTTTACCCTTGGTTGATTCGATAACAAAATTACCGGCACCCACCGCAATTAAAAACAAGGCAACCGCGCCAACAATGGGCCAGGGGCTTTGTGCTGGTACGTAATATTTTTCGTATTGTTGTTCAGACATATTGTTCTCCATTACCCTTATTTCATTGCTACGGTTGGTTCTGTTACGTCATATAAGGTGTAAGACAAGGTAAAAAAGTTGATATCGTCCGGTAACTGCGGATCAATATAAAATCTCATTGGCATTATCGCTTCTTCACCCGCTTTTAACGGTTGCTGCTCAAAACAGAAGCATTCCGTTTTATTTAAATATAATGCTGCCAAACCGGGCGATACAGAAGGCACTGCTTGCCCGACGATATCCCGGCTAGCGGGGTTTTTGGCATAAAAGTCAACCTGATTCAATTGACCAGGATGAACTCTAATCTTCTTGGTCTGGGTATTGAATTCCCATGGCATGCCGGTGTTGGTGCGAGTTATAAACTCCACCGTCACCCAGCGACTTTCATCAACAACCACGCCTTCATAACTTGCAGCAGTGTTGCTGGTTTTGCCGTTAATGCCGGTTACATCACAAAATACATCGTATAACGGCACCAGCAGAAAACCGAAGCCGAACATCCCCACGACCACCAATAATAGCTTGGCGACAGTCTTGTTATGTTGTGGCTTTTCCACTGGTGCTTTCATCGTCTATTTTACTACCGGCGGTGTTTCAAAGGTGTGATAAGGCGCGGGTGAAGGGATTTCCCACTCGAGGCCTTCGGCTCCGTCCCAAACTTGGGCCGATACGGGGTCGCCCTGCTTTTTACAGGCTTTGATCACTAAGGTCAGGAAAATAAGCTGTGACAAACCAAAAGCAAAACCACCAATACTGATCCATTTGTTAAAGTCTGCGAATTGCAGAGCATAGTCAGGAATACGTCTGGGCATTCCGGCTAAGCCAACAAAGTGCATGGGGAAGAACAACAGATTGACCGAAATTAGTGAGCACCAGAAATGCCACTTGGCCAGTTTGGTGTCATACATTTTGCCCGTCCACTTGGGTAGCCAGTAATAGGCAGCCGCCATAACCGAAAAGATAGCTCCTGTTACCAATACATAATGGAAATGTGCGACCACAAAATAGGTATCATGATACTGGAAGTCCACCGGCGTCAGCGCCAGCATCAGCCCCGAGAAACCTCCAATGGTAAACAGCACTATAAACGCCAGCGCAAATAACATCGGCACTTCAAAGCTAATCGAACCACGCCACATAGTCGCCACCCAGTTGAACACTTTAACGCCGGTCGGCACCGATATCAGCATGGTCGCAATCATAAAGAACAGCTCGCCAAATAACGGCATTCCGGTGGTAAACATGTGATGCGCCCAGACGATAAATGACAATAAGGCAATCGATGCCGTGGCATATACCATTGAAGCATATCCAAACAAGGGTTTACGCGAAAAGGTCGGTACAATTTGCGAAATAATGCCAAAGGCGGGCAGAATCATGATGTAGACCTCTGGATGTCCGAAAAACCAGAAGATATGCTGGAACATCACAGGATCACCGCCGCCGGCGGCATTAAAGAAACTGGTGCCGAAAAATTTGTCGGTTAATACCATGGTTACCGCGCCGGCCAGTACTGGCATAACCGCAATCAGCAGAAATGCTGTAATCAACCAGGTCCAGACAAACAGTGGCATTTTCATGTAAGTCATGCCAGGCGCACGCATATTAAATATGGTCACAATAACGTTAATTGCGCCCATAATGGATGACGCCCCCATAATATGTACGGAGAAAACAAATAGTGCAGTGCTGTCGTTACTGTAAGTGGTCGACAGTGGTGCATAGAAGGTCCAGCCAAAGTTGGGGCCACCACCTTCAACAAATAGTGAAGAAAGCAGGATCAGAAATGCAAATGGCAAGATCCAGAAACTCCAGTTATTCATTCTCGGTAACGCCATATCAGGTGCACCAATCATTAACGGTACCATCCAGTTGGCCAGTCCGGTAAAGGCTGGCATAACGGCACCAAATACCATAATCAGCCCATGCACTGTAGTCATCTGATTAAAGAAATTGGGCTCGACTATCTGTAATCCGGGTTCAAATAATTCGGCCCGGATGACCATTGCCATGGCGCCGCCAATCAAAAACATGATAAAGGCAAACCATAAGTACAATGTGCCTATATCTTTATGATTGGTGGTGTACAACCAGCGTTTGATGCCGCCGGGAGTGTGGTGTTCGTGATGTTCGTCGTGGTGCAAATCGTCGGCTACGCTACTCATCATCTCTCTCCTATTGGCCTTTCAGTACGGCGTTAACATCTTTGGCTTGTACAGTATCACCGGTGCTGTTACCCCAGGCATTTCTCTCATAGGTCACTACGGCAGCCAGTTCTTTCAGGCTAAGTTGTTTGCCAAACGCCTGCATCGCGGTACCTGCAACACCGTTGACCACTGTCTCTATGTGTTTGGTCATATCGCCGGTGGCTATCGGACTGCCTTTCAGGGCGGGGAAAATACCGGGTAAACCCTCTCCATTACCCTGGTGACAGGCAGCGCAAGTCGACTGGTACACTTTTTCACCGGTAGACATCAGTTCATCCATGTCCATATTCATCGCCAGCAATTTTTGTTCTTCTTCTTTGGCTTTTTGTTGTATCGCGGCTTGCTCGTTTATCCATTTATCGTATTCTGCCGGCTCTTTGGCGATCACCACAATGGGCATGAAACCGTGGTCTTTACCGCACAATTCAGCACATTGACCACGGTACAAACCGGGTTCGTTTACTCTTGCCCAGGCTTCGTTAATAAAACCTGGGTTGGCATCTTTTTTCACCGCAAAAGCCGGCATCCACCATGAATGGATAACATCATCAGAGGTAATCAGAAAACGGACTTTTTTGTCCGTTGGCACCACCAGGGGGCGGTCTACTTCCAATAAGTAGTTGTGACCTTTATCCAGTTTGCCGTGAATTTGGTCTTGTTGAGTGGCGAGTACCGAATAATACTCAACATCACTATCCATGTATTTGTAATGCCATTTCCATTGAGAACCAGTGATTAGTATTGTCACGTCCGGATCGCTTGGATCTTCCATTGCAATCAGTGTTTGGGCGGCTGGAATGGCGATACCGATCAGGATAATAAAGGGGATAATGGTCCAGATTATTTCCACTTTAGTGCTTTCATGAAAGTTAGCTGGCTTGAGCCCTCTTGACTTACGATGCATGACCATTGAATAAAACATTGCACCAAATACCACTACACCGATAACGACACAGATAATAAATATGGTCATATGTAAATCGTAAACCTGCGCACTGATATCGGTCACCCCTTTGGTCAGGTTTAACCGCATACCGTCAGCTAGCGCAGATGTAGACAATAAGGCAATTAAGGCCATCGCCCCTCTGAAAACACCTCTGTTCACGTGACATCTCCTCTTTAGGAATAGTAAAAGTCGAACAACAAGCCTTGCACATGCTGTTCTACGGCACGCTAATTCGCCATTCGTTAGCGAAATGACATGCTCTTGTTATTCATTTGTAAATAAGAGTACAAGAATTACTCAATAAGGCGGTTGGCGTCCACCTTTTTATGCATAATTTACAACTAACTGATTGATTTTTGAACAAGTGTTAGTAATAACACAAAAAAGCTAACCTGTTGAGAGTTAAAACAAAGTTAGCTTGAATAAATTTTTGTTGGGGAAAGGTGGGAGAGGGGTCTGTTTACATCCAGTCGTTGCTACGGATGACGCCAACGGCGATCCCTTCAATATCAAATGGCTGTACGGAAAGATCGACCTTAATCGGGGCGAAGTCTTCATTTTCAGCATACAGCAGTACCTGACTACCCTTACGCTCAAAGCGTTTAACGGTAACATCTTCATCGACCCGGGCCACTACAACCTGTCCGTTACGAATATCTTTAGTGCGATGAACGGCTAGCAGATCACCGTCCATAATGCCGATATTTTTCATGCTCATGCCGTTGACCCGCAGTAAGAAGTCGGCACTGGGATGGAACATGGCAGGATCGACCTTGTAATGCGATTCAACATGTTCCTGGGCAAGTATAGGTTCACCGGCGGCAACTCTACCAATCAGAGGCAGTCCTTGCTCCTCAAGCAACTCTTCTTCACTGTAATTAACGCGGATCCCTCGCGATGTACCGGGTAATATTTCTATGACACCTTTTTTAGCCAATGCTTTGAGGTGTTCTTCTGCAGCATTAGCGGATTTAAATCCGAGGCGCTGCGCAATTTCAGCTCGTGTCGGTGGCATACCGGTATCGGCCAAAGTGTCTTTGATCAGTTGCAAAATTTCTTGTTGTCTGGAAGTTAGTGGACGCATAAACAGCCTGTTTTTTCATACAGTTTGAAAAGAAGTATATCCCGATAGTTTTAAATGACAACTTTATTTGTTGATGGATTCACAATGGTGAGCAATGAATATCTTGGATTGCCTATTTAACCCCAGTTCGGGATAAGCCATGCGTCTCAATAACGCTGTTTTTGCACCTGGCAGCGTTGGGCTTTCTAGTCATAGCCCGCTATGACGCACGAAACCCCGCCTTGCCAAGCACAAAAATGTCGTCATTGAGTAAACTATTTATTCAACAATGGTTGAGTGAATAATATAACTATCTGAATTATTTGCCGTTTGTAAATATAAACGACATTTCTTATCCCGAGTTGGGGTTAGTTAAAAATAGAATTCATCAGGTTTTTGTATTCAGAGGTTTGGTTCACTTGAGCAAACGCATCGGCTAACTTGTCCAAAGTGCTCTGGTCGGTGTCAATATTGGCGGCAAGCCAGGTTTTCTGGCGCAATGAGTCGATGTAATAGAGGATCTTAACTTTGGTATCGGGATATTTGACCAGCATCGCGTCTATCGTTGCCGGATCGTCGATGATCAAGTCCACTTTGCCGTTGCGTAATAACTGCCAGGATTGTTCGATACCGGGAGTAAATAGCAGATGCTGCATTTCGGTAAAGCCATTTTGCTGCAGCCATTGGGCAGAAAAGTCACCCCGTTGTACCGCAGTGATATGTTGTTTTGCGTCCGATAATGAGTGGATTTGGAAATCGGCGTTAGCTAATGCGATAAATCCGAAATTGTAACTGGCAATAGGACAGATCCAGCGAAACTTATGCTCGCGCTCCGGCGTGCGGGCGATATTGTAAATCAGTGTATCCGGTTGACTAACGGCAATGTGATAGGCACGAGCCCAAGGATAGATCGATATCTCGGCGTCTATCCCGGCTTGGTCGAGAATGGTGCGAACCAGTTCGGTACTTGCTCCGCCTATTCTGCCCTGTTCAAAAGTTTGATGGGGAGGGGAGACTTCGGTTACTACTTGTATTTGGGCGTTACAGATTAAGGATGGCAGGTAACAAAGACCCAACAATACAAAGGATTTCTTTAACATAGTAAAATAACATCCCTTAAAATACCGAAATCGAGTATCTCCGCAGCATAGTTGATTTATTGATTTAAACAATGTTCCAGGCGAATCTCTTCAGGTGTTTTGCGTCTTGTCGTGCTATGCTTTTGCGCAATTATTTCAAGGAGTTTATTGGCTATGAGTTGGTTGCAACAGTTGTTTTCAGCAATCATTTCTATCCCGGCAAAATTGTTAATCACAACAAAGGTGATACCGGGTGATGTACAACAAGAATTGGGGATTGATCCCAAAAAACCTATCATCTACTTGCTCAAAACCGAATCTGTCACAGACCAGATAGCGCTAAAGAATGCGGCAAAACAATTGGGACTGCCCGATCCTGATGGAGCGCTTGAGGTGGGTTTGCATTACATTCCGCGTTGCTTGTTTCTGGAACGCCCGCAGTCGCTGTTTAGTGCCAAAGCGGAGGCCAGTGATATTGCTCACACTTTTAAATTGCTGTTTAAGCAGCACCATCAAAACGAGCAACTTGATTTACAAATTATTCCGGTATCGACCTTCTGGGGAAGGGCTCCAGGGAAAACCGATGCCAGTTGGAGAGCGTTGTTAGCCAACAAGGCGTCACCTAACTGGTTACGCAAAATTTTTATTGTGCTGTTTTTAGGTCGGGATAACCTGGTCTACATCAGTAAAGCCGTTTCTTCGCGATATATGGCCGCAGAACACGGCTCCGACGAGCAAATTGCGCACAAGTTGATACGTGTGGCGCGAACGCATTTCCAGCGTCGGCGACAGGCGGTAACCGGACCAAGACAAATGGCGCGGGAACAGATTATACAGGGCGTACTGGCGTCTGCGGCAGTACAGGAAGCTATCGCCGAAGAGCAGCATGGTAAAAAAATCAGTGCAGACAAAGCTAAGCAACGTGCACAACAATATGCCAACGAAATTGCCGGCGATTATCGTGAAGGCCTGATCCGCATCGCGGAGAAAATGCTGACCAAGTTATGGAACAAAGTCTATAACGGTTTGGAAATAAGGCATGCGGAAAAAGTGCGGCAATTGGCACAAAGTGGCCATGAAATTATTTATGTTCCCTGTCACCGTAGTCATATGGATTACCTGCTACTGACCTATGTTATTTATCACGAAGGTTTGATGATCCCGCATATCGCGGCGGGAATAAATCTCAATTTCTGGCCCGCAGGGCCCATTTTCAGACGTGCCGGTGCGTTTTTTATTCGTCGTAGTTTTGCCGGTAACAAACTGTATACGGCGGTGTTTCGTGAGTATCTGGAACAGCTTTTTAATCGCGGATATTCGGTCAAGTACTATCCGGAAGGTGGTCGCAGTCGCACGGGCCGACTGCTGCCACCGAAGACCGGCATGCTGGCCATGACAGTGCAGAGCATGTTTAAGGGATTAAAACGTCCGATCAGCCTGGTGCCGGTCTATATCGGTTATGAACATGTGATGGAAGTCGCCAGTTATCTCAAAGAATTGCGCGGCAAGGACAAAAAGAAAGAGTCTTTCTGGCAAATTTTTTCGGCTATTCGCAAGTTGAAAAACTACGGTACCGGATATTTGAATTTTGGTGATCCGATCAATCTGGGCCAGTTTATGGATAAATGCCAACCTGACTGGCGCCATGAAGTACAACAGAATCCGGACAAGAAGCCAAGCTGGTTAACTCCGATGGTGAACAAACTGGCGACTGACGTTATGCAGCGGATTAATCAGGCAACGGCGGTCAACGGCATGAATTTAACTTCCCTGTGTTTGTTGGCGGCGGATAAACATGCATTAACAGAGGCCGAATTGCAGCGTTGCCTGACTGATTATCTGGCATTGCTCCAGCACGCACCTTATAGCCAGCTGGTTACATTACCGGAGCAGCCCGCGTCCTCATTACTGCAGCAGACACTGAAACTGAATAAATTTACTGTTCAGCAAGACAGCTTCGGGCGAATTATTTCACTGAGTGCGCCGGCGGCCATTGCAATGACCTATTATCGCAATAATATTTTGCATCTGTTTGTGATCCCGGGGTTAATAGCGGCGATGGTGATTGCCAACAATGGCATGCAGAAAACACAGATAGTCGAGCGCATTGCCCTGTTGTTTCCATTGCTGAAAAAGGAGCTGTTTATCTATCTGAGTCAGTCTCAGGCACAACAGCTGTGTAACGACACTGTTGAGTCAATGTTATCGGTCGGATTACTGGTTGAGGATAACGACAAGGTGATTGCGGCGCAGCGTGACAGTCAGGCGTTCTTCTCATTGATGATGCTTAACCGTTGTATTCAGGAAACCTTGCAACGTTATGCCATAGTGCTGACGTTGGCTGCCAAAGGCGATAAGTTCAGTCGTTCCGAATTAGAAAAACAGAGTATTCGTTTGGCGGAGAGACTGGCCACGCTGCATGGGGTTACGGCCCCCGAGTTTTACGACAAGAATGTGATTGGCGCGCTGCTCAACGCGATGCGAGAAATGAAACTGTTGCATACCGATGATGAAGGGATGTTGGCACATACAGAACAAAGTCGTTGGTTATTGAACGAGATCAGTGGTTGGCTAGTGGCGGATGTTGCGCAAAATATCAAACACAGTTAATAAGCTCTGCTGATTTTTCAGTGTGCCTGCACAACTCATACGTCTTAGAAACAGCCACCAGAATTTTAACGGTAATGTTCCTGACGGATACGGGCAAATTCACCGTTTTCCGTGGCTGTGCGGATCACGGTGGATAATTTCGCTTTTAAAGGGAATAAAACACTTTTTTCACTGATAGTGACGTAATACGGATGATATTCCGTTGGTTGGTAGTCAGACTTCACAATCTCTCCATCCAGAGCCATGCTTTTTAGCACCGGAATAGTACTTTCCTGATAATGGATAAATGAATCAATCCGGCCCTTCATCAGCAGGTCGATTTTTTGCCGCAGTGAAGACACTGCAATCAAGGCCAGATCGGCTTGCTGGTTAAAACGCTGGTAGTATTTGGCGTGGATGGTGACACCTATGGTCATCTGCTGCAGATCTTCGAACTGCTTGAGTTGATGCTGTTGTTCCTTGAGTACAAAAAAGGTATGCCGCAGCTTTTCGTAGCTGGGATAAATATAAATGACTTCATCCTGTATATTCGATTCACGTTGCATCCCGACCATAAGATCGATCTGGCCACTTTTTAGCGCTACAACCCGTCTTGCAAACGGCATGGGATACAAATCCAGCTTCATCTCCATTTTATCGGCAATCAGTTGCAGGTATTTGGCATGTAAACCCTGGCTGAATTCCGGTGATACTGATGAGCGTAACAAAGGCTTGGCCTTGGTCAGTGGACTTAACAGCAACAGAGCAACTAGCAGTACCAGAGATACGTTTTTAAAGCTGGATTTAGCGTATTCTATACCGGTGATGTGACTGCGCTTTTGCAAAGCTGGGATCTCTAGATAGTGGTTATTTTTAACCCGTTAATTTACGTCAATTTACCGGCTATAAACAGCCATTATCGATCATTTATGGAAAAAATACCGGTTAGGCTTGAGACGGTTGACTATCTTGTTAACGAAGCGTATTAAATTGGTTACGAAATTTTGCTTTTTGCTAGAGGTCGGATTGTTGTTATCAAATATATCCGGGGTACGTCAGTGGCCGTTAACCGGTACTAAATGGATGAAACGCATTTGCAGTTTAATTTTTTGTCTGTTTTGCTGCGTTGCCTCGGCCAGTGAGACGCCCGGGCAAGAAGTCCAGCTTGTTAAATATCCGGTCAATAGTGATAACCCTATTTATCGTCTGCAAGGGCAGTACTTCAAAGAGATTTTGGAGCTTGCGCTGCAGCAATCAGGCATTGCTTACCAGTTGCAGCCTGTCCCTATTCCGACTGTGCCGCAAAGTCGTAGCATCAGTTTGATCCAGCAAGGCGTCTATGACGTGCACTGGATGGCAACTAGCAAGGAACGGGAGCAGTTGGTAAAGCCAATCCGCATCCCCTTGTTTAAAGGTTTAATTGGGTGGCGCCTGATGTTCGTGCATCAAGATAATGTGCAGCGTTTTTCAGCACTGCAGGGCAAACAGGATTTACAAAAGTTAACCGCGGGTCAAGGACGGGATTGGCCTGATACCCAGGTGCTGGAAAGTAATGGTTTTAAAATATTTCGCGCCACGACAACAGCTGGCCTGCTGCAGATGGTCAGTCTAAAGCGAGTTGACTATTTTCCACGTTCGGTGATTGAAATATGGCATGAATATGGCCTCAAACAGTATGACGCCATTGTGATTGATCCTACCTTCGCACTAAAGTACCCGGCTGCAGAGTATTTGTTTGTAAGAAACGATAACCAGAGATTACATGAGGTTATTGAAAGAGGTTTGAATAAAGCCATTGCTAACGGGTTATTTGACGAGTTGTTCTATAAGTATTTTGCTACGACTCTGGAGAACGCCAATTTGGGTCAACGCAAAATCATTAACTTGTCTAACCCAATGATGTCGGAGCAAACCCCTCTTGATCGGAAAGAGCTCTGGTATAACGTTGATTAGCAAGAGTCAGACTAGGTACTGGGTTGCTAGCCCTATGGCAATCGCCAATCCGACGTAGTGATTGTTCAAAAACGCCTTAAAACAATTGTCTCTTTGGCGATAACGGATAAGTTGATACTGATAAATAAACAAACTGCAGGCTATGGCTAGCCCCGCATAGTAAGGCCAGTTAAATCCTAAACCCATTCCCACCCTTAGCAGCGCGGCTACGGTTAAAAGTTGTAGCAAACTGATAATCGCAATATCCTGCTGACCAAACAGTATGGCAGTGGATTTTACGCCAATCCTGAGATCATCGTCACGGTCGACCATCGCATATTGGGTATCGTAGGCCACTGTCCAAATCAGGTTGGCGGCGAACAACCACCACGCCACTTGGGAAATTTGACCATTGGTGGCCATAAATGCCATCGGAATTCCCCAGCTAAACGCAGCGCCTAAAACAACCTGAGGCAGATTAGTAATGCGCTTGGTAAATGGATAACTGGCGGCCAGTGCAACAGCACCGAAAGATAACCAGAATGTTTGTCGGTTCAGTTGCAGTACTAACAGTAGAGCTATCAGGCAGAGTCCGATAAACAACAACATTGCCTGGGTTGGTGAGACTTCACCACTGACAATCGGACGATGGGCCGTACGTTTGACATCGCCATCAATTTTGCGATCAGCAAAGTCATTGATAACGCAGCCAGCGGCGCGCATTACCACCACTCCCGCCACAAAAATAAATATTATCTTGAGCGAAGGTTGTCCATTGGCTGCGATCCAGACGGCCCACAGAGTCGGCCAAAGTAACAAAAATGTGCCAATGGGTTTATCCATACGCATAAGTCTGAAATAGGCGTCTAGCTTAGTTACGGCTGATTGCATGGTCAGAATTCCCGATTTTTGTAAGCAGGGGCATTGGGTAAAAAAATCTCTGCTACCATCAGTTTATAATCCTGATAAGTAAACACAGAGCGTCTGCCCCATAAAGCAACATCGTTATTTATGGCTAATTGTTGATGCAACACGGAGTGCCCCTGTAAATGACAAATCTCAAAAGGTTGGCGCACAAACCGGCTATCATTGAAAATCACTTTGCCAAGTGGTTGCTCACCTAATTCGGCAAGCTGGTTGACGCCGTCCTCGCACAACTTACGTGGTATCAATGTGCGGGCATAAACCCAATTTTGGTTATCGCCCCGTAACAATACCTCTCGAATCACCGGATTGTGTTGTTCAAACCCCAGACTTTGATGTTCCTCTGCGGTTACAGCGATTTCGGCCTGACCGAGAAGTTGTACAGTAAAATGGCGACTGTTTGCCTGCAGGCGCTCGGTGAGTGAGCCGGTATCCAGCAACCAGTTTTTCAGCACCGGATCTGAAATTTTCATTTGTGCAGCCGAAAACCATTGGGGAACACAATTTATTGGAAACAAGGATTGATTTGTCAAAACAGATACGGCAGCGAGTGAAGAAGTCCTGATCATAGCAATTCAACACGGCACACTAAAGTATTCTGTTAATCATTCTGTGTAATGGTGATACCATTTTATTTGCATTGGCTCGGAGCCAGTTAGGGGAAAACATGACAAAGTTTAAGTTTCATCGCGTAGTTATTTTAATCTTTCTGGTTTTACAGACCTTCAGCGCGAAGGCTGAATATGCCTATTTCGGTCTGGAGCCGGATATCGTCACCAACTATATTGGCGCCAGTAACCGTGATTTGGGCTATATCCGGGTATCGGTTGAGTTGATGCTAGAAGACGCAGCTTATCTGGATTCTGTTACTCATCATGCGCCGTTGTTACGATCATTGACCATTGATATTTTTGGTCGCCAGCCTGCGGATAAAATCAAGTCGCTGACGGGACGCGAAGAAATTCGCCAGATCTGCTTGAGTACTCTTCGTGAGCAACTTAAAAAAGAAACGGGTTCAGAGATGATTAAAGATATTATCTTTACCAAGTATCTGTATCAGGGATAACCTTCAGGACTTTTTCTGCGGTTCGGTGCGAGGTCGCGTTTTTAGCAAGCTCACCAACCATGCCATGGCGCAACCGCAAATTAACCCCAATGTGTGGGCAGTATTAGCCATACTGACCCATAGCACGTCGGCATAGCCAATCACCAACCATACCAGCATAAAGCCGACAATCGAATTAGGCAGACCTAATTTCCAGTCCGGCCGTAACCAGCCAATCCACCAGACAAAGCCAAGCACTGCATAAACCACTCCGGATAACCCGCCAAAATGAATGCCGCTGGCAAGAAACTGGCCATAGTTGGAAATGATGCCACTAAAGAAATACAGGATAAACAGCGCCAGACTACCAAAACGTTGTTCAATTTTTTGGCCGAGCATTCCCCACCATAGTAAATTAAACACGATATGCAGAATGGAAAAATGCAGCAGTGTCGGGCTAAACAACCGCCACCATTGGTGGGTTTCGATAAGTATCGGTATAGGTTGAAAGGCCAGAAAGTTGTTGACCTGCATAAACCATCCCAGACTTGCGGTAATATAAAACAGGCTACAAAGCGCCAGAATGATTGAGGTAAAAGGTGCCTGTCGACAAAACTGTATCGCCCGTTGAGGGGACAGATCAACCTGGGTACGCATCTTCACAGCGGCACCGGATTGCCAGGCAGATTGCTGATATTTTTTATCTTGCGGATTGTTTAAAAATGCCTGGATCAGGCGGTTGGCTTTATCCTGCTGGGATGCATCGAGCAAGATAATGCCATGGGGGTATTCCCCGGCCTGATAACGATAAGCGACACTTAAACCTTCAGATTGCAAGTAGTTGCATAGCAACCGGGCATGGGATTCATGTCCGAAATTAATCAGCATCGTTGCTTGTTTCGTAGGGGTAAAGATTGCGCCATGCTTCGAAGCCGCCGTCCATGCTATAGACTTCGTCAAAACCTTGATGAATCAGATACTGGGCTGCCTGTTGGCTGCTGACGCCGTGGTAGCAACAAACTATTACCGGCGTATCAAATTCGTTTTCGGCCATAAACTGGTTCAGGCTGCCATTGGTTAAATGCCAGGCGCCTTCAATATGACCAGCTGCAAAAGCTTGTTCGTCGCGAATATCCACCAATTTTACATGACCTTCAGCTAACTTTTGCTGTGTTTCGGTGACCGAAATATGTGCAAACTGCTCCATTACCACTCCAAAATAACTTTACCCGATTGGCCTGAAGCCATGGTTTCGAATCCCTGCTGGAAATCAGCTACCGGCATTTTATGGGTGATGATAGGTGATAAATCCAGCCCACCCTGGATCAGGCTAGCCATTTTATACCAGGTTTCAAACATTTCACGCCCATAAATGCCTTTAATGACTAGTCCCTTGAAAATAACCTGATTCCAGTCAATTGCCATATCTCCGGGGGGAATGCCTAACATGGCAATTTTGCCGCCATTGTTCATTTTGGCCAGCATATCATTAAATGCAGAAGGCACACCGGACATTTCCAGTCCGATATCAAAGCCTTCGGTCATACCCAGATCCTTCATCACGTTAGTGAGATTGTCTCGGCTGACGTTTACCGCCCGGGATGCGCCCATTTTTTTGGCCAGATCCAGCCGATAATCATTTACATCCGTTATAACCACATGGCGGGCGCCAACATGGCGGGCGACAGCTGCTGCCATAATGCCAATCGGTCCTGCTCCGGTAATCAGCACGTCTTCTCCGACTAGATCGAAGGACAGAGCGGTATGTACTGCGTTACCGAAAGGGTCAAAGATTGAGGCCAGGTCATCGCTGATATTGTGCGGGATCTTAAAGGCATTAAACGCCGGAATAACCAGATATTCGGCGAAAGCACCCGCCCGATTGACTCCAACTCCTACGGTGTTGCGGCATAAATGGCGGCGCCCGGCACGACAGTTACGACAGTGCCCGCAGGTAATGTGACCTTCGCCGGATACCCTGTCACCAACGGCAAATCCGCGAACTTCCTGACCCATATCGACTACTTCACCCACATATTCGTGACCCACTACCATGGGTACCGGAATGGTTTTTTGTGACCATTCATCCCAATGGTAAATGTGCATGTCAGTACCACAAATGGCAGTTTTACGGATTTTTATTAACAGATCATTATGACCGACTTCTGGCTGTTCAACCTCGGTTAACCATATACCCTTTTCGGCTTTGAGTTTACTTAGCGCTTTCATGCGACGACTCCTAACTCTTTGCCCACTTCAATAAAGGCATCAATAGCACGATCGAGTTGCTCTTTGGTATGAGATGCCGACATTTGTGTGCGGATGCGGGCTTTATTTTGCGGTACTACCGGAAACGAGAAGCCGACCACATAAATTCCCCGTTGCAACATTTTGTCGGCCATCTGACCGGCCAGTTTGGCGTCACCCAGCATCACGGGAATAATCGCATGATCGGCACCACCGAGTTCAAAACCGGCATCATTCATGCGTTGACGGAAATAGCCACTGTTTTGCTGCAATTGTTGACGCAGTTCGTTACCTTGAGCGAGCAGGTCAATCACTTCAATGGAAGCAGACACAATCGCCGGTGCCAGTGAGTTGGAAAACAGATAAGGGCGTGAGCGTTGACGTAACCAGTCGATCACTTCCTTGCGGGCCGAAGTATAACCGCCAGAAGCTCCGCCCATCGCTTTACCCAGAGTTCCGGTGATAATATCAACGCGATCCATTACGCCACAGTATTCATGACTACCGCGACCATTCTCACCAATAAAGCCGACGGCATGAGAATCATCTACCATGACCAGCGCATCATATTTATCGGCCAAATCACAAATGCCTTGCAGATTGGCAATCACGCCATCCATTGAGAAGACACCGTCGGTGGCGATCAGAATATGGCGCGCATCATCTGCTTTGGCCTGGATTAGCTGCTGTTCCAGTTCCTGCATATTATTATTGGCATAACGATAACGTTTGGCTTTGCATAGGCGCACGCCGTCAATAATACTGGCATGATTTAATGCATCGGAAATAATTGCATCCTCGGGGCCCAACAGAGTCTCAAATAATCCGGCATTGGCGTCGAAACAGGAAGAATATAGGATGGTATCTTGCATGCCCAAAAAAGTACTCAGCTTCTGTTCCAGTGTTTTATGGATATCCTGGGTCCCACAAATAAACCGTACAGAAGCCATGCCGAAACCATGACTGTCCAGACCTTGTTTGGCGGCGTTAATTAACACCGGATGATTAGCTAGCCCCAAATAGTTATTGGCACAGAAATTTAAAACATGCTCACCTGAATCAATGCCGATATCAGCCTGTTGCTGGGTAACGATGATACGTTCGTTTTTGTATAAACCCTGCTGTCGGGTGTCGCTGATTTGTTGCTGAATCTGGGAATAAAAATCGGCTTTCATGTTATTTGTCTCGCTGGCAATATTTGCGCGCTATTCTAATGGAATTAAGCGGTAAAGGTAATGATGGCCGAACAGACTGTCCGTCAGGTAATTTGTACAACAGGGCCTGATTTATAGCTTGTCCATATTGTTCCAGATACCATTTTTAATTTTCTCAGGTAACAGATCGTACAACTCATACTCCATAATAGGTTTGGAGATAAAGTAACCTTGGCCAATTTCACACTGCATGTCTTGCAACATTCTGAGTTGGGCGGTCGTTTCAACTCCTTCCGCGACCACTTTCATGCCCAGCTTTTGTACCATCGCGATAGTGGAAGAGACAATTTGCATATCAGCGCGATTCTCCGTCATCCCGGATACAAAGCTGCGGTCAATTTTAATGATATTAACCGGCATTTGTTTCAGGTAAGCAAGTGAAGAATAACCGGTCCCAAAGTCATCAATGGAAAATGTGAATCCTAACTGTTTTAATTGCGCCATAATGCTGAGTGTAGTGTCAATATCAGCGACCACGGTGCGTTCGGTCAGTTCCAGCTCAATTTGTGATCCGTCGCGATTAAAATCTATTAGTTGCTGCTTGAGAAAGGGTAATAAATTGGGATCCAGTAATTGCACCGCAGACAGGTTGACCGCAATGCGTTGATTTTTGAAACCTAACTCCTCCATGGTGGACAGAATGGTAAAGGCTCGCTTGAGTCCCCAGTAACCGAGCTGGATCATGTTTTCCGAGTTTTCCAGTACGGGGATAAATTCATCAGGAGGGATGAGGCCCTTTTGGGGATGACGCCAACGAATCAGCGCTTCAAAGCCAACCAGTTTACCGGTACTAATTTCAATTTGAGGTTGTAATGCAAAACAGATTTCATTGTTGTCTATGGCCTCACGCATTTCATTTTCTATTTGAACGCGGCCGATGACACGTTGATACATTTCGGGGGTGAACAGGCTGTAACGATCGCCACCGAGATCCTTGGATGTATACATCGCCATATCGGCCTGACGAATCAGATCCTCAACCTGTTCCTGGGGATTGTCGGTAATAACGATGCCAATACTGGTTGTCACATAAAATCGCTGGCCCACAATATGTAAAGGTTTGTGAAAGCGCTTCAGAAGTTTGTCTGCAACTTGAGTGACGCCTTGCTGTGATTCCTGATGTTGCAATACCACCACAAATTCATCACCACCGAAACGGCAAGCAAAATCACTGTCTCTGATAGTTTCTTTTATACGGCGGGCGGCTTCTATCAGAAACGAATCACCAATGTTGTGTCCGTGGCTGTCATTTATTTTGCGAAAGTTGTCAAAATCCAGAAACATGACGGCCAGTTGTTTGTTGTTCCGTGCGAGTCCCGCGATAGCTGCCTTAAGCAGGTGATTGAGCATATTGCGATTGGGAAGACCACATAGCCGGTCGTACATGGCAATATTTTCCAGTTCCCTTGTATTGTGCTCAATTTGGTTATCCAGTGACTCCAGTTCCGTGCTGAGCAACGTTGCCGATTCCTGCAAATTGTCTATTTCATCGGCAAACAGGTAGCTGCTGATATATTGATGTTGGCGGAATTCACTGTAACGTTTTTCGGCGAGCAACGGCAAGCTGCGGGTGATGGATAATAAGCGGCGCTGCAAACGTTGGGTGAGTACAAAAAAAGCGATAAAGGATAGACAGATGACAGTAACGGACACCCATAAAATTTTAGTTTGAAAGGCGATATGCAGTTGGCTGGACTCGGTGATATCGTGAATAAAAATCAGAAAATGACTGCTCTGAACAGATTTTTCCAGAGGCAACATATTGATCAGAAAAGCGTGCTGATTGTTTTCTATTCTGATGCCTTGCCGGATCACGTCAGCAACGCTGGTATCGGACTTCATTCGGGTGAATAAACTGTCAATCAGTTGTTGCTGAGTACTGGCAAGCGGAGGTTGTATTTTCAACGTCTTGGCTGGTGTTTCGGACCATTGGCCTCCTGCCATCTTCAGTACTGCCATATCTGCTCCGGTGGCCCGATTTAATGCCGCCAAGGTTTCCTGTAAGGAATTACTGACTGCCAGTACAGCAATTTCACCCTGGTTGAGTAGCAGAGGAATGGAAAAAAATTGCTCACATACAGGATGGCAGCGAACATTGGCCTGAGAACGCTGCTGTTGGAAGGTTTGCATCACATCGCTAAGCAGTTCCCCGGGTACTTGCGGGTTTGACGAAAAGTATAACTTTTGCTGGCTGTCGAATAGCCATAGATTATTGATTTGCCAATGTAATTGCAGGAACTCATATTCGTTTCCTAAAAAAAAAGCACTCGCTTCGATATTATTTCCGTAATTTTTTTGAAAATGAACAAAGGCCTCAAACCAGGATTCAACACGGTTACGCAGTAATTCATCTATCACCTGCAGTTGTCTTTGATCCTGATCTCTCAACTGTTTTTGTAAGGCCAAGAAATCCTGATCGTTTTTATTGATCCAACTATTGGTAATAAGCACACTGACCAGTAAGAAGAAAGCCGATAACAGTCCTAAAATTTTCCAGGGTAGGCTAAGAAACAGGCGCATGGCTAAAACCAGTACATTAACTGAGCTGCCCACATGTTCCAGTATTCGCCTTTGTTGTTAAGCAAATCAGGAACCAATACAGGAGCCAGACGGCCTCGTCCTTTTACCCGATGAAACTCCAGAGCCAATTTCCATTGCTGATCAATATTCCAGGCTCCGCCGAACGTTGCAGTATCCATATAGCCAAAATAATTAGGGATCGCGCCGTTACTTTGTCGCCAGCGCTGTTGTCCGTTACGGTCATTTTTGTCCAGATCAAAAAGATCCAGACGGACATAAGTGTCCCAGTTTTCATTCAGGTGGTAGGTTGTTTGCAGATAGCCCCCCTGAGACTTCGTATCATTATGAAAACCGGGATAAACAATGTCTTCATACTCGACTCGTTCCTGCATGATTTCCGCCACCAGATCCCAGTTCTTTGCACCATATTTTAAGTTAAAGATCACTCGTTGTACGCTGGCTTTACCGTCTTGTAACATGTCCTGCTGGCCCTGCACGTATTCAAATTCCGAATCGAGCAGGCTGATGCCCATTTGAAGATTGGTTTCTTTAGGGCGGAAATAGGCGCTGAGTTTATGATCGAATTTTAAATCCATATCACCATTTGCCTGTTGGCTAAACAGGTTCTGTGTTTGTGATTTACCTATAGGTGTGTTGCCATAACCCCAATCAATGTCCCATTCACCAATATCGCTGTTAATGCTTGCGCGCAACGCGATGCCGTCGGTGCCCAGAGCAATATCCCTGAACACATCAAAGTAAATCGATTGGGGTAAAATGATTGAAGGACGGGTATGTGGTACATCCCGGGTGGCAGAATATAACCAGTGATAATTTTTGAACCGGCCAATATGAGCATTCAGCTGCCAATCCAGACTGGATACAATTGACCAGTCTAGAAATAGGTAATCCAGCCGCACGCCGTCGGAATAACGATTGCCACCGTTCAGGTAAACGGCCTGACCGGATAATCTCAACTTGTTATTAAACTGGTAAGAGCCGTTGATTCCCGCTTCCGTCAGTTCAAAAGAGGTCTCTCCGTTCTGATTGATAAAATTACTGTTTTTGGCTTGTATAGCCCCTTGGGCAACAAATCCATGCCAATTAAAGTCATCTGCCACTAGATGACTGGAATAAATGGCGATCAGGATGGCCAACACAACTTGATAGGTATATTTCATTGCGTTCACTCGTCTTCCTTGACGTTAATTAAATGAATGTTGGACAACTTGTCCTGTATCGGAAAGTAGCCTATGGAGCCTTGAGTCTGGCTTACTTTATCTTGCATTTCAGTCATATTATCCACTTTAATTGGTCGTTCACCTTGTCCGGAGTACACCAACTTGTTCCAGAGCCGCTCGAGTTGGTAAGGGAACAGATCCAGAACGGATTTTGAAAAATATTGGTGGTACGGATTGTTGGTGTCTAAGACAAAAACAGTGATAGGGTCACCATTTGGCCAGCTGTTTTGGCGCATCGTAAAAATTCTGCGTAGCTGTGCAGGAGAAAGTTGTTTGACAGAAACGGAAGAATTAACGCCAACATACACCTGTTCAGAAGATTGCGGGTAACCTGCAAAAGGGCGACTTAACAGCAGCATCCCTAATAAAACTATTATCTTCCGTGGTGCCCTTATCAGCACATTGATACCTCTTTTTAGTGGTAACTACTTATAATAGTGAGGGTTTGTTTATTTTGCATATTCGCCACTGCTGGCGGCTATTTTTTCTTCCCACAAGGCAGAAAATGCGCGAATAGTGGTTCTCTTTAAGCGTTTGATAACGCAGTGAGAAGGAAAAATAGCCCCAGCCCTTTGGGTTGAGTCTGAAAATTCCTCAACAGTGGAAAATATGCAAGATAAACAGACCCTTATGTTTTAGTATTTAGTATAGAAGCTTCATATTATAATGAGCGGGACTACGATGAAACAGTGAAAATGATGAATGTGCAAAAAATTCAGTTAATGCCCCTATGCCAGTAAATTTCAAATATACTTTTGCTCGTTGGTTTTATACCTTGTTGATTATTTTGCTGTTACCCCTGCTAGGCTGGTGGTTGTGGCGCCAAAAATTGGCATCAGGCATCGCCAAAGATAACGAATTCTGGCAGCGTCTCGGTTTAGGAAAGCCCCGTCAATCTGGTGGCTGGTTATTTCACTGTGCCTCAGTGGGTGAAGTCGTGGCGGCATCGCGCTTAATTAGTGTGCTACTCGAACAACACCCTGAATTATCTATTTCAGTGACCACCGCATCGGCTACCGGAGGCCAGCGAGTCAAGCAGCTGTTTGGTGACAAGATCAATCACTATTATTTACCCGTCGATTTACCCTGGGGCATGGCAAGACTGTTAAAGCAGCTAAAACCGCAAAAGTTAATTATTACCGAGGTTGAGTTGTGGCCTAATTTATTGCACCAGTGCGAACGTAATCATGTTCCGGTATATATTCTTAACGCCAGAATGACCGATAAAAGTCGGCAAACAATGCTTCGTTTTCGCTGGTTATTCCAGCCGATGATTAATTCGCTGCGTTATGTCGGTGCACAAGGGCGGCGAGACTATAACAACTACCTGAAAACGGGTATCGACGCGAATAAACTCCATCTAACCGGCAATATTAAATTTGATTTGCAGTTAAGCGACGCAGATCGTGATCGCAGTCAACAACTCGTCCGACAGTTTAATTTGGCACATCGGCCAATTCTGATTGCGGGGAGCACACATGATCCGGAGGAACAAATTATTCTGGACGTCTACCGGCAGCTTAAAGTATCAATAGCGGACTTATTGTTAGTTTTGGTACCTCGTCATCCACAGCGCTTTGAACCTGTTTTTCAACTGTGCCAACGAGAAGGCTGGAATGTTGCACGAGCTTCATTACAACAACCGAGCAGTGCTGAAAGTGATATATTTTTGGCCGATAGTATGGGGATTCTGAAGTATTTATATGGTGTTGCCGACGTCGCCTTTATAGGCGGGTCCATTGCGCCGCGAGGCGGGCATAATCCCTTGGAAGCTGCAATTTGGACAGTGCCCATATTAATGGGAACAAGCCAGTACAATAACCCGGAAATATGCGCGTTATTGGTACAACAAAACGGCATGAAAGTAATTAATAGTTCAGCTGAACTCGCTGCTGCTGCTCGTGACTGGCTGCAACGCAGTGACGACCGCCAAGCTTGGGGACAACGCGCTCATCAAGTTGTTATCGACAATAATGGAGCGGTTTCCCGCAGTTTGGAAATGTTGCGAGATCAGCCTTTGGCCAGCCATTGATCAATTTTGTCGATAACCGCCTCAAGACTGATTTGCGCCATTAGATCTTCACCTTTGGCTCTGGCACCCCATGGCAACTGCGTCCAGGGTTTGCCCTTTTGTTGTTCAATAACCTGATCATAAACCGATACAATTCGTTGCTGATCTAGGTAAGGGCCGGTGCGGCGTGGATTACTGTGTGCATACAAACCGATAACCGGGGTACCGGCGGCGGTTGCCATATGAGTCGGGCCTGTGTCCGGTGCTATGACTAGTTGCGCCTTACCTATTAGGGCATATAACTGTTTAAGGGAAGTTTGACCCACCAGGTTGGCAGCGAAACAGTCAGTGTGAGTCAAAATAGCCTGACTGGTTTGTTGGTCGAGTTTGCCGGGGCCGCCACATAAAATGACTTTTTTACCTTTACTTACCAGATATTCGGCGGCTTGAGCGTAACGCTCCGGTAACCAGTTACGTTCCGCTTTACTGGCTGCCGGACTCATAATCACAAACTCTCCGAGTCTGTCGGCTTGTTGCTCGGCCCAGTCTTGATCCTCGTTCGCAACAGGAATGGGCCAAACGGGTTGTGTTACTGGTGGTACTTGCAATGCGTCGGCAAACGCCATAAAGCCGTCCAGTACATGGGCGTGTTTTTGTGCAGTAATGCGTTTATTGGTAAACAACCAATGCAGTTCTTTACTGCGCTGCCAGTCAAAGCCGATTTTTTGTTTAGCCTTAATCTTTGCCGCAGCCAAATTAGCGCGCAGCGCAACCTGCATCACCAGCAAACTGTCAAAGGTTTCGCCCTTGAGATCTTCAGCCAATTTTTGATAGGCCTGACGGCCAAGGCTTTTATCGAATACCACAAAGCGGATGCCGGGCATATCGCCGACCAGTTGGTACTCAATTTTACCGATAATCCAGGTAAGCTCGATCTGTGGCCAATGCTGCTGAATTCGGGCTACCATGGCAACAGCATGGCAAACATCACCGATAGCAGAGAGACGTAGAAGGCATATTTTTTTCACTAATTTTGCACACTTAAACGGATAAACCGCTGAATATTTTGATGATTTGATTACAATGTGAAATCTATCACAAGTTAACCGGTGTGTTTATCTTTCAACTACATGCCTGTCGAGAAATAGATCTTTGTTTAATCGAGACCCGGAATGGTATGCCTGACTTTCACAACATTAATCAAGATGGGATAACCATTCTGTTTGACGCACAATTGTTGCCCAATCCGGACAAAGCGCTGTTTGATCCGCAATACTGGCGTACGCAGGGTCTGTTGAGCGGAGGAGCCAAAGGACGCGGCACGACGTATTTTTTCCGTTATCAGCAACTGGACATGGTATTACGCCATTACCGGCGTGGTGGGTTAATTGGTAAGCTGTTGCAGGATCAGTACTTTTTTACCGGATTGGAGCACACCCGTGCCTGGCAGGAATTTTATTTACTGGCAGATATGCAGCAAGACCAATTACCTGCCCCGGTGCCGGTGGCCGCATTAATCGAACGTAGCGGCTTAGCTTATCGGGCCGATTTGATCACCTTGCGAATTCCTGCCAGTGTTGATGTGTTTCAGGCCTTATCCGAGCGAGCGTTGACGGAAAACCAATGGATTAGCATTGGTCGCACGATTCGCCAGTTGCATGATCAGCAGATATTTCATCATGATTTAAATATTCACAATTTGATGCTGGATCAACAGGATAAAATCTGGATCATTGACTTCGACAAGTGCCGACGCAAAGGCGGCCAAAAATGGAAACAGCAAAATCTGGACAGATTATTACGTTCTCTACACAAAGAAAAACAGCGGCAATCTTCTTTTTACTGGCAACAGTCAGATTGGGATGGGTTGTTAGCAGGATATAATCGTTAATTGATATAGTTAATAACGCCCTGCAACTAGTTTAGGCAACCTGAAAATCGTTACTATCTAATTTGAGAGAGCATGAACTTCTTAATCACAGTTATACTTGCTATAGATAATAATCAAACTGGGCGTAAAAGACTGAATCCCATTTACGGGGCTGTAGATCGATCTCACTACCGGTAATCGTTGTCCCGACTTTTATTAGCCAATTGTTGATTGGAAATTGATAATAACCATTTAATTGAATCAGTTTTTCCTGCTGACCTGCTAATAACGGAGAGGGGCGCACACCATCTTTATTTAAGTCTGCATAATGTGCAGTGACAGCATAAGCCCCACCTTCTGGGAAATGCTGACTTATGCCGATTGACGTTACGTTAGCATCACTATCGAAAGTGCTACCGATAGCTCGGCCATAATGACGATACCCAGACTGGTAGAGGCTGTGTTCATAATAACAATTGGTAATGGTTGATTCTGAACCACCGCACACGACGTTGGTATCTGCATTTTCGAGGAACACTCGATTCCCCCATAAATGAGTCGACATACCTATCAATAAAGCTTTATCGGTTATTTTGTAATAATCAACGGCATCTTCTCCAATTTGTTGAGCATACAAACTAAAAGGCTGATTTAGCAGTTGAAAACTGTAGCGAATATCGTAGCCAGCGAGTTGATTTCCGGCTTTAGTGTCTAAACTGTCGTCACATTGACTGGCGTTGTTAGCGCACTCTGCTCGAAAGGTTAATACCTTAAACAAATCACTGAAACTGTTCCCTTGGCCATCCCCGCCCCACATCGCTGTCCAGGACAAGCCAATTTCTAAACCTGAAAGCGGCTGAAAGTTGAACCTGCTAGCCCATAAGCGCGTATTATTAACAACGCGATCATCGCCAGTTTGACCAATCTGCGCGGTAAAATACCAAGGGCCTAAAAAACTAAGCCATGAATTTTCTGAAACGGTAGCTTGCGAGCGCGACAACGCGATGGAAGTTACCGGTCTTGCATTGGTAGATAAAATCAGGCTGCTGGCGTTACCTGGTCCCCACCATTGATCTATTGCCCCAAAGCGCAGATTCCAGTCTCCAAATTGGTAGGCTAAAAAGCTCTGATCCAAGTTTTTCTCGCCACCAGGCTCAAGATTAACCGCTAATTTAGCTGCCCAACGCCCCATAGTGGTATCGCTGATCACACTAAAAGCAGCTTTACTGCCTTTTTCACCGGCAAAATCAGTAAAACGGCTTCTATCATTAGCCGCATAAAGCTTTAAGAAACGTTGTGTTTGATTTTTTTGTTGTTGGCTAAAATAATGTTGTAAACGTCTCACGGCGACTTGTGCTTCGGAGCTTAATTGGTCCATATCGAGTGATGATAATTGAGTATCAATCCCTTTCCAGGGTACCGGAAAACTGCTTAATGCGACGTCAAGATAGCCTTGTTCAACCAATGTTTGAAGATCTCGGTATAGTAGAGGCTCAGTGGTTCCTATCCAAGGTGAGGCGTACAATGGTTGTGCCGAAAAGAGCAAGCTAAAAAAAAATATAACGAAGTGTCGGCAATATTTAACTAAATCCATAGGATGAAGCGTGTCCAAATAAAAATGATAGGTAAATGTGTTGATTATTCTAACATTACAAAGTGATAGAAAGGCGTTAATTTATGTGATTCATTGATATACCTCTTAGTAGAACCCTCAGTTCATTTAATAAAAATGTATTATATTATTCATATTAATTTCATTGTGCGATGAAACACACATCAAATTTTGCTATTTTCCTCACTAGATAAATTAACAGCGTCTCCTATAGAGCTTGTATGGGTTAGGTAATATCGTTGAAAAAATTCTTATTTTATATTTCGCAGAATTATAGTTTTGCCATGTTACGCCCAATTCAGGAAATATTGCTCGCCAGGGGTGATCGAGTGTGTTGGTTTTTTGAGGGCGATAAGGTTACCAGAAGCTACCTCAAACAAAATGAAGAACTGATTGAAACGGCAGAACAAATTTTTAGTTATCAGCCTGATGCCGTGCTCGCTCCGGCAAACAGTATTCCAAGCTTTTTGCCGGGATTAAAGGTCGCGGTATTTCACGGTTTTGATGCAGGTAAGGTGGATAGAAAGGGCAACAACGATCATTTCAAAATTAGAGGATGTTTTGACCTGTATTGCACACAAGGGCCAAGCACCACTAAGGAATTCAAAGCATTACAAGCTGAATACCAATACTTTAATGTAATTGAGACAGGTTGGCCTGCATTGGATAAATTATTTTTACCCAATGAAGAAGTGCCACAAAATGATAGACCAGTTATTTTTCTGGGGTCGACATTCAGTAAGCGTTTGACTCAGGCGAAAAATATCTTTCCGCAAGTGAAACGTTTGAGTGAAACGATGAACTGGAAATGGATTGTATCATTGCACCCTAAATCGGATCCCGACGTCATTTCCATGTATCAGGAAATACAAAGTGATAATTTGGTCTATGTTGAAACAGACGATATGCTGCCGATACTGCAAGAAGCCGATATTATGGTCGGTGATACATCTTCTGCATTAACCATGTTTATTGTCCAAAATAAACCCGTCGTTACGGTTAATAACATCGATCCTAAGCCATATTTGCTCAACATTACTGATGTGAATGAATTGGAACAGGCTATAAAAGCAGCGTTAACTCGCCCGGGCAGTTTGATGCGCGAAATTACTAACTATATTGATGATACACATCCGTATATGGACGGTTTGTCAGCCAGCCGGGTGGTGACTGCAATAGATAATGTATTGGCAGGGCAATATCCGCTTAAAACAAAAAAACCGTTAAATTTTTTAAGAAACCTCAAATTTCGTCAACGTTTGGGCTACTGGAAACTTTAGTAATGCTACGTTAAGCTTGCGCGCAAAATAACAGGCGAGAAGACTATGCATACCAAAGCGGTTTATCCCGGTACTTTTGATCCCATTACTAATGGTCATATCGATTTAATCGAGCGTGCGGCCAATATGTTTGCTCATATTACCGTGGGGATAGCGTCCAACCCGAGTAAAAAGCCGTTGTTCAGTCTTGAGAAGCGGGTAGCACTGGCGCAGCAGGTCACTGCACATCTGGATAATGTAGACGTAGTTGGTTTTACCGGCTTGCTGGTTAATTTTGCCAAGCAGCGTGAGGCAACGGTACTGATCCGTGGATTGCGCGCGGTGTCGGATTTTGAATATGAATTCCAGCTGGCCAATATGAATCGTCGTCTCAGCCCCGAACTGGAAAGCGTGTTTTTAACCCCTTCAGAAGAAAATGCCTTTATCTCTTCCACGTTAGTGAAAGAGGTCGCTCTACATAAAGGGGATGTCAGCGGTTTTTGTCATCCTATTATCGAGGCGGCATTGCAGGCTAAATTCGCCGATTAACGCTGGCAAGCCGGACAATAGAAGCTATTACGCTGGCCGATAGTAATTGACTCAATCAGCGCTGAGCATTGATAACATTTTTGCCCGTTGCGGCCATAAACCTGCAATTGCTGGGCAAAATAGCCGGGCTTGCCATCGGCCTGGGCAAAATCTTTTAATGTAGTGCCGCCTTGTTGAATCGCTTTGGCCAACACGATTTTAATTTGCTCGGTGAGTTGCTGATATTTCTTTTTGCTAACCTTTCCGGCTGCTTTACGTGGATCAATACCAGTAAAAAACAGCGCTTCATTGGCGTATATATTGCCCACACCTACCACCACTTTGTTATCCATAATAAAGTTTTTGACCGCAACGGATTTTCCCCGCGATAGGTTAAACAAGCGTTGTTGATCAAAATCATCTGACAAGGGCTCCGGCCCCAAATGTTTTAGCAGGGCATTATCCTGCTCATTCGAGGTTTGGGGCTGCCATAGACAGGCGCCAAAGCGGCGCGGATCGTTAAAGCGTAAACAGGCTCCGCTATCCAGTACAATATCAATGTGATCGTGTTTTTGTAGTGGGGTTTTAGCATCAATGACCCGCAGTTTACCCGACATACCCAAATGCAGAATAATGCTGCCGTTATCCGTATCCAGCAGTAAATATTTGGCTCGCCGACGAATATTATTGATGGTTAACCCGACCGCTTGTTGAATTTCGATTGGCACCGGCCAACGTAATTGGGGCTGACGGATAATGATCTGGGTGATTTGATGGCCAATCAGATGCGGGCTAATCCCCAGTCTGGACACTTCTACTTCAGGTAATTCCGGCATTATTGAATCTCTTCAGGAATAAAGTCAGACAGCGAATGCTGAGTTAACAAATACAGCTGTTGCTGATGCTGAACCAGTATATCGTTACCTTGAGGAAGCAATTTATAAACTGAACCCTGCTCTTGTCCGGCTAACCAGAGAGTTACAATATAAGGCTGTGCAAGTTGGCCGCTCATCGGTTTGGCAACTATGGCCTGTTGCCAGTGACTAGCGATATCGTTGAGTTGGCTTTCATCCATATCCAGTACCGGAACTGATCGCCAGCCCCGACCAATACGTTCGATTTTATGGGTGCCGTAATCAATCGCCATGATTTCACTGGATTCAGGCAACAATAATTGGCTTTGGGACTGCTCTTCATTTTGCAACAATATACGGTTTGAAGTGCTAAACAGCAGAATCATAAACAAGCAGGCGAAAATCAGCACATTGTTCCAACCCCGTCGCGATAATCGAATCATGGCATGCTCCAAATCAAAATCAGGAAGACAGTGTAACGGGAATTTTAGAAAAGGCATAAACGCAAAAAACCCGGCTAAAAAACCGGGTTTCTCGGGAGACAAAAAGCAAGTCAATTACTTGATTTTTGCTTCCTTGAACAGAACGTGCTGACGAATTTTAGGATCAAACTTTTTGATCTCCATTTTGCCAGGCATATTACGTTTGTTTTTGTCTGTGGTATAGAAAAAGCCTGTACCAGCAGTAGATAGCAATTTAATTTTATCACGCATCGGTGGATTCCTTAAATTTTCTCGCCGCGGGCACGCATATCAGCTAATACTGAATCAATGCCATTCTTATCGATAATACGCATACCTTTAGGGGTAAGGCGCAATTTTACAAAGCGATTTTCGCTTTCAACCCAAAAACGGTGGTTTTGCAGGTTTGGTAAAAAACGGCGACGAGTCGCGTTTCTGGCGTGTGAGCGGTTGTTACCGACCGCAGGACGCTTACCTGTTACTTGACATACTCTGGACATTATTGTCTCCAATTACTTAAATACTGCTTCAACACGTCATCTGCACGCGTCGACAAATTTCACGCTAGTGACAAGAGGGCGCATTTTATACAGTAATCACCCCGCCAGATCAAGTTTTTTCCATTTTAATATTGGTCGTTAACGTGACTTTAGCATTCTCACTCTGCGTTTATTTTCTTTGCTATTTTTTAACCAGAACCGTAGCTGTAACCAAATTTTCTTAAAATGTCTTTTCGATGCTTCTCGACGAGTAGCAATGCGATCAATCTCACTACCAAAAGCTTCTTTAGCGACTATGACGTAAGGTAATAAACCAAATACTTGCAGATCTGCTTCCCACCAGTGCTGAATATCTACATCAACAGGCCTTCCAAATTGTTCAGATTTTGCCAACAACTTCTTGGCACCGGAAAAGCTAACGAGTTGTGCGCATGTCTGCGAAGGCAATTTGTTATATGTCACCAATTGCATATCTGCAATTGATTGGCTATGGATCGGATAGCGTGAGCGTCGATGTCCAGCCAATTTAATATAATCCCAATTGCGATGAGTCTTTTTAGCAATATCAATGGCTTTTGCTAAATCACCAGTCAAGGAAAAATCGTCTTCCAGAATGACAGCGAAACTGAGTTGCTCATCGACTATTTTCTGCCAAGCTTTACGATGACTTAAATAGCACCCTATCTCACCGTTATTAAGATTCTTATGATAGGTATCATGGTTCAATTTTACATTGTAATGAGGGAGTGGGCCGCTTTCCACAAAGGTATGACCGTTGACTGCTTCTATTCGCTCAAATTGAATTCCGATTTTTTTCAAGCTATCACTGGAATGAGCCAGACGGTCAGTTGAATGGGCGAGGTTAATTAGCAATGTCTTGTAATGGTTGTTCACAAAATATCAACTTTCTTAGTTACCACTGTGTAATTAACTCCTTGATACCACAACTGTAGTTTGATCCGATATTTGTTACTAATGACAAGCTAATAGTAGAACCTATCAAACATAAGTACTACGGGTATTGTATCAACCCACTCCTCGCAAATAAAACGAGATTCGAGCCATCAATAACAAAATGTTCCTATCACTAACTATTTATCCGGCATGTCTGAAATGTAGTTGATCCTGCTCTATCCCAAAAGGCGTATGGGTTAGATGCTGTTGACGGGTATATTGTCTGATCTCCCGATTATATCGTAGCATCTCTGGTGTAACGTAACTTCTGGCATGATCAAGGTGTAAACAGATTGCCGAGTAACGGATTTGTTTTGACTGAAGTCCGGCGTTAAACAGACGTTCACCCAATTCACGATCTTCACCGCCGTACTGCATTCTCTCGTCAAAACCGTTTGCAGCGATTATATCGCTACGCCAACCGGATGCATTATGACCATTCCAGCTGGCATTGGCCGGTGTTAATCTATTTAGCCACTGTTGTTGCCATCCTGTTGCAGTTAATTTCATTAGTTTATGGGATTTCTTCAAACCTCTTTCCAGCAACCAGTCGGGTTCAAAAACAACCCCGCTAGAAATAGCATGTTTATCAATGGCTAAACTGATATTCATTGGTAGCTTGAAGTAGCCACCAGATAGGAAATAACCTTTCTGTGCTTGTTTTACGTGTACTTCAACAAAATCATGACGAGGGATACAATCTCCGTCAGTAAATAACAGATAGTCACCGCTGCTGGCCTGAATGGCCTTGTTTAAAATACGGGTTTTCTGAAATCCCTCATCCGGTTGCCATACATGAATGATTTCGCGGCCTGTCGTCAGTCGCATCTGGTTAATACGCTGTCGGGTGTCGTTGCCGGAGCCGTCATCGGCTACGATAATTTCAAACTCGGAATAACTCTGGTAGTGGAATCCCCATAATACTTTTTCTAACCAGTCGGGTGAATTGTAGGTAGTAAAAATCACTGAAATTTTCATATGGATACAGTCGGCAGCCTAAATTGACAGCAGTTTAGGCAGAGATGATTGACAGATTAATGACGTTAGAATGACGTTTTTGTGAGCTTTGAATGTGCGCTAGATTAAGCCTCGTTCGGCAAATGAAACGGCATTACTATCACCGATGACAAAATGATCCAGCACGCGAATATCCACTAATGTCATGGCATCAATAATACGACGGGTAATTTGTTTATCGGCCTGACTGGGTTCGGCAATCCCGGAGGGGTGATTGTGGGCCAAAATAACCGCTGCGGCGTTTTTATCCAGTGCCAGTTTAACCAATACTCTGGGATATACGGCGGCAGCATCAATAGTGCCGTAAAATACGGGTTTGAATTCAATGACCTGATGTTGGCTATCGAGCATTAACATCGCGAATACTTCATTCGGTTCATCCCGTAATTGGCTGATCAAATAGTTCCGGGTTTGAGATGCGCTAGTTAGTGCCGTCCCTTTTTGCAGTTGTTCGGCAAAACAACGGCGTGACATCTCCAACACGGCTTGCAACTGAGCATACTTAGCCGAACCCAGTCCCTTGTGCTGGCAAAATGTCTGCTGATCGGCAGCCAACATGGCACGTAAACTACCAAATTGATTCAGTAAACAGCGGGACAGTTCAACTGCACTCAGTCCGGCAATGCCGGTGCGCAAAAAAATGGCAACTAATTCCGCATCGGATAAGGCATTGGCACCTCTTTCGAGCAGTTTCTCACGGGGACGTTCGGCGGCAGGCCAATCGGTGATCTTCATTATATAGCTCTCCCTGCTGTTGTGTTATCTACTGCTAACCTTTTCTTGACCGGATAACGAGTATCAATAAAGTTAGCAAATAACCGCTAATTCAGCCTGTTAATTTATGCTAGGCTATCGAGCTTGGGATGCAGAATGAACCTATCAACACCAGATTAAATTAATGAACCTACTCAACAATAAAAATATTCTGTTAGGTATTTGCGGCGGGATCGCAGCCTATAAAACGCCGGATTTGGTACGTAAGCTTAAAGCGGCTGGCGCCAATGTGCGTGTAGTGCTGACAGAGTCGGGTAAGGCTTTTGTCAGTCCGCTATCGTTGCAGGCGGTATCGGCTAATCCCGTATCGGAGGATCTGCTTGATCCGGCAGCCGAGGCCGCCATGGGGCATATCGAGTTGGCTAAATGGGCTGATATGGTATTAATTGCTCCGGCAACGGCGAATTTTATGGCTAAACTTAGCCACGGTTTAGCCGACGACCTACTATCCACGCTGTGTCTGGCCACAGCCGCACCTATCACTATTGCGCCAGCAATGAACCAACAAATGTGGCACGCCATACCTACCCAGCAGAATTTGCAAACACTCAAACAGCGCAATATTAGGGTTTTGGGTCCTGCCGAAGGCGAGCAGGCTTGTGGTGATATTGGCGCAGGCAGAATGTTTGAACCTGAACAATTAGTCGATGCGCTCAATCAGCGCATGGTCGAGCCGGTTTTAGCCGGCAAACGTATTTTGATTACTGCGGGACCCACTCAGGAAGCCATCGATCCTGTGCGTTATTTAAGTAACCATAGCTCCGGTAAAATGGGTTATGCGCTGGCACAAGCTGCGGCAGATCTGGGTGCCCGGGTCTGCCTTGTTTCGGGGCCGACTCATATAGTCGCTCCTGCAGGGTGCGACGTCATTCAGGTTAAAAGCGCTGAACAAATGTATCAGGCAGTAATGGAGCACGTTGCCGATTGTGATATTTTTATCGGCTGTGCGGCGGTGGCAGACTACAGAGTGGATGAGGTGATGTCACAAAAAATTAAGAAAGACAATGATAAGTTGTCACTTACTTTTGTTAAAAACCCTGATATTCTAGCCAGTGTTGCAGCCTTGCCCAAACCACCTTTTACATTGGGTTTTGCTGCGGAAACACAGCATGTTGACCAATATGCACAAGGTAAATTACATAATAAAAAACTGAATATGATTGCGGCCAACGACGTGTCCGATCAAAGTATCGGTTTTAATAGTAATCAAAATGCTTTAACTGTCTATTGGGCCGACGGACAACAGTGCTTGCCAAAAAATGATAAATATACACTGGCTTGCCAACTACTAACTTTACTGAATCAACATCATAATAATGCATAAAATTGATCTGAAAATACTCGACCCGAGAATGGGTGATACCTTCCCTTTACCAGAATATGCCACTCCCGGTTCAGCCGGACTGGATTTGCGTGCCTGCCTGGATGAAACACTTACAATCAAACCGGGTGAAACCCATTTGATTCCAACCGGACTGTCTATCCATATTGGTGATCCTGGTTTGTGCGCTACCATACTGCCTCGTTCTGGTTTGGGGCATAAGCACGGTATTGTGCTGGGTAATCTGGTGGGGTTAATCGATTCTGACTATCAAGGCCCGTTAATGGTGTCCATGTGGAATCGTGGCCAACAGGAATTTAATATTGAACCGGGTGATCGCATTGCCCAGTTAGTAATTATGCCGGTGATTCAGGCCAGCTTTAATGTGGTGAATGAATTTTCTGAAAGTGAACGTGGTCAGGGCGGCTTTGGCTCGTCGGGTCGACAATAACAATAGGGACATTTCATGGCTGTTAAAAAACGCTCTAATCGACGTGCCCAAATTCTGCAATCTTTGGCCAGTATGCTGGAAACCAATCCGGGTCAGCGCATTACTACCGCTAAACTGGCGGCTGAAGTGGGGGTGTCCGAGGCGGCACTGTATCGTCACTTTCCCAGCAAGGCGCGGATGTTTGAAGGGCTAATTGAATTTATTGAAGAAACCCTGTTTTCGCGGATTAATAAAATTCTGGACGAAGAAAAGGAAACCACCGTACGTTGTCAGCTTATTTTGCAACTACTGCTGGGGTTTGCCGAAAAAAATCCGGGTATTACCCGTATCCTTAACGGCGATGCATTGATGGGAGAGCAGGAAAGATTGCGTGCCCGTATTGCCCAACTATATGAACGACTGGAAACTCAACTACGTCAGGTATTGCGTGAGCGAAAATTGCGCGAAGGCAAGGCATTGGCAACCGATGAAGTGCATGTCGCTAATATTCTGGTTTGTTATGCTGACGGGCGGATCAACCAGTTTGTGCGCAGCGAGTTTACCAAACGTCCCACAGAAGGTTTTGGTGAACAGTGGAAGTTTATTCGTAACCAGTTTTTTGCCTGATTTTCTTTATCTTTCAAAAATAGTTAACACATAAAAAAACGCGGCAATTTTTGCCGCGTTTTTGGTTTATACCGACCCACACGGGTCGATATTAAATAGCGATGAAGCTAGTTTTTGATACCAAAGGTTTTACCAAAAAAGTCACCGTCATTCCATTTGGGGCGTTCGGCCTGATTGGCAATAGTCGTACCTATTTGCAAGTTAACTTCGGCAAATTTCTTCGCTGCTTTCCAGTTAAACTCCTGATTCATATCATCAGAAGGTTTGTGGTAGTTGGTGTGCAGGAACTGGGTAAAGATTTTACCGCCATCCACATTAGGATCGGTGGAAGTCCAGCCAGGCACTACAAATACTGAAGGTACCCCCTGTTTTACAAACGCATAGTGATCTGAACGGGTAAAAATGGCTTGTTCTGGCATCGGATCTGGGCTGAGCGTCAAACCGGCTTTTTGTGCTGCTTCACTAACGGTTTGTTGTAAATCGCTGTGATTGGCGCCAAAAGCGATAATATCGCTGAACTCATAGGTCAATACCGGCATATCCAGATTGACGTCAGCGACAATATTTTGAATCGGCACGGTAGGATTGTGGGCAAAATAGTCTGCGCCCAGCAGGCCTTTTTCTTCACCGGTTACGGCTAAAAACAGTACGGAACGTTTAGGCGCAGGGCCTTCGCTCATCATACGGGCGGTTTCAATTAACATCGACGTGCCGGTGGCGTTATCCATTGCGCCATTGTTGATTTTGTCCTTGGCGACGGATTTGGAAATACCGATATGATCTGAATGGGCGCTATAAACCACAAACTCGTTTTTCAAATCAGGATCGCTGCCGGGCAGTACGGCTGCAACATTGGGGCTGCTGATCAGGTTATGGGTGCTGGTTTTGCTCATGTCGATACTGACCGGCAAATCGAAACCGGCAGGGGATTTGTCTTCCTCCAGTTCGGCGTAGATTTGTTCCAGACTCATCGGCGCATTGGCAAACAGTTTGGCCGCCGCTTCCTGACTGAAATAAGCGGAATCCTTTAGTTGAGGATAAACGTTACTGGGGTTGCCCTCTTTATCCAGCCAGCGAACGCTGGGAGTATGGATGTAACTTAACAGATTCTGATAAGGGCGGACCTTTTCGGCCAGCGGGGTTGAAATAGTGATCATACCAATCGCGCCTTGCTCGACAGCATGACGGTTTTTTTCTGAGCGAGACGCGAAATGTGCGCCCTCTTCACTAGGAAAGGATTTGGGTTTACCGGACAACACCACCACAACTTTGCCTTTTACATCGATATTGGCATAGTCATCGTGTTGCAGCTCCGGTGCGACAATACCGTAGCCGGCAAATACCAGTTGGCCTGAAACCGCGGCATATTCATACACGGTGCTGGCGCCGGTCAGGTACTCTTTGGGATAATCCAGGCTTTGCTCACCTTCAGCTGTTTTAAGCACTAACTTGGGGGATTCCTGCTCCAGAAATGCCTGACGGAATGACGCCCGTTGCATATAGTTGCCATCATCACCGGCCGGTTTTAAATCAAGCTGGGCAAATTGCGAAGCAATATAAAGTGAGGCGATTTCATGCCCATGGCTGCCGGTATCACGACCTTCAAGCAAGTCGTCAGCCAAAAAGGTGATATGCGCCTTAATCTTGTTCACATCTGCCTGGGGAGCTTTAGCGGTGTGAGGAGCCTGACTAACATCATCCTGACAACCCAATAATGCAGTCATCATTAATGCGAGTAGTATTTTTTTCATTTTGGTACCTGTTATAAGGATCTGTTTATAAGAATGGTTTTTCCGCGCTCACCTTATTCTAATTGGCTTGAGGTTTCCAGCTTGACATGCTGCCTTAACCCACTAACCTATAAGAATAGCTATTCTTGGACGATAAAACATGCCTCGCAAAGCGTTATACAATCTGGATGATGTGTTATCACAGGCGATAGACGTATTTCTGGAATATGGTTATCACGGTGCCATTATGGAAGAGCTTATCGCGCGAACCGATTTTAACCGTCGTGGCTTTTATCTGGAATTTGGCAGCAAGCTAAGTTTCTTTTACAAGGTAGTAGAATATTACCAGACCCGTCGACTAGCTCCGGTCATGGCGCATCTGGATGATAACCAGGGGATGATTTCGGTCAGCTTATTTTTTAAAGATTATGTACAGCTGATCAACGGCCGGGGATGCCTATTAGTGTCTGCAATTACCGAATTGGGGTTTGATAACGAACATATTCGTGATGTTGGACGACACTATCTGGATCAGCTGCAAATCGGTTTTATCGGTTGCCTGGAAAAGGCTCTTCAACACCAGCAAATTAGGGCCGGGATTAATATTGAATCAACCGCCTTACAATTAACCAGCTACGTGCAAGGCTTTGCCGTGAACGCGGTGTTGGCCAGTGGCACCGATGAACTGACGTTGGCAACCAACGCCTTGCTCGGCCCATTAGAAAACTAAGCTAAATTTACTGCCAACACTTGGCCTTAACCGACCAAAACGTTACACTCGTCGCCCTTAATTTTTAATTAAATCTGCTGTTTATGTCCGCCAAGAAACCCCTATTCCGTATTCAATTTGTCAGCAATGGTGAACGTTACGAGTTGTTTGTGCGCGAATGCTGTCAAGGCAGTATGTTCGGTTTTGTCGAAATTGGTGACTTTGTCTGGGATACCCATACCAGTGTGGTAGTTGATCCCGGTCACGAGAAATTAAAGTCCGAATTTGCCGATGTGACCCGTACCTATATTCCCATGCACAATGTGCTGCGGATTGACGAAGTGAAGAAGCAGGGCGTGGCAAAAATCACCGAACTCAGTGATAAAATTACCGCGTTCCCGACGCCTGTTTATACCCCAAAAAAATAACTATCAACAATAGGAAAGTGCGTATGTTCAGAACAAGTCTTTTGGCGCTATTGGCGTTATCTCCGATTGCTTTTGCCAATTCCGTCAGCCCTTTGGCGGAATCCACCGCCAAATATGCCGCGGCGACTTATCAGAATGAAATGGTACAGAGTCTGGCCAAACTGGTATCGCACAATACAGTGGCGGTAGAAGGTGTCTCGGCGCTGGATAATCCCCAACATCAGGCATTTAAAGCGGAATTGGCCAAACAGGCTGAAGCGCTGGGGCTGGATTTTCACGATTACGGTTACGTGGTCATGATTGGCCTAGGTAATGGTCAGGAACGGGTTGGGGTGATTACTCACGGAGACGTGCAGCCAGTTAATCCGGCTAAATGGGCTCAATCGCCATTTAAACTGGATTTAACCTCTGAACCGGGCAAGTTGCTGGGACGTGGTACCGAAGATGATAAAGGTCCGATTTCAACGGCGTTGTATGCCATGAAAGCGATTAAAGATAAGCATATACCGCTTAGTAAGCGCATTGAATTATATGTTTATATGGCCGAAGAATCTGACTGGGCTCCCTTGCAGGAGTTTGTCAAAGATCATCAATTGCCAGAAATCAACATTACCATTGATGCGGAGTATCCTGTTGTCACTGCCGAGAAAGGTTATGGCACTATCAGTATGACTTTCCCGAATAATACAGTGGACACTCAAGATACTTATCTGAGTGCCTTTGAAGGCGGTTTTTTCGGCAGCCAGATACCGGAGGATGCCAAAGCGGTGATCCAGAATGCGGATAAAAGTTTGCTGGATAAAATCAAGCAACTGGCCGCTGAACAGCAAGGCATGAAATACGATTATCAATGGCAGGACAACCAGCTAACCATCACGGCATTGGGGGTGTCAGCACACTCTTCCAAGCCGCAAGACGGTATTAACGCTATTACCCACCTGGCAGAAATATTATCGGTACAACAATGGCCGAATACTGCCGCAGGCGGTCTGGTGAATTTTATTAATGACAATCTTGGTACTGGTTTATATGGCAAGAAATTTGGTCATATTGCCTATGAAGATAGTTTTATGGGGCCAATGACAGTATCGCCTACGGTACTCAAACAGTTGGATGAGGGTATTCAGTTAAATATCAATATTCGCCGCCCCAAAGGCAAGACTAAAGAGCAACTGGAAGCCGAAATTCAGCAGGCATTAAGTCAATGGCAGCAGGCCAATCCGGTTAAATTACAAGACGTGAAGAATATGATTGGCGACCCCTTTGTACAAAGTGCCGCACCACAAACGGATACCTTGTTGTCGGTGTTTTCCCACTATACCGGGATTAAGGACGCCAAGCCTATCTCCATCGGTGGCGGTACTAACTCACGTTTATTTCCTAACGCGGTCAGTTTTGGCCCATCTATGCCGGGGGAGGTGTACACCGGTCATTCCGAGCATGAATTTATCAGCATGCAGCAGTTTGTACTGAATCTGAAAATGTATACCGCGGTGATGTTAGAACTGGCCAAATAACGGCTTTTTGGCTTACAGAAATACGTTCTAATAAAACGGATCGGTCTGCCCGATCCGTTTTTGTTTGCGGGGCGTTTCAACTCCTGCTCGCTTCATAGTAAGCTGGATTGGTTCGTTTATCGTCGGGGGAAGTACCATGAAAATGCGTTTGTTAGTTTGCTTGTTCTGCTGTTTTTCAGCTTCTGCTGTTGCCGCATCACAATCATTGGCTACTTTGCTGGATGAAGTCTGGCAGTTTGAGCTTGCGGCTAATCCTGTCAGTGCCACCGGTTATGGTATTCATGATTATGATGCCAGGTTGGCGGATATCTCGCCAAAGGGTCTGGAGCAGCAATATCAACAGCGTTTGCAGTTTCTGGCGCGCCTGAACAAGCTGGATAACCCTTCTTTGGATCAGACAGAAAAGGTCAATCTGACCATCCAGCGCCGCGAGCTGCAAAATGCTATCGACGAGTACGAATACCATGCTCACTATATGCCACTCACCTCCGAATACGGTTTTCACAGTGGCCTGGCCTTTTTACCGCAAAGCAGCCGGTTTAACACAGTACAGGATTATCAGCACTATCTGAGCAGACTTAACCAGTTTAAAAGCTGGTTTGCCCAGCAAATTAGCTGGATGCGCAAAGGCCTGGAAACCGGCTTAACTCAACCCAAGGCTGTGCTGGTCAATTATCAGGATTCGGTCAGTGCCTTTATTCACGATACACCACAGCAAAGCCTGTTTTATCAGCCTTTTGAAGCGTTGGATAAACTGGCCATCAGCCAGGTTGAACAACAAAAGCTTATCCAGCAGGCAGAACAGGCGATTACCGATTCGGTGTATCCGGCCTACCAGGCTTATTATGATTTTTTGGTAAAAGAGTATCTGCCCAATGCCAAACAGACCATTGCGGCCAAAGATTGGCCACAAGGCGAGACTTATTATCAAAATCGTACAGCTTATTACACCACCACAGATATGTCGGCCAAGGACATTCATCAACTGGGTTTGGCCGAAGTAAAACGTATTCGCGGCCAGATGCAGACCATAGTGGATAATTTGCAGTTTGATGGTGATATTAATCAGTTTATCGAGGTTTTACGTACCGATCCGCGCTTTTATGCCAAAACAGCAGAAGAATTGCTTAAGCAAGCGTCGTATATTGCCAAAAAGGTTGATTCAAAACTGCCCAAGTTATTTCATAAATTGCCGCGCACGCCTTATGGTGTGGCACCGGTACCGGACAGTATCGCGCCTAAATATACCACCGGGCGTTATATTTCCCCTTCCAAAGATGATGAGCCGGGTTATTACTGGGTTAATACCTATGCGCTGGATAAACGCCCGCTTTATGCCCTCACTGCACTAACTATGCACGAGGCGGTGCCGGGCCATCACTTGCAGATTTCCTTGGCACAGGAAATGGGCGATTTACCGCCGATTCGTCGCAACAGTTATATTTCCGCGTTTGGTGAAGGCTGGGGGCTGTATTCCGAGTTTTTGGGAGTGGAAGTGGGCATGTATCAGGACCCCTACGATGACTTTGGCCGCTTAAGCTATGAAATGTGGCGTGCCTGTCGCCTGGTTGTGGATACCGGTATGCATTTAATGGGCTGGAGCCGTCAGCAGGCGGTGGATTACATGCTGGAAAACACAGCGTTATCCGAGCATAACGTCAATACCGAGGTCGATCGTTATATATCCTGGCCGGCCCAGGCACTGTCGTACAAAATTGGAGAAATCACCATTAAGCGCCTGCGCCATCAAGCCGAACAGGCACTAGGCGATAAATTCGATTTACGCGCCTTTCATGATGCGGTACTGGAGCAAGGCTCGATACCACTGAATATGCTCGAGCAACATATCCAGCAGTTTATTCAACAACAGGCTAAGGGATAAACAAGTAGTTAAAACTTACTTTTCACAGGCAGTCGCACAGAGGAAAAATAAAGCGCCGTTCATGCTGAGCGTGAAGAATGAGCAGTCGAAGTATCAACGCATCAACTCGTTCTTCGACTACTCCCAAACAGTGCATCCCCAAGCTGCATATATATCGTCATCCCGGTGAGGTTTTTAACGGCTTATTCACGCCAAGACGCAAAGTCACAGAGAAAAAATAAAGCGCCGTTCATGCTGAGCGCGAAGAATGAGCAGTCGAAGTATCAACACATCAACTCGTTCTTTGACTACTCCCAAACAGTGCATCCCCAAGCTGCATATATAGTCATCCCGGTGAGGTTTTGAGCCGAGATCCAGTATTTTTAGACAGAAACGTTTTGGCTTGGGCCTTTCCAACAACTTGCGGGTGAAAAGCCTCTTTTGTTTTCTGACTCATCAATAACTCACCGCTAACAAATTGATTTACTTGAATATCCAGAGTATTGTCAGAAAAATAAATCAGGAAAGAAGGAATTTCACCCGTCACGAATACGGGGATTTTTCCTTCTATTAAATCGTTAAGGCTCTAGGCTAACTTCTCGCATTAAATTGTAATTCTAGGAAAGTTAATGGATGTAACAAATAAAGAGCACTTTAAAACAATTCGTAAAGCGATTGAAAACAATAAACTTGCGGTGTTTGTTGGCTCTGCGGTGTCTTTTGATTCAAATCTCCCTTCATGGGGAGCGCTCATTAGTTTAATGAAAAGTGCTTTGGAGTTACCTAGAACAGATGATTATTTGAAAATAGCAGAACATTACTATCTTCAATTTGGAAGAAATACGTATTACAGCAAAATCAATGATTTTTTCCCATCTGATAGTAAGCCAAATCAACTTCACGAACTGCTTCTCTCTCTAAAGCCACAGCATATAATAACGACAAATTGGGATGATTTACTTGAAAAGTCGATAAGCGATAACGGAGACTTGTATTTTACGGTAGCAGATGATCATGAACTCGCTTCGTCACCAAGTTCACAACTATTGGTAAAAATGCATGGTGATTTGACTCATCGAAATATAGTGTTCAAAGAATCTGATTATTTGGCTTATACAGATAAATTTCCATTAATTGAAAATTTCATCAAAAGCCTTTTTTCTACCCATGTTGTAATTTTTGTTGGTTACAGTATAAGTGATTATAATTTAAATCAGGTTTTAAGCTGGATAAGAAATAGAACGCAAGATGCTCCACCTGCTTTTACAATTTTAACCGAAAGTAAAATAACATTATCGGAATCAAATTATTTAAGAGAAAAAGGTGTATATCCCCTATTGTGTGAGGAAAACTCTAACAATACAGCGGAATACCCATCATTATCAGCTAAGAGTCAGAGGGTAGCTGTAACAATAGCGAAAATAACCCACCCTGAATCAACAGAAGTGCTCGATATAATAGGTGAGATTGCCACAGACATCTCTAGCTGGGAAATTGTTTATCCTTCGGTATTTGTTCAACTTTTTAAAAACAGGTTCAATACAACTGAAGTTAATAAAATTTATTTTGACTCGAGTAAAAATGTGATTGTTTACAACCTGAGTGAAGAAGAGAAGGATTATAACCGAGATAAAATTAGAGAAATTAGAAGGCAACTCCTCAAAATATTACAATTTATACCTGTTTCTGAGGTTCGGCTTTCACTTTCTAATGGTAAATTTTATCGAGTAAGAAATTTATTTGAATTCGAATTGATAGACGAATATACATCTTTTAATTTTAGTTGCATCTCAGATCGCATTTCTACAGTGACAGTTAATTCAAATGACAATCATGAGAAGCATTTTCAGAATGCATATGACAATTATTTTTTAAAGAAATTGCATATAGCGAGAGAAACGTTCACGCACGTTGCCAATATGTATTTTTCTAAGTCATTATTTATTAAATCTTTGATTTCATCATTTAATAAAAAACAATTATGCTTTGGTGAAATACCATGGGATCTTGAACGTGATTTTTTTGAAACATCAATGGAGGAGCAACTATCAAGAAATGACAACATTTCAGAACTAATTGAAAAATTCCCCAAAAGCATTGTAAATAGACAAAAACCGCTATTTCATGGGTTAGATTCAAATAACTCCTTTTTATTAGAGCGTTTTAGAAGTGTAGCTAACCTGAGTAGAGAAATAGATGATGAAATCGATAGTATAAACAGTGGTTCTATGGTGTTTAGTAATAAACTAGCCTCCATGTATAACCAAGCTCGCTGTACAATTATGTTTATAACTAAAAATAGAATTACGACTTTATATTCCTCAGATTACAAAAATATCTGTAAAATTTCTTTTGAAGCAATTATAAAAAGGCAATGTTTGGAAGAGGAAGTTAAGCTTGATGTGCTTCTTTCTTATAGCGCATTAATTTCATTTAAAGAAAAAGACCTTGTTAAGTTTTTATCTGATACCTTAAATGAAGGCAAATCATTAGAAATATCAGAAGAAACAATTGAGTATATTTTCCTTGTGTTGGATAATGCAATCCAAACAATTTCTTCGGGGAGCTCATTCTACTTAAAAGAGCACTGTATTAAAGTTTGGTCTAATGCACTTATCTTACTTTCTTATGCAACACACTCTGAAGTGAGGCTTAAAGAAATAGTAAAACGTTTGACGGCCTCATTTGATACGAATAGGTGGTTCCTTTTATCTGAAGCAGTTAATAGATTTTTAGTATTTCAAGTTAATAGGTACGGCTCCTCATTTTCTGTGGCGGATTTAAAGCTACTATTTGACAAGCAAGTTGAGAAAATCAATTCAAACGAAAATATACCCATACAAGAACGAGGTCAGTTATTCTCTAACCTTTTATACTTAATCAGAGATAATGGAAAAGATGAAAGCAACCTTTTTGAAGGAAATAAACAGCTAGAAAGATTTATTTCAAATATCACATCTATGGAATTTAAAGAGCGTTTAAGAGCTATAAATGGATTTGTATTCGTAATCCATTCATTAGCTGTTGGAGAGTTAAAGAAAAAAGTTTCAAAGTTGTTGAAAACTACATTCGAAGAATCTAAAAAAGAAGAGTTCAGTGAATCATCAATTATGTTTGGCTTAGATTTATATAATGTTGGAGTTTTATCGGAAACCGAATTGATGTTTGTAATAAACCAACTGAAGCTCAAAGTTGATGAACATATTCAAAAAGGTAGTACTACAAGCAGCTATTCAATAATTAACGAGCAACTAGAAAAAATTAAAAAAGAACAGTTAAAAGGCTTTGAAGAAACGGTTGAAGGAGTTGCGAAATTAACAGATGCAATGAAAAATAGCTTTAAACGATTCACCACGCAATAACAAGGCGTTTAAAATGGAACTAAAACAGTCGGTTAGGTTTCGCTTCGCTCCACATTATAACCAACAATTTTTGTCCTCTTAACGCGGCGTTAGCAGGCCAGATCTTTTCAGTGTTTTTAACTGCACATCGATGCAGGGTATCCGGTAAGCTGGTTAACAGTTATCCTTAACGACTGATGGAAAAGGCAATCGAATGTCAGTCGCTCTGGTAACAGCCTGCTAGCGTTAGTTAATGCTATCCAATTAACCCTATATTCCATTATTTCTCACTGGCGGCTTTATACAAGAACTGCCATTCCTGTTTTGTTACCGGCATAATTGATAGGCGATGGCCTTTTTTGACCAGGCCGATTTCGGTAATTTCCGGCATGGCTTTAATCTGTTTTAAACTCAGAATCTGATCAAATTTTTGTTTGAATTTTATATCTACCATCATCCAGCGCGGATTGTCTGGATTGGCTTTGGGATCGTAATAATTGGATTCGGGATTAAACTGGCTGTCATCCGGATAGCTTTCCTTGACCACCTCGGCCACGCCGACAATACCCACATCCTTGCAACTGGAATGATAGAAAAACACCTGATCGCCAAGTTTAACCTCGTCGCGCAAATAATTACGTGCCTGATAGTTGCGGATGCCGTCCCAATGTTCGGTTTGGTTGGGCATGGCCGCCAGATCATCAATGCTGAAGGCATCGGGTTCGGATTTAAATAGCCAGTATTGCATGGGATTTCACTGTTGTTGGGATAAGTGTGTTAACCCAATTGAACAACATTTAATGCGAATATGGCAACTACTGAAATGTAAAATACAGGGTCGCTATAGCCGGTAATGGCGATCGCGACCCTTTATCCAAGCAATACTATTTGTTCTGCTCTTGTGCCTGTTTAAACGCCTGATAGTCTGCAATGGCCTGGTCGTAGCGCAGCACCTTGCTGTCCGGATCGACAATCACCACATCTTTGGGTGATACCGGCAAGCTTTGTGGCTGACTCAAATCCAGTACATGCAGTTGGTTATTAATACTGACTTCAACCGGCATCGGGAAGGCCACATTGTTTTCGGTTCTCCATTGCAAAATGATTTGCTTGTCGGTGCGCTCAACTTCCAGCTTGGGCAGTTTGGCCTGAAATAAATACACATTGAAGAACCAGGTTAAGTCTTTGCCGGTGACCTGATTAACAATCTGGATAAACTCGTCAGAGGTCCCCAGACGCGGTGTTAAATGGCCCGGTTGTGGATTGTCGGTGCCGTAAGTCATGATTCGTACCGCTTTAAAGAACGCTTCGTCTCCCATCAGCTCACGCAAACTGTGCAACATTAACGAACCTTTGGTGTACACATCGCCACCGGGGCCAATGTCTTTATTAAATACCTGCTCTACTTCGAGTGACTTGTTGGATACCATGGGAAACTGATTATCCAGTGCCTTGCGCTGCTCAAACAGGCGAGCTTTATAGGCCATATCGCCATGTAAATACTGGGTGAATAATGGCTGCATATAGGCACCAAAACCTTCCTGCAACCACATATGATCGGAATTGGCTGCAGTGAGTTGGTTAGCAAACCATTCATGGGCAAATTCGTGCTGCATCAGCCAGTCAAAACCGTAGGCATCTTTTTTATATTCATTGCCGTAGGCGTTAATGGTCTGGTGCTCCATGCCCAGATGCGGGGTTTCAACAAAACCGGCTTTTTCCTGGCTAAAGGGGAAAGGGCCAATCATGCGCTCGAAAAAGTCCAGCATTGGCGGTATTTCGGCAAACAGAATTTTGGCTTTTTCGGTGGTTTCGGGTAGGTGGTAATACACCACATCGAATTCGTTGCCGTAAATACTGTGGTAGGTTTGTTGAATTTTTTCGTAAGGCGCAATATTCAACGCGATACCATAGGTGTTGTGTACCGAGCGGGTTTGCCAATGGAAGGTATTGGTTTCTCCCTGACTGGTTTCGTCAATAAATACCCCATTAGTTACCGCTTTCAGGTTTTTCGGTACGGTAATACGGATATCGGCGCTTAATGGCTCGCCAAAAGGGTGATCGATGCAGGGCCAGAATAGATCGCAACCTTCGCCTTGATCGGCAGTGGCTATCCAGTCTGCGCCAGAAGGGGTTTTACTCCATACAAATCCGCCATCCCAGGGCGCTTTTACTGCTTCTCTGGGGCTTCCTGCGTAGTTGATGGATACGCTAAAATCACCTTGAACGGGTGCCGGTGTCTGCATGCTAAGTAAGCCCAAATCATTGCGATAGGCGTCTTTAGCCAGCTCGGTACCGTTAATGGATATACTGCTGATGGTAAATACCTGATCCAGGTCGACCGCAATCGCGGTTCTGGTGGTATCACTGTGCAAGGTTAACGTTGTGCTGCCACTAATCCGCTTGTTAGCGGGAAACACTTCAAATTTGAGATCGGCATGTTTTACCTGTAAACCCTGTTGTAGCAATGGCACTTCACCACCGCTTTTCATGGTGTAGGGACTGGTTTTGAGCACAACGTCGGTTGAGGTACAGCCAGTAATGAACAGGGAAAGTGCAATGAGTCGGAAATATTTATTCACTTTTACTCCAGATAAAATCGTTATTTATTCGGCAATGGTAATCGTTTTGCCCGGATAAAATAACTCGTTTTAACGAGAGTTTAGGTTAACTTGTCTTATTTTTGTGATGTCAGCGCAGAAGTTTAAAACCGCTAGAGAAGTTAAATATGCTCCAACGACGGGATCTCGCTGGAGCTTTGGGTTGAGATTAAGCTTAGAGCTTTAACCAATTTCTAATCAGCTTATTTAAGCCGGCTGTACTGATCAGTTTAAAGTTCTGTGGCTGGGCTGGCATCATATTGCGGCCGTCCTGGGCGACCATCAATCCGTCCGGAAACGCTTCACCCAAGGCTATCGAGGTTATTTCCAGACCATCAGTTTCGGATACACCGTCAATACCGTTGTTGATATTCATACCAATGTCGAAACTGCCCAGATAGCGGTTATCCTGATCCAGTGCGAATACGCCATAGCTGTTATTGCCCTGACTGGACGCAATCAGAAAACGCTGGTTATCCAGGTGGTAAATACCCATTCCTTCTACATCGGCCACAAAGCGCTGGTTAATGGTGGCGATAAGGTGAGGCTGACTTTTGCTGGGCATGGCTGTAACTTGCCATATCCCAACGGCTTCCTCACCAAAATATAGTTGGCCGTTTCGATCATCGGCGACACAGCCTTCCGGTTGGCTGGCTACTTTAAACTCTCGTACCTTTTGGGCGTTAATTTTATCGCCTTGTGGTTGCAGTAAATATTGTTGAAAGCGTCCATCGGTACCGTTAATAAATACATAATATTGCTCAGCATTTTGGTACATGCATAGGCCGTAAACATCATCAATATCGGTAGCGATATTAGTTAGCAGGCTCAGTTTGCCGCTATCAGGTTCGATGCCAAACAGGCTAATACTCTGGCTGGAACGATTGGTGGCGGCGGCAATATCGATAGTTTGGTTGTCGAACTTGAATCCGTAACGCAGGTCGACATTATTGACTCGCCCCACATCCAGTTGCTGTAGCAGATTGCCCTGCAGATCATAAACCATCATGCCCTGTTTTTTATTGGTTCCCAGGATCAGACTGTGCTGCGGATTTTGGTGGTTTATCCAGATTGCTGGATCATCGGCGGCATCACCAAAACGGCTGACCGGTGTAGTCTGCGCGGTGGCCAGCAATGTCGCATTGCGAGAAGTAGAATTATTATTCTTATTTATCCTGAACGGTGCTTGCGCCTGATAATATAAGCCGCTGTTATCGTCAAACAGGCCCAGTAACAGCTTGTTGTCGGCTAGCGTCGAGGTTACGCTTTCGATACCTTGAGACTGAGGAATGGCATAGAACGCAGGTGGTTGCTTTTGCGCCGAATCAATACGCCATACCCCTTGTTGTTCTGGTGCGGTCACCAGCAAGTTGCCGTCCGGCATCACATTGACATAACTGATCTCCCCTTCAATCTGGCCGTTCGGGCTGCTGGCGGCAATTAAATCACGCTGCAATTCTGCTTCGGCATTCGCCGGGTAGCGCCATACGCCGATGTTTTCTTCCGCCAGATACAATGATTCAGATGCATCATCCACGGCGCAGGACTTTACCTGGGGAACACCAATAAAGGTGCGGATTGGAATATCCGTCAAACTACCAGCGTCGGCATTGTAAACCAGCCGTTGTTCGACAGTGCCTAATGAATCGGCCACAAATAGCGATAAATGTCCTTGTGGCATGGTATGCCAACATAAAGTCTCGGCTGCTGTTTGACCGGTTTCGAGTTGAGTGAGCAACGACAGTTTTTTATCTCGCCAGTCTAATCCCAATAATAAAATGTGACCCGACTCGTTATCCACTGTGGCAATGATGCCCTGCGGGTGGTTACCAAGCTGAATATCGTCACGCCAGTCGAGTATTTCCATATTACCGGCATATTGGCTGAGGATATTACCGTCTTGATCGGTGAATAGGACGCCTTTTGATTCACTGGTTAACAGCCAATATTGTTGCTGCTGATGTGTAATCGGCATCGCCACTTTACCGGCAATAGCCTGATTTTCTGGCAATGAGCGGATGGTTATAGAATTATTATTCTTTATTGAGTTTGTCGAATCGAGATGGCTTTGGCAGCCACTGATTAATAAGCCGACTAATATTGTCAGCCAGACTAATTTGTTCATGTAAGATTAACCTCTTAATGCCACCGGCAAGGTCAAATTATCCTTGCCGGTGATGAGTCAGTTTTATAAGGTCCAGTTAAAACCCAGTTCAAAGGTACGACCATATTCTTCGTACTGTGCATTGATATTGCGAGAGTCGAAATAATGGTAGTAAGGCTCATCATTGATATTGATAGCGTTGAAATACAGATACATATTCTGGTCGATAAAATACTTACCCATAAAATCAATTTGCTGGTGGGCGTCTTCCATGCGGATCAGCTCGCCATCAATCTCTTCCAGATTTTCACTTTTATAAGAGGTGGTCAAACGCAGGCTGAACAATTCGCTCTCATAACCGATAGTGATGTTGCCAATTTTATCGGACTGGTTGGGCAAGGAGGTTTCATAACGTTCGCCATCCAGCATGGTGACTGCTTCGGAGTCAGACAAGGTGGCGTTGGCCGACAACAGCAAGCCGTTATTGAACGCTTTTACCCAGGAAAACTCAAAACCGCTGACTTTGGCTTGTTCACCATTGATAGGTTGAACCACTTCTTCAAAGCCATCCCAGCCTTCGGTACCGGCCACATCGGCAAAGATGACGAAGTTTTTGATATCTTTATAAAAATAACCAGCCGATAACACCCCGATATCACCGGGGTAATATTCCAGCGTCAGATCAATATTGTCCGACTCATAGGGTTTTAATTCCGGATTCCCCACTTCGGCCTCACGCTCGGTGACAAATTCACCGTCGTCCTCTTCGGTTTTGGATTCAATGATTTGGAACGCCGCGGCATCTTCAAATTTGGGGCGAGAAATCGTCTGGGTATAGGCAAAACGACCTAGCAATTGCTGATTAAAGCTGTAGCGTATATTCAGGCTGGGCAGCAGATAGTCGTAACTGTGTTCGTTAGACCAGGGAGTATTGACCACATCTTCGACATCGGTTTGTTCATTTTCGATCAGTTCAACCCGCATACCCCGAGTGCTAAAGTCGGTATCTTCATAACGTAACCCGGCGACAATCCGTAAGTTGTCCATATCGATTTTACCCATCAGGTAAAACGCCAGAATATCTTCTTCATTTACAAAAGAAGCACCGTTGGATTCCAGTTCTGAATCCAGATCGGCCAATTCAAGATTGCTGCGGTTTTGGTTAAAATAATTACGCATACTGCTACGATCCAGACCCGGACCAAAGTCACCCAGACCCCAGTCGGGTGTGGTGGTGGCAAACATGGCGGGATCGATATCGTCAAAGTCACCGTCATAGATAAAGATATTGGCATCGGCCTGCTTTTGTCGCGATCGATACTTGCCACCAAACTTCAGTTCAACGGCATTGCCATTCCAGTCAATCGAGCGAGTCAGATCGATTTTCAGACTGCTTTCGGTATCTTTGGAATAGTTATCTTCAAAGCTGACTTCATCCAGTTCATAGTTGGCCAGATCCTGCGCAGCGGCATCCTGGGTGATAGTCGGGATTTGCCCCTGCATATCAGAATCAATTGCCATTTCTTCACCGACGAAGGTGTAATACAACGCATCGGGCTCGTCTTCATCGGCTTTGGAATAACCGATTTGGTATTCAATCAGCCAGTTATCCCGCTGGTGTTCTCCCCCTGCGGTAACAGACAGGATCGTCTGGCTTTCGTAACGGTCCTTGCTGCCGCGCTCAATCTCGGAGTCGTCACCATCAAAGGTAAAGGTATTGGCCTGGCGATATTCATCATCAGCAAATTTACTGTACAAGGTGCGCAGGTAATACTGGTTGTTAAAATCCGGACGATAATCAAAGTTAACCGCCGCACCGATGCGTTCGCGGTTGATGCTGTAATAGCGTTGTTCGATTTCATCATCACCGTTGGATTCAATATTGTCAGAACCAAAATCCCGATCGAAATAGGAGATGGCCGCTGCCACACCGAATACGTCATTAATCACATGGGTCATGCTGCCAGATACTTTGGGACTGGTGTCATCACGCAAGGTATTTTGGCTGGCTTGCAGGGTAACGCTGGCGCTGGTGCCATTTTTGTCAAAGGCACTAAGGCTTTTAACTTCTACGGAACCGCCGATGGCATCGGCATCCATATCCGGGGTGACGGATTTGGACACTTCCAGACTCTGGATCAGTTCTGACGGGATCACGTCCAGTGCCACCGAGCGAACACCGGCTTCTGGTGACGGTACGTTAATCCCGTTGATGGTGACATTGTTTAAATTCGGATCGATACCGCGAATACCGACAAAACGGCCTTCGCCCTGATCCCGTTCAATGGATAAACCGGGCAGACGCTGTAGCGCTTCAGCGGCATTTTGATCCGGGAACTGGCCAATCGCATCGGCAGAAACAATGGATTTTATACTGTCCGCTACGCGTTGCTGGTTAATGGCGCTGGCTTGTCCGGCTCGTTGGCCGAATACCACTATATTGTCCATTTCCGTCTGACTGGCGGCTAAGGTCACTGCCTGTTCAATCGTTTGTCCTGCCTTGATATCGATGGGCAACTCAACGGTGGGCGCGCCTAAATATTGCACTACAAGGGTGTAGTGCCCGGCTGGCAGATTGGCAAAACGAAATGAACCGTCACGGCGGGAAACCGTGGTAATACCGAGTTCTTTTATCTGAATTTGTGCGCCTTCAAAGTAATTATTTTGGGTTTTGTCGGTTAACAAACCTTGCAGACCGCCTGCTTGTTGCGCCAGCACGGGCGAACTGATAAGTGCCGCCAGACAAGCTAGCGCTAATGTAGACTTTACCGTTTTCATATCCGTTTCTCGTTAGTGTCATAAGCCAAGTGTGTGTTGCCGGGGCTACGCTAGTCAGTGCTTATGACGATTTTATGACGTGAGCGCATTCAATCTGGGGCACTTGCGGTTATTTACCATTTTTGGGGTGTTTGTTCGTATTGAATGAGCCGAAATGACCCGTGCGCTAAGCCTTATCTGACGAGATGTTCGGCATAAAACACCAGCCTGGCGCCGGGTTTAAGTCACATTGTTGTCATCTGCCTGAGCCAAAATGACCCCCATCAGGAAATGCAGTTATGTCAGGATGACTTTTTAAATCGAGATCTATGCAATGAATCTATCGTTATTACCCCGTCACCAGCAGCTGGTCTCGGTAATGGGCGCATTTTTATGTCTGGCCATTAGTTTAAGTTTTGGCCTTGGCCAGTTAAAAACCTGGGCGGAAATTTCCTGGCTGGATATTCTGGGCGAGGGCAGTATTGCCTTGTTGTCTATGAGCTGGATTTTTTTCCTGTTAGTCAGTCGCCCGCCGGGGCGAGTTACCAGTGCTTTGGTCATTGGCTTAAGCTTTTTTATGTTTTCTGCCCTGCTGGATTTATTTGATGAATTTGTTCACTACCGATCCGCTGCGGCGATATTGAGCCTGGTCGAGTCGCTTCCTGCCGCAATGGGGATGTTTATTATGAGTTACGCCCTGTACCAATGGCATCAGGAACAGCTGGTCCTCAATCAACAGTTGAATCGACGGGAGTCGAGTTTACGTCAACATGATCAGGTTGATTTGATTACCCAGTTATATCGTGCCGACTACATGCGCGGACAAATTGATATGCAGTTGCGAACCAAAGATGACAGCCAGTTTTCAATAGTGGTGCTGGATATCGACAATTTTGACCAGTTTAACCGTTTGTATGGCCATGCCGATGGAGATCGGGTTTTGCGTGAAATTTCGGAAATTATTCTGATGAGTTTACGTAAAACCGATTTGGCTTGTCGCTATGCCGGAGACCGGTTCATTCTGTTACTGCCGGATACCCACTTAACCGAAGCGAATGAGTTGGCCGGGCAAATCCGTAATGCTGTCAGGCATTTATCTTTCAAAACCAGTGAACAGGGCAAAGCGGTTTACCATACGCTCACCTACGCGGCAGAACAGGCGCGCAATGATGATGGGGTAGAGCGGATCATCAGCCGGGTGAACCGTCAGCTTGATTTGGCCAAGTACAGCTAGATGAAAATGCTGAATAACCAAGTGGTCAGCCTGCAAGACAAGTTTCTGCCAGCGCATCAACTGACGGCCAGCTTGATGGATTTAGCTATTTCCCGTGGTGCAGACAAAAATCGCTTGATGCGCGGCACCGGTATTTTTTATGAAGATATCAAAACCGGCAGCACTGCATTGAGTGCCAGCCAGTTACTGCGTTTGATTGGCAATACTAAACATCAGGTTGCCGGGTATGACAGTGCTTTTTTGCTGGGTCGTCGCCTGTTTCCCGGTAATTACGGCAACGTATCCAATGCGTTGTTACATAGCCGCCATTTGGCAGATGCGTTAAGAATATTAAATTTGCTGCGTATGCAGATTTGTCCGTTTATTCAGACTCAAGCGTATCGTGATGAGGGGCAGTATCATCTGATTATGCATGATGCGCTGGGGTGTGGGGAACACTGGCAATTTTTGCTGGAAGCTTACTGCACCGCGCTGGTTTCGGCCAGTAAGTTGATGTTGGGGCGACGTATTCCGTTTCATTTTGAATTTCCCTTTGAACGTCCCCGTTATATTCAGGAATATGAAGAAAATCTCGGTTTTCGGGTCAAATTTTCCCAGCCTTTACTGCGTATTCGCGTTGATCTGTGCTGGTTAACCGAACCTTTCCCGCAACCCAGTCAGAGTTTGAAGTGGTATGCCGTTAAGCAAGCAAGGTTGAACAATGCGGTTGCCAAAGGTTTTCTGGAAGCGATACGTTGTTGCCTGTTACAGCATCGGCAAGCAACATTGCAGCAAGTGGCGGCACTGTTTGCGATGAGCCCGGCGACATTCAAGCGTAAACTCAAGTTGCATGGCACGTGTTTTCAGCAACTACAGGACGAATTGGGTCGTCAGCAGGCTATTTATTGCTTGCAGGTAAAAAGGATGAATAACGAAGACACTGCCAATATGATGGAATTCACTGATGTGCCTAATTTTCGCCGTGCAGTGAAACGCTGGACCGGATTAACTCCTAGTCAGTTGCGTCTGGGCTAACTTTTTTATGGCGAGAAAATGGTAGCCTACCTGTTATCACGATGAAATAGGCCAGGCATGCCAGAACTGAAAACAATAGCGTACTTATCCCAATCTCGCTCCAGTTGCCCATCCAGATAGAATGCAACAAAAAATAGATGACCAGCAAGGTTGGGCTGGCGACTATCGCTATCATGGTGCGCACATTGGCAGGAATTTTTGTACCGGATGGAGTCATTGGTTACTTGTCCAATAAAAACAGCACGAGCTGAATATATTCTTCGATAGTGTGAATATTTTTAGCATCAACCTTGTATTTACCGTTAATCACCACAGTAGGAACCGACGAATAACCCTGCTCGCGTAAAGCATCGGTATGCTGATTGATGCTAGTGTAAGCCTTTTCCACCGCAGGGCTGTTAAAAATCTGATCAAACTTGTCAGCATCAACTCCGCTTAGCACCACCAGATTGTGAATATCCTTAACATTGTCAAAGTCGGCATGACTAAGATGGATATAGTTGAAAATGGCCGGGATGATTTGTTCGTTGGCATCCATAATGTTGGCGGTAATGGCCGCTTTGGTCAGGTCGTTTTCTATTTCAATCTTGCGATGAGGCATGCCGCTGATATGATTTTTAACAAAGCTAACATCGGCGGGAAGTTCGGCCTGTAACGCTTTTATTAGCGGTTCTTTATTAAAGCAATGCGGACAATAAAATGAAAAATACTCCCGTACCTCTTTATGCGTTGTCACCTCGCCCTTCAGAACTTGGTAATAGTCACCTTCAGTAAAATCAGCCGCATGGCCAAGTGATATCAAAAGCAGTCCAAAAGTCAGCGTTGCTAGCGATTTAATTCTCATAGCCGGGTTCCTTGAATAACGTTAGATTTTGCCAAGCGGATGTTACCAGTCAATATGATAAAAGCCTTGCGCGTCAGCGCGACTGAACAATGCCGCTGCCTGATGAACTTCCTGAGGCAAATTGTTATCCGGTTTAAATTTACCTTTAATTGAAAACTGCCCTTGTGGCGTTATATGCGCGGTGGCATCCAGCCCGAAGCTGTTATCCGGTTTAATCACCACTTTGACATTTTCTTTATCGCAGGACAGCTCTGCATTAAAGGTACCCAGCGGAATAGGTCCCTGGGTACCTGCAACTTGGGCATTTAACCATTGGCCCTGACCAGCGAGTACAACACATTGCTGCTGATAATCGAGTTGGCTGATATTGACCTTAAAGCGGCCGGATGCATTAACCGGTAACGGAATGGGCAGCTGTCCCAACACCATATTAACCGGTAAATACAGCTGCAAACCCTCACTTTGGGTATCACTGGCTGACAGGGATAAATCGGCCTTTAATGACACTTGCTCGGCATCGCGTAAATTACCCGCCTCAATATTCATACTGGCGTTGCCCCACAGCAACGGCAAAAAATCCAGTTGCCAACTGATATCCTGTAAAGGAATACCCTGATACACCAGTTGGTCCATTTTGCCGGACCAGAGGGTTTGGCTTACGCCGCTGATTTTTACTTCTTTGGGTAAGCTAACCCAGCCCAAGACTTGCGCCGCGGGTAGATGAACAAGCAGAAAAATACTGTAACAGAGCAGGCATAGCAGCACGGTTTTTACGATGGACTTCATGCTTTTCCTAATAATAATCGGCGAATTTTGATCTGGCCGGGGCGGTTTATCTCGGCAAAATCAACATCAAGAATATTAATTCCTTTATCTTCGATGGCTTTTAACCAGCTAATGATGTCGTTGAATGGCGCCTGATCGACCCAGATTTGCAGGGTGTCACCTTGCGGTTGCATGCGGGCTATGGCAATACTATGGCGTTGGGCCAACTGATTGATTGCCTGAGGTAAAGAGCCACTAAAACCGGGTCGGTTAGCTGAACCACCACGTTTTAACTGGATTGCTTTGTTGGCGTTAGCCTGGACCCAGTTAAGCAGTTTCTGTTGCTCCTGAACGGCAATCCGTCCCTGTTGAACACTTTGAGTCAGCGGGGACCAGATTAAGGCATAAAATAAAAACAGGATTAATACAATCCCGCCAATCAGGACAATGCGTTGTTCTCTTTCACTGAGCTGTTTGTAGCGTTGTTGCAAATTCATGGTTAGCTCCTCAGCGTTAATGTGCTGATCACCTGATCGCCATTGTTATTGATTGCACCCTGCTGCACTTCAAATCCGGCCGACTCAGCCGCGGTCTTGAATTTTTCAAGTGCATTAAAGTCCTTTGCTACCGCCTGCAGTCGCAGCTCGGAGCGGTCCTGACTAAACTTCATTGTTTGCGGCTGGATTTGGCTGCTATCAAAGGCTTCGGACAACTGCGACAACATGGCCAGCAGCGACACGCCACCCCCACCTTGTTGCAGTTCTTTCATCAAGTCGGTAATTTTTGTTTTGATATCGCGATAGCGACCGCCATTGGGAAATGCCCGTTGATACTGGGCTTCGATCTGGGCCTGTATCTCTTGTTGTTGTTGACGCAGATGATTGGCTTCCAGTCCTTTATCAATCAGGGTTGTAAGTAACGCCACACCGGCCAATATTGCCGCCGCGCGCCATTTTTTCCATTCGCTACTGCCTTGTTGACGAACCTTGTAATCACCTTGTAGCAGATTAAATTTACATTCAAGCGCACCTTGCGCCAGAACTTGCAAAGGCATATCTGTATGCTGTTCAACAAACTCGACATTGGCCAGCTTGACCGGTGGTATATCACTAAGGCAATGGATAACCAGTGGTGTGGTTTGCTGTTTGGCGGCATGCTCTACTGCCATCATTAGCCATTCGGCTTCACCCTGCATGCCTTGCCACTGATCCTGCCTGATTAACAAGTTATCGCCCAGATTTATTAAAGACCATACGTTCTCATTAGCAGGTAAAGCGAGTACATCGGGGATCATTTTGTTGCACTGTAGTCCGGCAGACTCGGCGACAGATTGCCATTCGAGCATTTTGTCATGACTGACCACGGCTATGGCTTGCTGCTCCGCGTTTTTGGGACCAATCGCGAAGAATTGGCTGTCGACATCGGTGTTAAGCTCGTCTTCCAGCATGTAGGGAATAGCACTGAGCACTTTACGATTAGGTCTGCCGGGTAGCGTTACCCATTTAAGCAGCAAATCGCTGGTCGGTACCAGAATAGTAATAGGCCGGTTGCCGGCCCTGTCGCCGAGAGTCCCTAATGCATCGGCATTCGGCAGTTCGCCTGAGGCGATGATTTCCTGTTCGCTATCGGACCAGACCATCCAGTACAGGCTATCCTGTGGGGTGGACCCCAGTCGGACGACTAATTGTTCACTCAAAGCAGGCCTCCAAACTCACGCCGAATAACGCTGACGTTGCCATTAGAATCTATTGCGAAAACCGATGACAGATTAAAACTGGCATCATTGTATCGGGTCTTGGTATGTAAAATAAAATAACTGGTAGTGATATCAAACCATTTCTTCTGAGCATCGGTGAGGCTCACTTTGCTGATCTCAGCCTGGCTGAAGAATTTGTTAATATTATCAAAACCTTCGTCTCCGCGCGCATTTAACGCACTGATGACATCTTCCAGTGAAATAGCGCTGCCTAAAGCGGCACGCAGCACTGCTGCATGTTCTTCAGTAACGGTATTCACATTAATTTTCAATGTGCTAACACCTGGAATAGCGCAAACGTATGGCATTACGTCGTTGATCCAGGGTGTTTCGGCACCATTGACCAGCCGTAATTCGCTTTTGTTCATCATCAAGCTGTTAGCGGCCAGATAAGGATGCTGGCGGGATTCATACTCAGGATCTTCGGCGCCATAGTAGCCAGTGGTCTGGTTATCGGCATCCAGCCAGTCAGTAAGACTATCGGCCAGGGTCTCGGCATTCAGCGGTGGAATTTCCGTTTCGGATTCAATCGATGTGAGTAGCGTCTGAAAGGCTTTTTGTTCGGTATAACCCGCAGAAGCTCCGCCATTTGATCCGGCTGGTGGAGGTGTCGCTAGCGCATTGAGGTTAAAGCAGCTTTGCATATCGACCAGTTTGGCCTGAATACCGCCATTCGGTAGCGGATATTCAAAATCGGTGGTCGCCCAGGGCTGGTTGAGATGAATAACGCCGTCGGCTTCTTTATACAGGGCCTCGATGGATTTTCTGGCAAATTGTTCAGCGCCCATGGCGTACCAATAAGCCTGATTATTGTCTTTTATATTGGCCGAGCGACGGATTTGCAGCTGTAATCGTCCACCCATCTGGGTGGCAAGTACCGAGACTATGGCTACCACCAGCAATACGATAATTAATGCGACGCCGGATTGACGTAAAGGCCTGCTCATGACGGACCTGCAGTGAGCAATAATGTGCGTTTGATTTCGCCAAAGTCTTTGCTGGTAATGGTTAACTCAATGGCTTTAGGCAATGCCTGGCTGGCATATTCTTCCTCAGCCTTGTCGGGGCCGTTGATAAAGGTGACTTGAAAATTCTCGATATTTTCCAGCAACACTCGGACTTTGGGTTCATAACCGATAACGTTGTCAACATAATTGCTGTAGACCCGTTGCAGTTGTTCGTCCTGAAGGCGATACATTACCGGCTGCAAGGTACTACGCGGTAATACCAGCTGCGGATTGTGCCAACCTTCACGAATAAAGCCCAACCCATCTGCCTGACTTTCAAATTCGCCGGAACCACCCTTGATTGACCAGTCGCTGCTCTCGCCCTCGATGCGAATATGTCGCGGCACTGCCTGCATTACGTCTCGTTCGATGGTCAGCATCGCGCGTTGCAGCTTTTCAAGTTGGGTAAAGCGTTCGGTGGAGAGTTGGTCGCTGTCAATCACCGACGTCAGCACTGCATTGGAGGCCAAACCAATAATGGCAAAAATGGCCAGTGAAACCAGCACTTCCAGTAGGGTAAAACCTGCTATGCGCTTCATTGGGTTAAAGCCGGCGGCGGTTTGCTAAAAAAACTTTGCACCGAGCTTATGGGCGACTCTCCCCGCTCATTCAGTGATACGTTGATTTCTACCATCCGCAAATCTTTATCGTTGGTTTCTACTACTTTTTGCTGCCAATACCAGGTTTTGCCAGCCATTTCCTGCGAGCCTTTCTTGTTGTTCTGCGGTGGCCACTGGCTCTCCAGATGGATTTCTGTCAGGCGGTTATTGGCCACCCAGGTGGCAAAGGTGAGTTCTTCCAGCACACCTACGCCATGTAAATGCTCGGTGGCGGCTTTCATAATGGCGGTGCCAGTCAGGGCAAATATTGCCAAAGCGACCATGACTTCCAGTAAGGTCATACCTGCAGCTTTTTGGTTATTCGACCTCATAACGAATCCAGTGGGCCGTTAAAAATCAGCGGCAAGGCGTCTTGTGCCTCAACACTAAAATAGGTGGGTTGTTCCTGCCCGTAAGCGGGCTCAAAAATAAAGTTCAGACTGAAAGGGGTAATATCACCGCTGGATAGCAGCCACACTTGTGGTGGAGGCAGTTTTTTCTCTTCTTCTTTTTCGCCGATAGACAGCTGGTCCTCGTCAAAAGATGATTTTTCATCAAACAGCTTGCCGTCAAACAGACTTTCTTCCTCCTGCCAGGGCAGGTCATCCAGCTCCAGTTCCAGACTAAAGGGTTCAGGCAGGCTATATTCGGCTAACAAGTCGTTATTGGTAACTTTTTGCCACTTTTGTTCCTCGTCCAGAATCATAAAATAATACTGGTTCTGATCGATTCGCAAGCCCAGTTGTTGCTGGTTCAAGATGGCATATTCTGCTGCCATCGAGAACACTACCTGAAAGCGTTGCGCCTGTTTTTTGAGCTCGTCAGCCTGATCCACCCCACGCACATTGAGCATCACAACACTGACGGAGATGCCGATGATAAGTAACACCACCATAATCTCCAGCAGGGTAAAGCCGCGTTGTGAGTTGGAATGCATACTGCCTGACTAGTTCAGAAATTCGTTGATATTCCAGTTGCCGATATCGTCGTCGGTACCGGGCTGGCCGTCGGGACCGTTGCTGTACAAATCGATGGCGCCTAATTCACCGGGGCTGAGAAGTTGATAATCGTTACCCCAGGGATCTTTGGGCAAACCTTTAATAAAACCGTCCTGCGGATAATTGCGCGGAATAGGATCGATAGTTGGCATACTGACCAAGGCTTCCAGACCCTGTTCACTGGTGGGGAAGACACTGTTACGCAGCTTGTACATTTCCAGCGCGTTTTCCAGTTGGCGAATATCCACTGCGGCTTTTTTCAGTTGCGCCGTTTCCTGATTACCCAAAATATTGGGCGCGACGATAGCGGTCAGCAAACCGATGATCAAAATAACCACCATGATTTCCAATAAGCTGAATCCTGATTGTTTCATAACTAAATGCCTCAATTAAATTAACGTGTTCAATGAAATAATGGGTAATAAAATCGCAATCACAATAAAAAATACAATAGCGGCCATGGATAAAATCAGTACCGGTCCCATAATGCTCAAGGCAATACCTACCTGCGCTTCAAATTCCCTGTCCTGGTTCTGGGCGGCGCGAGCCAGCATTGACTGCAATTCGCCGCTACGCTCGCCAGAGGCAATCATATGCATCATCATCGGCGGAAATATACGGGTTTGCTCCAGTGAGTTGCGCAGGCTGGCGCCTTCTTTTACTTTGACCGACGCCTCGCCCAGCAGTTCTTTAATATGCACATTTTCCAGTACCTCACCGGAGATTTTCATCCCTTCCAGTAACGGCACCGCGCTAGAGGACAGAATACTCAGGGTACTGGCGTAACGGGCGGTATTCAGGCCTTTGCTGACCTTACCCAGAATGGGCACGGATAACATGCCGCGATGAAAACGCTTTTTAAATAGCGGTTGCTGCAATAAACGTTGCAGGCCAACAAATATAACAGCGATCAGTATCAGCGCGATTAGCCCGTAATCCTGCACCCATTCACTGATAGCAATCAGTATTAAGGTAATGGTGGGCAGTTCCTGACCCAAATTATCAAACTGGCCAACGATTTGTGGTACCACATAGGTTAGCAGCAACATCACTATTCCCAATGCCACTGTCATCATTAACGCCGGGTAAATCAGCGCCTGGGTCACTTTGCTGCGAATATGCTGGCGATTTTCGGTGTAATCGGCCAAACGGGTGAGTACGGTATCCAGATGGCCGGATTTTTCACCCGCGGCGACCATGGCACGGAACAGTTGATCGAAGATATGTGGAAATTCGCCCATGGCATCGGCCATGCTGTGGCCTTCGACAACTTTGGCGCGCACCGCCATCATCATGTTTTTATGCCGCGGTTTTTCACTTTGCTCGGCAACCGCCAGCAGAGCTTCTTCAATTGGCAGAGATGCTTCTATCAAGGTAGACAGTTGACGGGTCAGCAGGGCCAGATCGGAGGCGGAAATGCCCGGCCTGAATAGCTGGAATCCAGCGGAATTTTTGCTCGATTTTTCATGCACCGGAGTTACTTCAACCGGGATCAGGTGCTTTTCTCGCAACTGCTGGCGAATTTGACGGGCATTGTCGGCTTCCATCACGCCGCTTTTATTGCGACCACGCTGATCGATCGCTTTATAGGAAAATGCCGGCATCTATTCTTCCCGGGTGACGCGTAAAACTTCTTCCAGCGAGGTCATCCCCTCCAGAACCTTACGGCAACCATCCTCGCGAATGCTGGGGGTGCTTTTGCGGATATACTTTTCAATGGCCTGTTCACCATGGCCGTTATGGACCAGATCGCGAATGGTTTCATCCACTATCAATAATTCATGGATCCCCGTTCTACCGCGGTAGCCAGTCTGGTTACAGGCTGCGCAACCTGCCGGATGATAAATAATTTTGCTACCGACCGGATCTTGGGTTCCAAGTAACTGCTGTTCCTGATCGCTGAGCGGTTTAGCCGTTTTGCAGTCCGGACATAAGGTACGCACCAGGCGTTGTGACAAGACCGCCAGTAAACTGGACGACAACAAAAACGGCTCGATACCCATATCTTCCAGACGGGTAATCGCCCCAGCAGCGGTGTTGGTATGCAGGGTAGATAATACCAAATGACCGGTTAAACTGGCCTGTACCCCAATTTGGGCGGTTTCAAGGTCACGGATCTCACCAATCATCACCACATCAGGGTCCTGACGCAAAATGGCACGCAGGCCTCGGGCGAAGGTCATATCCACCCGTGGGTTAACCTGAGTCTGGCCAATACCTTCAAGATCAAACTCGATAGGATCTTCAACGGTGAGGATATTACGATCTTTGGAATTAATTTCGCTTAAACCGGCATACAAAGTGGTACTTTTACCTGATCCTGTGGGGCCGGTAACCAGGATAATGCCGTGAGGTTTGCGGATCAGGCCGGAAAAGTGCTTGCGATTCTCGGCTGTCATACCCAGATCCTGCAAATTCAGCCGCGCATTGTTTTTATCCAGCAGACGCAGTACAACACGTTCGCCATGGCTGGAGGGCATGGTACTGACCCGCACATCCACTGCTCGACCGGCGATACGCAGGGTTATACGGCCATCTTGCGGTACGCGTTTTTCGGCTATATCCAGCTTGGCCATAACTTTAATCCGCGACACCAGCATGGAAGCCATTTTACGATTGGGACGCAATATTTCGCGTAGCACACCATCCACCCGAAAGCGGATGGTCAGTTGCTTCTCGAAAGTTTCCACATGAATATCCGAGGCACCTTCTTTTATGGCTTCACCCAGCATGGCGTTAATCAATTTGATGATCGGCGCATCGTCTTCGCTATCGAGTAAATCCTCTGCTTCGGGCAGTTCTTCAGCCAGAGTGAACAGATCACTTTCGTTACCAATATCTTCCATCAGCTGCTTGGCTTGGGAGGAGTCACGCTGGAACGCTTTGGTCAACAGGGATTCAAATTCGTCGCTGGGAATTTCTTTTAATACAAAAGGCGCGCCCAGATAACGACGTACTTCGGCAAAAATATCGAACAGGGTTTCACTGGTATGATACAAGGTCGCCGGTTCCGTCGAGGTATCGATTAACACACGGTGACGCTTGGCGAAACTGAACGTCAGCTGCTTGTGTCGCGTCTGTTCGTCGCTGTTGGCCAGTTCGGTTGTTTCCACCACGTCCATTAGTCTTTGTTATCCTTGTTATTTTTATCTTGCAGATAATTTTCGTAATTGGGTGGCAACGCCATTTGCGCATCCCATTCCGGTAATACCGGCGTATTGGTATTTGGCATCAAATTGACACCGTTGGCGCGGCGTTCAAGCTGCTGGGCGCGGATATAGTTGTATTTCTTGTTGCTGATTTTATCCATGGTCAGGCCATCACGGATAATGGTCGGACGGATAAACACCATCAAATTACGCTTGCGTTTGCTGGAGGTTGAGGATTTGAACAAGTTGCCAATAAATGGAATATCACCCAACAATGGCACTTTGGAAACACTCTCCTGTACATCTTCATCTATTAAACCTCCCAGTACTACGGTGCCGCCATCATCCACAATCACAGAGGTCTTGATTTCCCGTTTGTTAATCGAAATATCCACCGCGGTGGCGCCGCTGACGCTGGACACTTCCTGTTCGATTAACAGTTGTACCGCATTGCCCTCGTTAATCTGCGGGGTGACTTTGAGTTTAATCCCCACTTCTTTACGATCCACAGTCTGGAATGGATTATTGTTGCTGCCGGTACTGGCAGTCTGGCCGGTTATAATCGGCACTTCCTCACCGACGATAAAATAGGCTTCTTCATTATCCATGGTAGTTAAATGCGGCGTCGCCAGAATATTGGAATTGGTATCAGAACTGACAGCCTGCACCACTGCCGCCCAGTCATCTTTAACAATACCGAATAGCGTACCATTAACCGCACCTAGCACCTCGGCAATCAGCGACTTGTCGCCTGGCGTGGTCTTGGTGATTGGAGTGGCAGTACCCGATTCGGTGCCGACAATATAATCCGTGGTGGTCACATCCCTGGATTGATAAGCTGCGGCAGCAATGGAGCCAATCGGCACCCCGCTATTATTAAACTGCTGAATTGCACCGTCTTTATGGGCCCATTGCACGCCCAGACTGGTGCCATCCCCTTCAAAGACTTCGACGATAATCGCCTCAACCTGCACCTGGGCACGGCGTACATCCAACTGACGGATAACGTCTTCCAGATTGCGCATCATATCCGGCTGGGCGGTTATCACTAGTGAGTTGGAATCATTATGAGCTTCGATACTGGTGCTGGCAGTATTTGGACGCCGAGTCGCTGCGGTCTTTTGTCCGCCTTGCTCATCGGCCTGAATACCGGCACTCACACCCTGTAGTACGGTAACCAGTTCTTCTGCTTTGGCGTATTTAAGGAAAATCACCCGGGTATTGCCATTGGTTTCCAGTTCCAGATCCAGACGCTGAACCAGATGTACCAGACGTTGACGGGCTTTTACGTCGCCACTGATAATCACGCTATTGGTACGCTCATCGGCAACAATTTTAGGCGCTAACGGGGAGCCGGTATTTTTTGCACCTTGTTCTTTGTTGATATTTTCGACAATCCGCACCAACTCGGCAGCAGAGGCATATTTGAGTTTGATGATCTCGACTTCCTGATCACCAGCTTTATCCACCCGCTCGATGATCTCGACCAGACGATTAATTACCGACGCCCGTCCTGTCATGATCATTACATTGGACGGATCATAGTTGACCACGTTACCGCCGCCGGCCTGGTCATTCAGTTGGCGTAACAGGGGAGATAGTTCCCGTACCGATACGTTATATACCGGTACCACACGGGTGATCATTTCATCACCGTTAAGCAAATCGTTTTCTACTACTGGCAGGTTGGAGGTTTTGGCGGTTTTATCCCGTACTACCTTCAATACGCCGTTGGGCATCTCGACTATGGCAAAACCGTATACTTGCAAGACGTTAAGAAAAAACTGGTAGTACTGTTGTTCGTTCATCAGATCGTAACTGCGCACGGTTATTTTGCCGCGCACATTGGGATCAACGATCATGGTTTTTTTCAGGTTTTTACCAACGATATTGATAAATTCGTTGATATCAGTGCCTTTGAAATTAGGGGAATATTCGGCGGCCGCTACCGCAGTGCTGAAGGCCAGGGCAGCGGATATCAATAGTGTAAAAAATCCCTTCAATAGGGACTGGCTGGTTAGCCTCATAATATTTCCTTTAAAATCATTGGCATATGCTTACAAACTGGGGAGATCCAGATATAAGGTCAGTAAATCACCGTCACGGTTAACAGTCAGTTGCAGTGACTCAGCTTCATTCAGACTCGACATGGCCTCCATCGCCTGTTGCGGATCGGTTAAATCAAGTCCATTCAGTTCGGTTATAATATCGTTATTTTGCAGACCGGCGGCGTTAAATAAATCAGGGGTTCGGCCTGGACGAACCCGATATCCGACTGGTTTACCGTCCTGTTGTTCCGGAGAAATACTAATATATTCGCTAAAACTGGCGGGTTTGTCGGCAATTTCCTGACGCAAGTTTTGTACTTCCGGACTGAGAGTCAGGTGTTGAACCGAATCCTCATTAGGCTGATAAATTTTGTTGTCGTTATCATCGCTGGCTTGCACCATGATAGAAGGGCTTTTGTTGTAATCCACTCCATCCAGCATCAGGGTTTCGATTTTTCCGCCGTTATTGATAGTAATGCGATCGGCAAATACTTCATTAATGGTGACGCGAGTGCCGTCAATTTTATCGCCTACGCCATAAGTATTCTGTTGTCCCTTGTTTTCGACTATGGCTGCTCCGGCACTGTCCTGAGTACTGGCTACTACGCCGGTCAAGGTCAGTTTTAAATTGGTTTGTGGTGCATCCTGCGTTGCGACAACTGGTTTGGGATCTTGTGCACCCGGCTTGCCAAATAAATACAGGCGCTGGATTTTGGCCATATCGATTTGATTACCTTGATTGCCCGCTGTGTTAACCGCCGGTGTAAAGCTGATTAACTTGTCTTGGGCCGGAGCAGGCAACAGTCGCCAGGTCAGAATTGCGGCATAGTTGAGCAAATACAGGCTAATCACTACCACTAAAAGTTTGGGCAGGTAGTTCTGGTAGCGTCGCAGTTGGAGGCTGATTTGCTTAAAGGTATAATTATCGATGAACATGATGCTTCAATTCAGTTTATTAGCCACATAATATAATTTCTATGCAGGGTGTCACAACCGTCAGCAGAATAATATGTGCAAATTGTTACCATTTGAGGAGATTTGACCGTTGAATCGAATAAAATTCAGTTCTGATGAAAATAAATCGGCAGATTTAGGGCCGGTCAGGTTGGATAAATGGTTATGGGCGGCACGATTTTTTAAAACGCGCTCAGTGGCCAGAGAAATGATTCAGGGCGGCAAAGTACAATACAATGGGCAACGCAGCAAACCGGGTAAACTGGTTGAACTAGGCGCTTTGCTGACGATCCGGCAGGGAACGGATGAAAAGCAGGTTACTGTCGAGCAACTTTGTGATCAGCGACGCGGTGCTCCTCTGGCGGAGAAAATGTATCAGGAAACAGCCGACAGTATTGTTCAACGACAACGCAATGCTGCAGCCCGAAAAATCAATGCCTTACACAGTCCCAGACCGGATAGCAAACCGGATAAAAAACAGCGTCGGCAATTAATTCGTGCCAAACACCAGTAAATTTAACTCCGGCTTGAACCGAGAACTGTATCGATAAAGCTCAAGCCACTTTTAAAGAGACATTATGAATTCTTCGGATCAGTTATATCGTTATTTATTCAGACAAGCAGATGTGCGTGGCGAAATTGTGCAACTGCAAGACAGTTTTAAAGCCATTATTGGTGACCATCAATATCCTCTACCCATCCAGCGTTTGTTGGGTGAACTGTTAGCCGCCACCTCCTTATTAACCGCGACCCTTAAATTCGAGGGAGATATTGCGGTGCAACTGCAAAGTGAAGGGGTGATTAAATATATTGTGGTAAACGGCACCAATGAACAGAAAATGCGCGGTATCGCACGTTGGCAAGGTGAGGTGCCGGAAGGCAATTTTAGCCAACTGTTTGAAAAAGGTATTCTGGCTATTACCATCACACCCAAAGAAGGCGAGCGTTATCAGGGGATTGTGGCATTGGATAAACCTAGTCTGGCCGAATGTCTGCAAGCCTATTTTCTGCAATCCGAGCAGTTGCTGACCAAAGTGATTTTGCACACCCGTATCGACTCATCTTCTGTCTGTGCGGGTGGTATGTTGCTACAGGCTTTACCTGCCAGTGATCAAAATGATCCCGCCCAATTTGAGCATCTTGGCCAACTGACCGATACCATTACGGCCGATGAACTATTTGATTTATCGGCACAAGATGTGTTGTATCGTTTATACCATCAGGAAGAAGTGGAATTGTACCCGCCCCAGTCTGTAGTGTTTAGTTGTGGTTGTAGTAAAACCCGCAGTGCAACTGCGCTAACTAGTGTGGATAAACAGGAATTACTGGATATCGTTACTCAGGAAGGTTTTGTTGCCATGCATTGTCAGTATTGCAACACCGAGTACCGGTTTGATGCCATCGATATTGAGGCAATTCATAGCTGTCAATATGATGAAAATGCACTACCCCAGTAATTCTCTGTACCAATATTAAGACGGGCATAAACCGGCCCGTCAGAAACTTCCTACAATCACATCAATTTTGCAACGAGATTGATGTGATTTGTAATTTTTAGATCAGATAAATTGAAAGTAATTATCTTTTGCTGCTTTTTTTAGCTTAAGGCTATCTCTGTATATCTTAATTACAGTATCATCTGGCGAAATAACAAAAAATGTAAACCCTATTGTAAGTTTTCATAAAGAGTTGTCGCCATGAATTTTGATCCTAACCAAATACTGACTGATCTCCCCACCGCCGAACTGGTTGAACAGGCTATACGCCGCAACGAAGGCAAGCTGGCTGCCAATGGTGCGCTGGTCACTCATACTGGAGCACGTACAGGTCGCTCCCCTAAAGATCGCTTTATTGTTAAAGAGCCCGATACCGATGCGGATATTGACTGGGGTGAGGTTAATCGCCCTTTCTCATCGCAGAAGTTTGCCGCGCTGTGGGATAGGGTAGAGAGCTATCTGTTAAGCAAAAGCCACTTTATGTCGCATTTGCAGGTGGGAGCCGATCCCCGACATTACCTACCATTACAAGTGCGTACCGAGAAGGCATGGCATCAGTTGTTTGCGCGTAACTTGTTCATTCGACCAGAACATTGGAATGAAGCGAACAAGGAGGTTTGGCAAGTGATGAACGTGCCCAGCTTTGTTTGTGTGCCGGAACGGGATGGCACCAATAGTGATGGTGCGGTGATCATTAATTTTGCCGAAAAGAAAGTATTGCTGGCCGGTATGAACTATGCGGGTGAAATGAAAAAGGCCATGTTCTCGGTGCAAAACTTTCTGTTGCCGGACAAGGAAGTTTTGCCCATGCATTGCTCGGCCAATGTGGGTGAACAGGGCGATGTAACATTATTTTTTGGATTGTCGGGTACCGGCAAAACCACCTTGTCGGCCGATCCGCAGCGCTACCTGATTGGTGACGATGAGCATGGCTGGGCGGCTGGGTCAGTCTTTAATATAGAAGGTGGTTGCTATGCAAAATGTATCGATCTTTCGCAAAAAAATGAACCGGTAATCTGGGATGCCATTCGTTTTGGTGCGGTACTGGAAAACGTGGTGCTGGATAAACAAGCTCAACCGGATTATTACGACGACAGCCTCACCCAAAACAGCCGCGCTGCTTATCCATTGGAGCATATAGCCAAACGGGAAATAGCCAACCGCGCTGGTGAACCTCATGCCGTGGTGTTTTTAACTTGTGATGTTAGCGGCGTATTGCCGCCAGTCTCGGTGTTATCGGAACAGGCAGCCGCCTATCATTTTTTAAGTGGCTATACTGCCAAAGTTGGCTCTACTGAAGTGGGCGCGGCAGCAGCAATTGAATCTACCTTTTCAACCTGTTTTGGCGCTCCGTTTTTTCCGCGACCTGCCGGTGTGTATGCGGAATTGCTGATCAAGCGCGTGCGTGAATTTGGTGCCAAAGTCTATCTGGTCAACACCGGTTGGACGGGGGGGCCTTATGGTGTCGGTCAACGCTTTGATATTCCGGTGACAAGGGCAGTGATTGACGCCATTGTGAATAAGCAACTGGAAGGAGTTGCCACCCGTCACATCGATCAACTCAATCTGGATGTGCCGGTAGAAGTCCCGGGTGTTGATAGTAAATTATTAATGCCACGTAATAACTGGGCTGACCCGCAAAAATATGATGAATATGCTGCGCATCTGGCCAGTGAATTTGAGGCCAATTTCGCCAAATATGACGTACCTGAGGCGATTCGGCAGGCTGGGCCTAAGGCTGCGCAATTGAGACACGCCAGTTAAGTCGCTTAAATCGAACTACCTTATTCCGAATTCGGGTTACTTTGGTAGTTCGATTTGCTTTTACTGGCCGGTATACAGACAGTTGCAACCAAACCACCTTGTGGATGATTGTATAAAGTGATCTCGCCGCTATGCATATCGACAATACGTTTAATAATGGCCAGACCTAAACCTGAGCCCAGGCTACCTCTGGCTTTATCGCCCTGAGCAAAAGGTTGAAACAGGTTTTCAATTTGATCTTCGGCAATCCCCGGTCCGTGATCCCGTAATTCAAAAAATACCATTCTGGCTTTCTTGTTATAACCGGAACGGATCGTTACCTGCTCCCCCCCGTACCGGAAGGCGTTTTCCAGCAGATTATCCAGTACCCGCTTAATTGCCACTTTGCGTACTTCTACATCCGGAATTTCATCCAGTTCCAGTGCAATATAATGATCATCTTCCCGGTCGCGCGATTTGACTACTTCTTCAATCAGCTTATTAATATTGGCAGTTTCAACTTTTTCTTGCTGATCCTGACGAACATAGTTAATGAACTGATCGATGATTTCGTTCATATCCTCGATATCACTGTTAATGCCTTGCTGGATCCATTGCTGATCGTCGGGCAGCATCTCGGTGGATAAACGGATACGGGTTAACGGCGTGCGTAAATCGTGGGAAATGCCGGCGGTGAGTAATGCCCGATCATCTTCTAGCTGTTTAATCCCTTTGGACATCTGGTTAAAAGCCCGGGTGACCGCGCGAATTTCGCTGGAGCCTTCTTCTTTCAATGGTTTGGGAAAATGGCCACGGCCAACCTGGAATGCTGCCTGTTGCAGTGCCTTCAATGGTCGATTGAGGCGACGCACAAAAATCCATCCTCCCGCCACGCTAAGAATACCTATGACCATCAGATAAATGGTCAGGGGTGAAATATCAGTGTTGCGTACCCCAATCATCGGCACCATGACCCACAGATTGCGATCATGTGGTCCCCGGATCCAGAATACATATGGATCACCGGAGGCGACGCGGACTTCCGAATTGCCGCCCAGTTGCTGAGTCATTTCGTTGGATAGAAATTGATAATAAATGGAATTATTCAAGCCGTTTTGCTGCGCCTGATACTGATCATAAACACGAATGCCGGTGGCTTGATACAATTGCTTGCGGCTTTCGGAGTCGGTCAGGTTATGTCCTTCGAGAAACACCAGCTTGACCTGCTTGGCTAACAAGCTGTTGATTTGCTGATAACTGGGATGAATAAAGTAATATGTGACCGAAATATAGGACACAACCTGATTAATCAGCAATAGCATGCCAATCAGCAATACTGTCTGACCAAACGCACTTTTAGGCAATAAACGCATCAGACTGTAGATTCACCATCTGGTACAAATACATAACCCAAACCCCACACCGTTTGTATGTAACGGGGATTGGCCGGATCCACTTCCAGCATGCGCCGCAAGCGGGACACCTGCACATCGATACTGCGTTCCAGCGCACTGTAATCCCGGCCTCGAGCCAGATTCATCAACTTATCCCGCGACAAGGGTTCGCGTGGATGAGTGACCAGCGATTTCAGTACCGCAAATTCGCCACTGGTCAGTACCATCTGTTCGTCATTTTTACTCATTTCGCGGGTGGCCAGATTTAACTTGTATTGACCAAACTCGACAACCTGTTCTTCCATTGACGGCGCGCCAGGCGCTTCGTTGGTCTTACGGCGCAACACTGCTTTGGCGCGGGCTAACAATTCGCGTGGATTAAAGGGTTTGGGTAAATAATCATCGGCGCCCATTTCCAGACCAATAATGCGATCAACTTCGTCGCCTTTGGCGGTAAGCATAATAATGGGGATTTCGTTTTCCTTCTGGCGCAAACGGCGACAAATTGACAAACCATCTTCACCGGGCAGCATTAAATCCAGCACCATCAGGTGAAAGTTTTCCCGTTCAAGCAGACGGTCCATTTGTTCCGAGTTAGCCGCCGACCGCACTTGATAGCCTTGTTCCATCAGATAGCGTTCCAGCAGACTACGCAAGCGCATATCGTCATCGACAACCAGAATTTTTGTCGTTTCTTGACCCATATTATTCAATCCTTCATGAACTCCGACTACTGGATAGTCGCCGGTAACAGGTCTTCACTATAAATGAACCGCGCAAATTACAAAAGATGGATAAAATGTCAAAGGGCGGTGGATTGTTACAAAGTTTGTCTGTGAAGCCGACAGTTCAGGACACAGATTGGGGTGTTGTGGCAAAATAGATACCAATTAATTTATTAGATGATTCAGTTAGGATAATCATGCAAGCACAAGTGAAATGGCAAGGCGATTTACGTTTTGAAGGCAGTACCGAAAGTGGGTTTAAAATCGCGTTGGACGGTGACAAACAATCCGCCGCCAGTCCGATGGAGGCGATTCTGGTCGCAGCCGGAAGTTGCTCTTCAGTCGATGTCGTCAGTATTTTACAAAAAGCCCGTCAGGATATAACCGATGTGCAGGTTCAGGTGACGGGCCAGCGAGCCGATGCGGTACCGGCAGTGTTTACCGATATCCATTTGCACTTTGTAGTAACGGGTAATAATGTTAGTGAAAAACATGTTGAGCGTGCAGTTAACCTGTCTGCCGATAAATACTGTTCGGTGGCGATTATGCTAAGTGCAGCGGTTAACATCACTCATAGTTATGCCGTTGAGCAAGGATAACTATTTCGGTATCGCCTATTACAATTTATGACGGTGTCATCAATTTAAATGACTAGGGCGTGGAGGGGATAAGCCAATGCGACATTTAGGTAAGGCATTACTGGTCATCAGTTTACTGATTATCGGTGGATGCACCACACAACCGCAGCAAGTGGTATTAAATCCGGTCGTCGAGCTAATCCCAAGTAAGATTGGCCAGCAGACCTCGGTGCAGGTTAAAGTAATCGATCAACGTCCTCAGCAAGCCTTGGGTGTTAGAGGCGACACCCATAGTGCCCTGATTACCACAAATCAGGCGCTAGCGGCTGTTTTCGATAATGAAATTAAAAAAGGGCTAGTTAGCAAAGGTTTTGTTATTAGCGACAAAGCTTCGGGCACAAGCACGTTATTGGTGACAATTAATGAGCTGAACTATAAGACGTTGAAAGGTTCTTTGACCGATGAGGTACAAATAAAAGGTGCAATAAAAGTCCAGGCTAAAAAACATCGTTCGGAATTAAACAAGGTTTATGAATATGAGCGCGAAGATGAAGTGCTGGTAGAACCTGGCGTCGCGACGAATGAAAAGTGGATCAATGAGGCATTGAGTGAAACATTAAAGCGATTGTTAAACGATAAGGAGCTATTGCGTTTTTTAGCGGCTAAATAAGTTAGCGGGGAAGCAAAAGAGGGCTCAAAGTAGCGTTATTTGGCGCTACTTCTCAACTACCCAGTCCATTTGCATATAGGATTTACGTTTCTTTTCCAGCAATTCTTCAATCAGGGGTGTCAGTACCAGTTCCATTGCCAGTCCAATTTTACCACCTGGCACCACCAGGGTATTAATCCGCGACATAAAGGCACCATCGATCATTTGCAGTAGATAGGGATAATCGACGTTGGTCATTTCGCGACGAAAACGCACCACCACAAAGCTTTCATCATGGGAGGGAATATCCCGGGCACTAAAGGGATTGGAGGTGTCAACAGTGGGAACGCGCTGGAAATTCACATGGGTTTTGGAAAACTGCGGGGTGATATACTGAAAATAATCATCCATGCCGCGCACAATGCTGCTCATCACGGCTTCGCGGGAGTGCCCCCGGTCGGTAGTATCGCGAACGATTTTCTGGATCCATTCGAGATTCACAATAGGCACCATGCCCACCAGTAAATCCACGTGCTTGGCTACGTTGGCCTCGTCGGTAACCACACCGCCATGCAATCCTTCGTAAAACAATAAGTCGGTTTTTTCCGGCAGTTGTTGCCAGGGAGTAAAAGTCCCCGGCATCTGGTTAAATGGGACGGCATCGTCGAAAGAATGCAGGTAGCGACGATACTGGCCGTTGCCGGTTTCGCCGTATTGGGCAAACAACTTTTCCAGCATGGCAAAATCATTGGCCTTGGGACCGAAGTAGCTTATGTGCTTGCCCTGTTCCTGTGATTTGCGGATCTCAACGTCCATTTCCGGCCGGGTGAATCGATGGAAGCTGTCCCCTTCGACTTCGGCGGAATTTACCCCCAGATTACGGAAAATATGGCGAATAGCACTGGTGGTAGTGGTGGTGCCCGCACCAGAGGAGCCTGTTATTGCAACAATAGGGTGTTTAATCGACATAAGCTTCAATAGTAATTAGCGCAAAGTAATCAGCATAACACCATTTTATTAAAAGTGTCCTACTGCTAACCTTTGGCTGTGTAACCGGATAGCAAAATTAGATCAATGTGCAGTCGGGTGTCAACCCGCTCTATGAACGTTGAAAATTTTTGCGTTTGGCAAGGATCGTCCGCCAACTGAGTCGGGATTGAAACTTTCCAGACAGAGTTTTTCAAACTACCGCTGGTCGTCATTTACCGGAAAGCCCCACTCGCATCATGATATTCAAGAAGCTCTGTGACTGCACCGCACCATTTGCGACATGGTTGCCACCCGGGTGGATAAATCTGGCGGCCAATGCTCAAGTGTTTATACGGATTGGTATCATTTGTACTAGCCGGTTAAATTTCATACACTTTCTTTTCGACTGAAAATAAAAGGATTTACCAGTGAACAATACAGCTGCAATCAGTTTAGCTAGAACAGGCGGCTTTTACAGTTTTGGTTCAGTGGTTGAATGGCTTTTTAACCATATTGAAATTTTTGTTGTTGTTGGTATCGTCGGCTTGCTCCAGCTGACGTCTGCTCAATATCGCTACCTGGCTCCCAATATTGTTGAGCATCCACGCAAAAACGATTTTTTCTATGTTGATTATCTGGCAATCGATGCTAATTCTGATTTCAGCTATCGTTACATACCCATGAAAGTGATTGCTGTTAATAATGATGTGGTGCGTTTCAAAGTCGGCAACATTGCCCACTCAAAGCCGGTTTCACCCCGTCAACATGCGCAATTTGACGCTGCTATGCAACGTAATTACTATCGGGCCGACGCCGTAGAGTTAAGTCGCCAACAAATTGAACAACTTTTTGACAGCGGCGCTATTTATACCGCGCGCCGGCCAGACAATATTTATATTGATGGCTGGATTGTGCTTTCGCAGCGCGAACTGGTCGAGGAATGATCGCCTTAACCCGAGTTGGCGATATTATGCCAAAACAGATAGACGTAGTACCCGCATAGTCCTACTACAATGGTTAATCCTAACAGCGAACCCCACACTACCGGATCGTTAATAATCAGTTGCCACATACCCTGCTCCTTAAAGCCAGATCATACTATGTGTCAATCTTGGGAGTGTTTTCGCAGGGCGACAAGCTAGTGTTTAAAGCAGATTTGATGTGGATCAAATTTATCTCTGACATTTCAGCCGCCAAGCGTCAGTTTCGCTAGCCGGCTGAAATAAGTTTGATTTAATTACTTCCCTTCGCGGGCAATAGCGCGCCAGGCTATATCATCGCGATAGAACATGCCGTCCCAGCTGATTTTCTGTGCCAGTTTGTAGGCGTTTTGCTGGGCTGTGGTGACGCTGTCTCCCAGTGCTGTGGCACAAAGCACCCGGCCACCATTTGTGGTGACCAGTCCATTTTGCATTTTGGTACCGGCATGGAATACCTTGGCAGAATCTGACTCTTCTACTGCCAGGCCGCTGATCACGTCACCTTTTTGGTAACTGTCAGGATAACCGCCTGCGGCTAGTACCACACCTACCGATGCGCGGGGATCAAAAGCAATATCGGTTTGATCGAGCCTTTTGTCGATCGCAGCTAAACACAGTTCCACCAGATCTGATTCTAAACGCAGCATTATTGGCTGGGTTTCCGGATCGCCAAAACGACAGTTATATTCAATCACCTTGGGCGTACCGTCAGCCATGATCATTAAACCTGCATATAGAAAGCCCGTGTATGGATTGCCTTCTGCAGCCATGCCTTCTACGGTAGGATAAATAACTTCCTGTAAGGCGCGTTGATGGATTTCATCTGTGACGACAGGGGCAGGCGAATAAGCGCCCATGCCGCCGGTGTTAGGACCGGTATCGCCATTACCCACACGTTTATGATCCTGACTGGTGGCAAAGGGCAGTACATTTTTGCCATCTACCATGACGATAAAGCTGGCTTCTTCGCCATCTAAAAACTCTTCTATTACTACACGACTACCGGCTTCACCAAAGGCATTGCCGGCCAGCATATCGCGGATGGCATCTTCGGCTTCGTTTAGGGTCATCGCCACAATCACACCCTTACCAGCGGCCAAACCATCGGCTTTGATCACGATAGGTGCGCCTTTTTCACGCACATAGGCGATGGCCGGATCGATTTCGGTAAAGTTTTGGTATTCGGCGGTAGGAATATTGTGGCGAGCCAGAAAATCCTTGGTGAAAGCTTTAGATCCTTCCAGTTGAGCAGCCCCCTGTGTTGGGCCGAATATTTTTAAACCTGCGGCCTGAAATGCATCGACTACTCCCAGTACCAGTGGCACTTCTGGACCAACAATGGTCAAGCCAATGTGTTGCTGTTGGGCAAACTCGACCAGTCCGGCAATATTTTCAACCTGAAGATCAACATTTTCCAGTTTAGGTTCCAACTCGGTACCGGCATTACCGGGGGCGATAAATACTTTTTCTACCAGAGAAGACTGGGCGGCTTTCCAGCCTAGCGCATGTTCACGACCACCGCCGCCAATGATTAGAATGTTCATATTGCTAACCTTGTTATCTTTTATATTGACGGACTAAAGTCCGACCTACATTAAACACTAACGAGTTAGTGCAAATAAATCACCGGAAATTCAATCCTTATTCGTAGGTCGGGCTTTAGCCCGTCAGTATCGGAGCAAACCTACGAAGGTTAAGGAATTCTGTATCCAGTTCAATGTAAATATCTTTGTTTCAGAACGTCGCTATACCACTATTGAGCCATATGACAACGATCTGAACATAAAAACGTTTATTCAATCTACAAGTGAGAATTTTGCTGCGAGGTTGAGTCGCGAGCGCGGAATTTATAAGTATAAATGAGCACTCGCGGCGATGAGATCGTAGCAAAAGGCCGCTTGGGGATAAATAAACTAGTGACGGAAATGGCGCATACCCGTAAACACCATCGCCATGCCATGTTCATCTGCTGCATCAATCACTTCCTGGTCGCGCATCGAGCCACCCGGCTGGATCACGGCAGTAATGCCTGCGGCGGCGGCGGCATCAATACCATCCCGGAACGGAAAAAACGCATCGGATGCCATCACCGAACCTGCCACTTCAAGGTTTTCGTCAGCAGCTTTGATACCGGCAATTTTGGCCGAATAGACCCGGCTCATTTGGCCAGCACCGACACCAATGGTCATGCTGTCTTTACAATACACGATGGCATTGGATTTCACGTATTTGGCCACTTTCCAGGTAAACAACAAATCTTGCATCTGCTGTTCAGTGGGTTTGACTTTGGTAACCACTTTAAGGTCATCCATTTCAACCATGCCAAAGTCGCGTTCCTGCACCAGCAAACCACCATTGACCCGCTTGATATCAAACTCGTCAGTTAACTGTCCTTGCCAGTCACCACAGGCCAATACCCGTACATTTTGCTTGGCAGACAATACTTCAGCCGCTTCGGCCGAAACAGTCGGGGCGATAATCACTTCAACAAACTGACGATCAATAATGGCTTGGGCCGTGGCAGCGTCCAGCTCACGGTTAAAGGCGATAATACCGCCAAATGCCGAGGTCGGGTCGGTTTGATAGGCGCGATTATAGGCGGCCAGAATATCGTTGCCTAATGCTACACCGCAGGGGTTGGCATGTTTAACTATCACGCAAGCCGGTTCGGCAAATTCCTTAACACATTCCAGCGCAGCATCGGTATCGGCGATATTGTTGTAAGACAACTCTTTGCCTTGCAGCTGCTCTGCAGTCGCAACCGAGGCTTCCTGAATATTATTTTCAACGTAAAATGCAGCATCCTGATGACTGTTTTCGCCGTAACGCAGATCCTGTTTTTTGCTGAATTGCAGATTGTAGGTGCGGGGGAACTGGCTATGCTGATGTCCACAATCATCTTGGCATTCAACCGAGTCGATCATGGCACCAAAATAATTGGCAATCATACCGTCGTACTGGGCAGTGTGTTCAAAGGCGGCGATAGCCAGATCAAAACGGGTGGCATCTTGCACTACACCGTTATTGTTGTTCATTTCTTCCAGCACACGACCATAATCTTTGGCATTGACGATAATGGTCACGTCTTTGTGGTTTTTGGCTGCGGCGCGCACCATAGTCGGGCCACCAATATCGATATTCTCGATTGCCTCTTCCAATGTGCAATCATCGTTAGCCACTGTGGCTGCGAAAGGATATAGATTGACCACCACCATATCGATAGGTTGAATATTGTTGTCTGCCATGACCTGTTCATCCTGACCACGACGAGCCAGAATACCGCCATGCACTTTAGGATGCAGGGTTTTAACCCGGCCATCCATAATTTCAGGGTGACCGGTGTAATCGGATACTTCGGTTACACTTATACCATTGTCAGCCAGTAGCTTAGCTGTGCCACCAGTAGAGAGAAGTTCAACATCCATCGCGGCCAGTGCCTGGGCGAATTCGACGATGCCGGTTTTATCAGAAACACTTAACAGTGCGCGACGAACAGGTGTTGCATTTGCCATGTTGTGCAAATCCTTATCGGGAAGATTTTAAATAGTTAGGGCAGAATTCAGGTTAGTTGCCCATATACCCATGCTGCATTAAAACGCGCATTTCGAAGTGGCATGAGTATAAACGTAAAGAGCACCCATAGGTGCTCTTTAAAATTTTATCAGGATATAAGCTTAGCTCATTCCGTATTGCTTTAATTTCTTACGCAAGGTTCCGCGGTTGATACCCATCATGATGGAGGCGCGTGTCTGGTTACCACGAGTGTGGGTCATGACTTCTTCCAGCAATGGCGCTTCGATTTCGGCCAGAACCAGATCATACAGATTTTCAATATTGTTATTGTCCAACTGCTTTAAATATTTATTTACGGCTTGTTTGACAGACTCACGTAACGGCTTTTGGGCCTGAGTTTGAGACGGAGTAGTGATAATAGTAGTAAAAGGTGAACTTGTAGTTTGTTCAAACATATCTATCTTGCTCTTTGGTTAGTAAGTACATCAACAGCCAATCCACGCTAAGTTAATTGGCTAACTCTTCAAAAAACTGCTGCAACGCATCAATTTGCGCTTCAGCTTCTTCCAGTCCGTTAAAGAACCGGCGAAATTGGCGATTATCTTCCTGATCTGCCAAATACCAGCCCACATGTTTGCGGGCTATTCTGGGTCCCAGATGAGTGCCATAAAACTGATGCACATTGTGAATATGCTCCAGTAAAATATCCCTCACTTCGTCCTTGTCCGGGGCAGGTAAAAACTCGCCTGTTTGCAAATAGTGATTAATTTCACGAAATATCCAGGGTCTGCCCTGGGCTCCGCGACCAATCATGATTGCATCGGCACCGGTATACTCCAGCACCTGTTTGGCTTTTGCTGCCGAGCCGATATCGCCATTGGCGACCACCGGTATATCGACGGACTGCTTAATTGCCCTGATGGTGCAATACTCGGCTTCACCTTTGTACATGCAGGCTTTAGTTCGGCCGTGCACGGCTAAAGACTGAATGCCGTTGCGTTGGGCAATTTCAGCAATTTCTACACCATTGCGATTGTCGGTATTCCAGCCAGTCCGAATTTTTAACGTGACTGGAACCTCTACCGCCGCTACAACTGTCTGAATAATTTCTTCAACCAGTTTCGGGTATTGCAATAACGCTGAACCCGCCAATTTCTTATTCACCTTTTTGGCGGGGCATCCCATATTGATATCCACAATCTGGGCGCCATTTTTGACATTATGCTGGGCTGCTTCCGCCATCAACCTTGGATCTGCACCAGCAATCTGCACCGAACGAATACCGGATTCACCCTGGTGATCCATTCGCTGCCGGGATTTAGCCGAATTCCAAACCTGGGGATTGGAAGACAGCATTTCTGACACCACCAGCCCGGCACCCAGTCTCGAACAAAGCTGTCGAAAGGGTCTGTCGGTAATGCCTGCCATTGGCGCCAGTACTACATTATTCGCTAGCGAATAGGGGCCAATTTGTAATGCCGGATAGCTCAAAAAACGCGCAGCCTGTCAAAAAGGGGGGCAAGTTTACGGTTTTTTTTGAGTATTGAAAAGGCTAGTTTTTAAACAATTTGCATGTTTTTTTGCATTTTGGCTATTGACAAAATAAAACCATTTTAAAATTAATGCTCTGGCATCAGCTATTTATAACCTTACCTAAGGCAGCCTTTGTATAAAAAGGTTCCCGAGCGAATAATTGATTAACAATTTGTTAATCAAACGCAGGTAATTTATTAAATAACGTGGCTTTTTATCGCTAGGTTAGCGCTTACATCCGGATACTCGCGCCCACTCTCCCAGTATGGCGTTGGGCTGCATTTGGTAGTTATTGCTATAGAGGTGATTAATATCCTGTGCCTGAGTATCCAGAATACCGGACATGACTAAATAACCGCCAGTTTTACAATTAGCACTGATGATGGATTTTAATTCTCTAAGCGTGGCTGCCAGAATATTCGCCAGCACGATATCGCCCTGGATATCCGGTGCGTCGTCGGGTAAGTAAAGCTCAATCCTGTCGCCCACGTTATTTCGGTTGGCGTTATCCTGACTGGCCAGTAATGCTTGTGGATCGATATCGATACCTATTACCCGCTTGGCACCGAGCTTTAAAGCCGCAATACCCAAAATACCGGAACCGCAGCCAAAATCGATCACCGTTTTGTCGGTTAAATCGACACTATCCAGCCATTGCAGGCATAACGCTGTGGTTTCATGGGTACCGGTACCAAAGGCTAATCCCGGATCTAGCATCACGTTAACGGCATCGGGATCGGGCACATCCCGCCAACTGGGACAGATCCACAATTTTTTACCAAATTGCATCGGGTGGAAATTCTCCATCCACTCCCGTTCCCAATCTTTATCCTCCAAAGGATTTAATTGATAACTGAAGTCTTCACCCAGAATTTTGGCGCGGCTTAAATTGGCAATCACCCGCAACATATCCTGCTTGGCATCGAACAAGCCCATTACCCAGGTTTCCGGCCATAACATGATTTCTCCGGGTTTGGGTTCGTATTGTGGGCTGTCTTTGGCATCTAGAAACGTGACAGCCATAGCACCATTGCCAGTAAGCATGTCGCCAATCGATTCGGCCTGTTCGGGATTGGACAATATTTTCAGTTGTAGCCAGGGCATGCTATTTCCGCTAAGTAACAAGAATCATTGGCCAATAGTGTACCTGATTAGTTAAGGGAAGCGCTATTTGTAACGGTTTTCGAACAGACAGAATGAACCACTTGGCATGATTCAGTTTGGCTTGAGGCTATGTTGATTGCGATAGCGAATTGGCGCCAGCCCCACCGATTTTTTGAAACGGTTAGAAAAATTAAAAACATCCTGATAGCCCACAGTGTTGGCAATTTGTGCCAGTGACCAGTTGGTTTCGGTTAGCAGATGCTGCGCGCGCTCCATACGTAGCTGAATAAGACGTTGCAGCGGACTTTGTTGATATATTTTTTGACATAGGCGATGCAAATGCGGGGGAGAATAGTGTATGTAAGCCGCCATTTCATCGATAGTCCAGGGAAAGTGCAGTTGCTGCTGGATATGTTGAAACAGCTTTTCCAGGCGGCGCATCGGGGCGGGAAATTCATTCTGGGCCAGTATATTTTTACCAATACTCTGCTGCAAATATTGCTGAATCTGGGTTATCGAACTGGACTGCATGTCGGGCCGGTTTTCGTAGTATAAGTGACACAACAAATGGTAAATGGCTTGGGCACTTTCGCAATATTGTATCGATGCCCTGTTAGCACGCAAATGCTCCCACAATTGGCCATTATCAAGACAAAACCAGGCGGTTTTCCACAGTTCGGCATCCAGCTCAAATAGAAAAGGTTGTGCAACGGGCAGCACAGTCATGGTGTTGGCTTCGATTGTTTGTTCACCTGCAGGACTGTGCAGTTTTCCTCGACCTTCAATAGTAAACAGCAGGGTATGATAATCAGGATTACGCCGCCCCACTTGATAACGCCCACGCAAACTGGAAATTCCGGCGAAGCCAATTTCTAACGATGCCAGTAGAGAAACATTATCCTGCACCAGAAAGCGTTCATGGCATTCCGGGCCTAACTCTAGGATGTTTTGCCATACTCTGGATTGTTTCATATGGATAACAGTTTAATAACAATAATGATAGTTTATAACATTTAAATGCGAGATTGGCACATAGCTGACATTACGACTGGTGGTTATAATTTGAGCATAGTTACTGTTGCTGGAAATTATCATGAATTTAATTGATTCGATTGGCTTTATTGCCGCTTTTTGTACCACATTTTCGTTTGCACCCCAGGTATTGATGGTCATAAAAACCGGCGATACGTCGTCTTTGTCGTTGGCTATGTATATTGTGTTTACAGCTGGTGTCGCACTGTGGCTAGGATACGGCATATTACGTGGCGATGTTGCGGTGATTGCCGCCAATGCGCTGACCTTAGTGCTGGCATCGATTATTTTGTACAAGAAGATCTATAATGATTTTTTTGCGTCTAGAAGCGATTTGTCTGAGGTGTTACATAACTAAATTGAGATAGTTATCAACATTATTTTTCTGATTTTTGGCAAAGCCTTTCATAAAACTCATAATATCTCCGCTTTTGATTAAAACGCGCGTTAAAGCCTGTTTTGCAAGTTTAAATAAACACGCATCGTCATTGTTTTAAAAAATTTTTTTACCCATATTTCCCTTGTTGTTACTGGTTTGTTAATAGATTCACCCCCTATGTAAGCTAATAATTTCATTAACAAATTTGACGAAGTCCAATTTCTGTACAAACTTTAATCAGTGTTGTTTGTAAATTGTCTTGAGGTCACAAAGACAAGCTTTCGAATTTCGGCGTTAACGACCGAAAAATGATAAATGAAATTAGGAATCTGATTTTTTATGGGGCAAGCGCTGGTCGAATTATGGCCTATTCTGCTGTACTTCTGCTTTACGATACTACTACTAATTGGCGTAATGCTGGTTTCGTCAGTATTGGGCCCGCGCACGGCTGGACATTCAACTGATTTACCTTATGAATCGGGCATTTTGTCATTAGGCAGTGCGCGAATTAAATTTGGCAGTCATTTTTTTCTGTATGCGATATTTTTTGTCATTTTCGATTTGGAAACGCTATTTCTGTTTGCCTGGGCAATTTCTGTCGAGCAAGTGGGTGTTGCCGGATTTATTGAAGCGCTGGTGTTTATCCTGATCCTGTTGGTCGGATTGTTGTATTTATGGCGAATTGGCGCGTTATCCGTGGTTAACCGACATATCGTCAGCCATTCTTCAACGAGGAAAAAATAATGGACTGGAACCTCAGCGATCCGAATGTTGTCGTGAACAAGTCGCCCCAGCAGATCGCCGTTGATGATCCGCAAATTCGTGAAGAAGTAAAACGCAATGTGTTATTTACCAGTCTGAGCAATATGATCAACTGGGGCCGTAAAAATTCTATCTGGCCGTTTAATTTTGGTTTGTCCTGTTGTTACGTTGAAATGGCCACCAGTTTTACCGCCCGTCATGATATTGCCCGTTTTGGTGCAGAAGTGATCCGTGCCACGCCCCGTGAGGCGGATTTGATTGTGATCTCCGGCACGGTATTTCGCAAAATGGCGCCGGTGGTGAAACACCTATACGACCAGTTACTGGAGCCCAAATGGGTCATATCGATGGGCTCCTGTGCCAATTCAGGTGGTATGTATGATATTTATTCGGTAGTTCAGGGGGTCGACAAATTTTTGCCGGTAGATGTGTACGTTCCGGGTTGTCCTCCACGTCCTGAAGCGTTAATGGAAGGCTTGCTATTGCTGCGCGATTCCATCGGTAAGGAACAGCGGCCATTGAGTTGGGTGGTGGGTGATCAGAGCGTAACGCAAATAGAAAAACCCAGTCAGCGCGATATCAAGCAGGCTGAACGCAGTAAAGCGCGCGATCTCACTCCTCCAGACAGGATCTAAGCATGCATCTTGCCGAATCAGTTAAATCAATGCTGCACAGTGAAATTCAGCCACTGCTGGACGCTGATTTGCTGGTTGAAAGCACGGCAGACCAAATCCAGACCTTATGGGTTGAGCCTCAATCGTTACTCGAACTTTGCCAGATCCTGCGTCATAAACTGGATAAACCTTTTGATTTTCTGTTTGATTTAACCGCGCTGGACGAAACCCGACGCCAGCATTGCGCACTGGAACAACGGCGGGAATTTACCCTGGTGTACCTGTTCCGTTCTTATCAACGCAATCAGGATCTGCGTGTCAAAGTCGCCTTGACTGCCAATCACAAGGTCGCACCGAGCATTAGTCATATCTGGGCTAATGCTAACTGGTATGAACGAGAAGTGTGGGATCTGTTCGGTATCGATTTTAAAGGTCATCCCTGTTTACGTCGCATTATGATGCCCACCACCTGGCAAGGTCATCCGTTACTTAAAACGCATCCGGCGCGTGCCACTGAAATGGGACAATTCAGCCTACCAGACGATATCCGTGATTTGGAGCAGGAAGCACTGAAGTTTAAACCCGAAGCCTGGGGGCTCAAGCCACAAGGTAAACCCGATGAGTTTATGTGGCTGAACCTGGGGCCTAATCATCCTAGTGTCCATGGTGTATTCCGCATTATGTTGCAACTGGATGGGGAAGAAATTGTCGAGGCGATACCGGACATTGGCTACCACCATCGCGGTGCGGAAAAAATGGCCGAACGGCAAAGCTGGCATACTTTTATTCCCTACACTGATCGTATCGATTATCTGGGTGGGGTGATGAATAACCTGCCTTATGTGATGGCGTTGGAGAAACTGGCGGGAATTGAGGTACCGGAGCGCGCCAAGGTGATCCGGGTGATGATGGCGGAGATATTCCGCATTCTCAGTCACTTGCTGTTCTACGGCACTTTTGCGCAGGATATTGGCGCGTTGTCGCCGATTTTTTATATGTTTGTGGACAGGGAAAAGTTATTCGGCATTGTCGAGGCGATCACAGGTGCACGCATGCACCCAAGCTGGTTCCGGATTGGCGGGACCGCCAGCGACTTGCCCAATGGCTGGGACAAAATGATCACCGAATGGTTGGATTATATGCCTAAACGGATGGCCGATTACGACAAAATGGTGATGAACAACAGTATTCTTAAAGCCCGAACCATAGGTATCGGTGCCTACGATACCGCCACCGCGATTGAATGGGGCGTGACCGGGCCTGGTTTACGTGCCACCGGGTTTGATTTTGATTTACGTAAAAAGCGCCCCTATAGCGGTTACGAGAATTTCGAATTTGATATTCCGTTGGCCAATAACGGCGATTGTTATGATCGCTGTGCGGTGCGGGTGGAAGAAATCCGCCAAAGCATGCGAATTATCCGCCAATGTGTGCAGAATATGCCGGCCGGTGATTATAAAGCCGAGCATCCGCTAACAACGCCACCGCGCAAAGACCGGACCATGACCGATATCGACAGCCTTATTCCACATTTTTTGAGCATGAGCTGGGGACCGGTGATGCCGGCCGGTGAAGTGATGGCCGAAGTCGAGGCCACCAAAGGCAGCAATGCCTATTATATTACCAGTGATAAAAGCACCATGAGCTATCGTACCCGCATTCGTACCCCGTCTTTCCCGCATTTACAGATGATCCCGGTGATGGCGCGAGGACAGATGATTGCCGATTTGATTGCCACTATTGGCAGTATTGATTTTGTAATGGCGGATGTTGACCGATGAGTGATAACAGCGTGATAGATGCTATTGCTATTTGCCAGATTGATTACCGCACGGTTCTCAAGCAGGACGAAATTGATGCCATCGAGCATGAATGTTTATTGTATGAAGATCGTGCTGCCGCGGCGATTGATGCATTACAGATTGTGCAGCGTCAGCGACGCTGGATCAGCGATGAATCCTTGTATGCCATTGCCGATTTGTTGCAAATGCCGGTGGCGCAACTGGAAGGCGTGGCGACTTTTTATAACCTTATTTACCGCCAGCCGGTGGGTGAGCATGTGATTCATCTGTGTGACAGCATCAGTTGCTGGTTACATGATTTCCCGGCGATTGGCGAACATCTCAAACAGCAGCTTGGTATTGATTTTGGCCAAACTACCGAAGATGGCAAAGTAACACTGTTAACCAACGTGTGTCTCGGCTGCTGTGATACCGCACCGGCGTTAATGCATAACGGCGAACTGGTGGAAAACCTGACCATCGAATCGGTGGATAAGTTGCTGGTCAAAATTAGCGCGAAACCAGAGGGGGAGTCATAAATGTACAAACCCCTTACCCAGTATCTGGACAGAAATCATCCGCAAAATCTGGATGCCTATCAAAAAAATGGCGGTTATCAAGGATTTGCCAAGGCACTGTCCCTGAGTCCCAAAGAAGTTCAGCAGGAGGTGACCGATTCGGAGTTGAAAGGTCGCGGTGGAGCAGGATTCCAGACCGGTACCAAATGGAGCTTTGTACCCATGGGCGATGATGCCCCAGAGCAAAAATATCTGGTCTGTAATGCCGATGAAATGGAACCTGGCACCTTTAAAGACAGGATGTTGATGGAAGGCGCACCGCATTTATTGCTTGAAGGTATGATGATTGCGGCCTATGCCATTGGCGCCAATGTGGCTTACATCTTTTTACGCGGAGAATACCGGCTCTGTGCCAGGCGGTTACAACAGGCCATAGATGAGGCCAGCCAGGCCAAATTGTTAGGCAACAATATACAAGGCAGCGATTATTCGCTTTCCATCCATCTGCATACCAGCGCCGGTCGCTATATTTGTGGTGAAGAAACCGCGCTTATCAATGCGCTAGAAGGCAAACGCGCCAATCCCAGAGCCAAACCACCATTTCCGCAGGTAGTGGGATTATTTGGACGACCCACTATCGTCAATAACTGCGAAACCTTATGTAATTTGCCGTGTATTTTGAAAAATGGCGCTAAATGGTACACCGAACTGGCGGATAGTCCGGATAAAGGCACCAAAATTTACGGTATCAGCGGGCGGGTCAAACAGGCTGGATTATGGGAATTGCCCATGGGAGCAACGGCACAACAAATCCTTGATTTGGGTGGCGGCATGCAGGATGGCTTAAAACTCAAAGGTTGGCTGCCCGGCGGCGCCTCTACCGACTTTCTGTTACCGGAACATCTGGAATTGAAGATGGAATACGACGTGATTGCCAAGGCTGGCAGCCGTTTGGGTACCGGCGGCATTATCGCGCTGGATGATCATCATTGTCCGGTAGGCATGATCCTGAATTTACTGCAGTTTTTTGCCCAAGAGTCTTGTGGCTGGTGCACCCCTTGTCGTGATGGATTGCCCTGGGCGGTGGAGATCCTTAGTCGTATTGAAGCCGGTCAAGGCTGTCAGAACGATATTGATGAATTACAAAAACTGTGCGGTTTTATGTGGATAGGCAAGACATTTTGCGCGCTGGCACCCGGGGCAGTCGAGCCATTGCGTAGCGGCATGAAATATTTTGCTGATGAATTCCAGCAGCATATTGATCACAAGGAGTGTCCTTACCGACATTAAATGATGACCAAGATATTTATTGATAACCAGCAATACGAGGTGACAGAAGGGCAGAATCTGTTACAGGCTTGTTTGTCGCTAAAAAAAGATTTGCCTTACTTTTGCTGGCATCCGGCGATGGGTTCGGTGGGAGCCTGTCGCCAATGCGCCATGACCCAGTATCAGGATGAAAAAGATACCCGTGGCAAATTAATCGTCGCCTGTATGACACCGGTCAGCGAGGGTATGCGGGTCAGCATGAACCAGAGGCAAGAAACTGAATTCCGTGAAAATGTGATCAGCGCCCTGATGACTCACCATCCCCATGACTGCCCGGTGTGTGCCGAAGGTGGCGAATGCCACTTGCAAGATATGACAGTGATGACCGGCCACTACAAACGCGGATTTAAAGGTAAAAAGACGACCTTTCCCAATCAGGAGCTGGGGCCGCTCATTAAACATGAAATGAATCGTTGCATTACCTGTTATCGCTGTGAACGTTTTTACAAGGATTATGCCGGTGGCAAGGATTTGGCTGCGCAAGCGTCGAAAAATCATGTGTATTTTGGCCGTCAGTGTGACGGCACGCTGGAGAGCGAGTTCGCCGGTAATCTGGTGGAGGTGTGTCCCACCGGTGTGTTTACCGACAAGCCTTTTGGTGACCACTATGCACGTAAATGGGATATTCAGGCGGCGCCGTCAATATGCCAGCATTGTTCGGTAGGTTGTAATATTACCCTGAGTGAACGTTATGGATCGGTGCGACGCGTCACCAATCGTTTTAATGATCACCTGAACAGTTATTTTTTATGTGATCGGGGTCGCTTTGGTTTTGACTTTGTGAATAGCCCGCAGCGCCGACAAACGATCAGTTTGGATGGGCAAGATACCAGGTGGTCGGATACCGAACTGCAAAATAGGCTGAAAGACAAAGGCAAGTGGATTGGGGTCGGCAGCAGCCAGGCCAGTCTGGAAGATAATTTCGCCTTGCAACAACTGGTGGGGGCGGAAAATTTCTGCGCCATGCCGGATGCGGAGCAGGAAAAATTGCTCGAACTGCATATGGCCATTTTGCAGCAGTGGCCACAAGCCAGTCTCGCCCAAATAGAACAAGCCGATGCGGTGTTAATTCTGGGCGAAGATATTAATAACAGCGCGCCGCGAATTGCCTTGTCAGTGCGTCAGGCATTGTTAAACAACGCTAAACAACAAGCCGAGAAATTACGTGTACCTCGTTGGCAGGATGCTGCGGTGCGGCAGATCTTGCCACATAACAAGGTGCCGTTGGCGATACTCGGCTATGGTGACAATGCGCTGGTCGAACAGGCTAGTTTGCATATTGTCGGTGACCAGAAACAAACAGCCGAACAGGGATTTTTACTGGCGAATTTACTTAATGACCATGCGCCGACCCCCAGAGTACAAAAAGTCGAGGAGGGCATAAAGCAACTGGCGGGTATTTTAAGACAGGCCAAACGCCCTCTGATTGTTAGTGGCTGGTCGGCTAATCACAGCGCTATTCTGGCCGCCGCGGCGAATATACGCCGGGCATTACATAACGAACAGGCGATGATCTGTATTGTGCCCCCAGAAGGTAACATGCTGGGCTTGGGTATGTTGGCACAAGGAGCACATTTAACCGCCAACGAACTGGCCAACCAAGTTGATAAAAATCAAGCCAATCTGCTGGTGCTGGATCATTACTCTGTGCAACGCCAGCATCAAATTGGAGAATGGCAAAAATCAGCCAATCATTTAATCCGTTTAAGCCAACTGGCAGAGCCGCTTAAAAAAGAAATTAACCTGCCGGTGACCAGTTTTAGCGAATCCAGCGGCACCAGTTTGAATTACCAGGGATTGCTGCAATCCTGGCTACCCGCTGCCAGTGGGTCCGGGCAATCTTTACCGGCCTGGCAATGGCTGGTGAATATGGCCAAATTACAAGATCACCCATTAGGCGAGATTAACGACCTCGGCCAATTACGCAGCCTGATCAGTGCCACTTATTTGCATTTTGATCAACACTGGCAGCAGACAAATCAGCAGCAGATCGCCATGCAATCCCCCCGTTATAGCGGCCGGACTGCCATGCTGGCCAATCAGACTGTGCACGAGCCTAAACCTTTTAATGAAATTAACGCGCCTTATAAACATAGTATGGAGGGTTTGTTACCCGGCCAAAAAACCAATGGTCAGGACAATGACAATCCGTTGGCTTACAGCTGGGCGCCGGGATGGAATTCCAATCAGTCCAATCACAAATTTCGCGATGAATATAGAAGTGCTGAACTCAAGGCCCAGCAAGGGGTTTTCTGTGTTACCGAGCATAGCGACAGTTACTGGTTTAAGTGGCAAGCCAGCTGGTCGTCGCTGAGTAAAGCCAACTGGAAATTATTGCCTCTGCAAAAAGTGTTTGGCAGCGACAGTTTAAGTATGCAGGCCGTCGCTATCCAGCAAATGGCCCAACAGGCGCAAATTGTTATTGCACCCAAACAGGCAGCCGAAGTGGAGCTGCAAAATGGTCAATGGGTCAGTTGTGATGACGATAAAACTCTGCTGCAAGTATCTATCAGCGATAATGTGCCGGCCAATTGTGCCCTGGTTTATGTGCCGGCAGATCAGCTGTTCAATCTGACCGAGTGTGAAGTGCTGATCCCGGCCAGTAGCCAAAAAGTCACAGCGCACAATAAACGCCTGTCCGATCAGCGGCAGCGATTACAAGTTGAAAAAGCAGCGTTAAAATCCCGTTTGATGACGCAAGACCAGCATATCCCGATTCAATTTATTGAAGGGGCAATCTAATGTTGAACCAGCTCTTTGCCGCGTTAGTTGAAAATCTGGATCTGCTCATACTGATTGGGCTGATGGTTGCCACTCTCATCCCCATCGCGGCCATGCTGGTATGGTTCGAACGGCGTCTACTGGGTTTCTGGCAGCAACGTTATGGCCCCAACCGTGTTGGACCTTTCGGCATTTTGCAGTCGCTGGCCGACTTGATAAAAATTCTGTTCAAACACGACTGGATCCCGCCTTTTGCCGATAAACCGGTGTTTGTTTTGGCGCCTTTGATTGGGGCGATATCGATTTTAATGAGTTTTGCGGTAGTACCGATGACGCCAGACTTGGTGGTATCCAATAGCAATATTGGCGTACTGTTTTTTCTGGCGATGACCTCGATGGCGGTCTACTCGGTGATATTGGCCGGTTGGTCGTCGAACAACAAGTACGCCATGCTCGGGGGCATGCGGGCGGCGGCTCAAACCATCAGTTATGAAGTGTTTATGGGCGTGTCATTGCTGGGCGTGGTGATGTTGAGTGGCAGTTTTAACTTTACCGACATCGTAATGGCGCAACAGGGCATGTGGTACGTAGTGCCACAGTTTGTCGGTTTTGTGATTTTTATGATTGCCGGTATCGCCGAAAGTCATCGCCTGCCGTTTGACTTGCCGGAAGCGGAAACCGAACTGACCGCCGGATTCCATACTGAATATTCGGGGATTAAATTTGCCCTGTTTTTCTTGGGTGAATATCTGGGCATGATGTTGATCTCGATGATGATCACTACGTTATTTCTGGGTGGCTGGTTGGGTCCCTGGCTGCCGCCGATAGTGTGGTTCATTATCAAAACCTTGTTGCTTATCTGTTTCTTTATCTTGTTGCGCGCGGCGCTACCTCGTCCCCGTTTTGACCAGTTGCTGGCTTTTGGCTGGAAATGGATGTTGCCGCTGGCATTGCTCAATCTTGTGGTAACCGCTGCGATTAAATTATGGGGAGATGCCTGATATGTGGAGTCAGATTGTCACCTTGTGGCAAGTGTTTTTGCATTTGTTTGACCGTATCGATACGCGTGAATATCCGGAACAGAAGCCCTATCTGGCACCGCGTTATCGAGGCCGCATCGTGTTGACTCGCGATCCGGATGGCGACGAGCGTTGTGTGGCCTGTAATCTATGTGCTGCTGCCTGTCCGGTGGACTGTATCGCGTTGCAAAAAACCGAAGATGAAGATGGTCGCTGGCGGCCGGAATTTTTCCGGATCAATTTTTCCCGCTGCATTTTATGCGGGCTATGTGAAGAAGCTTGCCCAACTTACGCGATTCAACTGACTCCCGATGTGGAAATGTCGGAGTATCAGCGCAAAAACATGGTGTACGAAAAAGAACACCTCACTATCGACGGGCCGGGAAAATACCCAGGTTACAGCTTTTACCGCAAAGCTGGCATCAGCATTAAAGGCAAAGGAAAAGGTGAAGCCGATAATGAAAAACCACCCATCGACGTGCGGAGTTTGATGCCATGACTGCGCAACTGTTTTTCTATTTGAGCGGTGTGGTAGCGGTGCTGGCCAGTTTACTGGTGGTAACCAACAAAAATGCTGTGCATGCCTTGTTATATCTGGTGGTAAGCCTGTTATCGCTGGCCATGTGTTTTTACTTACTCGGTGCGCCTTTTGCCGCTGCGTTACAAATTATCGTCTATGCCGGTGCGATTATGGTGCTGTTTGTGTTTGCGGTAATGATGTTCAATATCAGTCAGCAGGATATTCAGCGAGAAAGCCAATGGCTGAAGGGCTCAATCTGGTTTGGCCCGGTAGTGTTGGCACTGGTGCTATTGGCCGAGGTGGTGCTGGTATTGCAAATGCAGCCATCCTGGTCAACTCAGCCGGTACAACTGGTGGATGCCCGAACAGTTGGGACGCTGTTATTTGGCCCCTATTTATTGGCGGTCGAAATTGCCTCGTTTCTGCTATTGGCAGGATTGGTGGGCGGCTATCATCTGGCCAAAAATCTGACCGGCAGTGCTGGCTCCAATGGTGATGGAGGGTCTGCCTGATGGGCACTCTAGGTGATAGCGCAGTGATGATCCCGGCTGAGCACGGATTTATTCTGGTCGCCATTTTGTGGACGGTGGGTTTAATCGGTCTGCTCAGTCGCAAGAATACCCTGTTTATGTTGATGTCGATGGAAATCATGCTTAATGCCGCAGCGCTGGCGTTTATTTTAGCCGGGAGCCTTTGGCAACAGGCAGATGGTCAGGTGATGTATATCCTGATCCTGAGTGTGGCGGCTGCGGAAGTGGGATTGGGACTGGCATTGCTAATTCGTCTGCGTCAGCAAACCGAAGATTTGAATATCGATCATCTAGACGAGATGGGGGGCTAATATGCTGGATCTCCTGTTTGTTATCCCCTTATTACCACTAGTTTCGTCTATTTTATTGCTGTTGCTGGCCGGTCGTTTGTCTGCCTTGCAGGTTGCGTTGCTGGGGGTTGGTTCTATGGGGTTGGCTGCCCTCATCACTGCATTGGTCGGTTGGGAATTTATCCAGACCGGAGGAGAGGCCTATCAGCAGGTGTTATTCAACTGGCTACCCATTGCCGGTGCACCTATTAATCTGGGTTTGTATCTGGATCAGCTTTCATTGGTGATGACTTGCGTGATAGTTGGAGTTGGCTGGTTGATTCACTGGTACGCGTCGGCTTATATGTTTAATGATAAACAGGTGCAGCGCTTTTTTGTATATATGAACCTGTTTGTGTTTGCCATGCTAATGCTGGTGCTCGGTGATAATCTGATTTTGCTGTTTTTAGGTTGGGAAGGTGTGGGCTTATGCAGCTTTCTGTTGATTGGTTTCTGGCAATACGATCCCGATAATGTAAAGGCGGCCAAGAAAGCCTTTATTGTCACCCGCGTCGGTGATACCGCCATGATGATTGGCTTGCTGATGCTGTTTCAGTATTTCGATACGCTAACTATCCCCAATATCTTGTCTCAGTCTGAATTAGTTGGTAACAGTGTTCTGTGGTGGGCATGTTTGCTGCTAGTCGGTGGTGCGGTAGGTAAATCAGCCCAATTACCGTTACAAACCTGGTTGCCCGACGCCATGGCCGGACCAACCCCAGTCAGTGCATTGATCCATGCCGCCACTATGGTCACCGCCGGTGTTTATTTGATTGCCCGCATGCAGCCGTTGTTTATGCAGGTGCCACAAATTCTCCAAATCGTCGCCTGGATAGGCACCTTGACGTTGTTGTTAGCTGGGTTTGCGGCGCTGGTACAAACCGATATCAAACGGGTATTGGCCTATTCGACTATGAGCCAGATTGGCTATATGTTTTTGGGATTAGGTGCAATGGCATACGACAGCGCCATATTCCACCTGATGACCCACGCCTTTTTCAAAGCGCTGCTATTTCTGACCGCTGGCAGCATTATCGTCAAAATGCATCACGAACAAAATATCTTCAAAATGGGGGGGCTGTATAAAAGCCTGCCGTTGACCTCGACTTTTTTGTTGATTGGATTGCTGGCACTGGTGGCGGTACCGGGCTTTTCCGGTTTCTTCAGTAAAGAGGCTATTCTCGCCGCAGTGTGGCAAGCCGATACGACCAGTTCGTTGCTGTGGTGGATGGCAGTATTCGGCGCGTTTTTGACCAGCGTTTATAGTTTTCGGCTGCTGTTTATTGTCTGTTTTGGTCCTGCATCACATCCACCAGAAGATGGCGATTTCAAGTTTTCCAGCCAGTTTGTTATTCCGTTGATGCCGTTGGTGCTTTTGGCGATAGGGGGCGGTTTTATTGCACTGGATTTCAGTCAGGTGTTTGGCCCTGCGCAACATGAACATCTGCCATTGTGGCTGGAATTAACCCCCATTGGCGCGGCCTTGGTGGGGCTGATCGTTGCCTGGCTGGTTTATTTCCCCAAAGCAAAAGCACAGGCTGGGCAAGGATGGCTGCACCGGTTTTTACTGGGAGGACTGGGTTTTGATTGGTTGTACCAACAAATTTTTATCCGACCATTACAGTTTTTTGCCCGGATCAATAAATCTGATGCCGTGGACTATGTTTATCAATTTATCGCCTGGTTTAACTTGAGTCTTAATGAAGTGCTGGTGTTAAGTCAAAACGGCAAGCTGCGCTGGTATCTGTATGGCACGTTGGCCGGCACTGCACTGATGTTAGGGGGGCTGCTATGGTGGCGTTAAGTTATCTGATCTGGTTACCCCTGATTGCCGGTGCGGTGGCCTGGTTTAGCGAGAAAAAATTTCCTCATAGCGGAAATTGGGTCAGTTTGGTCAGTTTAATAGCAATATTGGGTTTGAGCTTATATCTGGCTATGCAAGGAGATAGCCACCTTAGCTGGAACTGGTTTGCCCGTTTCAATATTCATTTCGCGCTGCTATATGATGGTCTGGCTACGTTAATGGTGGTGTTGACGCTGTTGCTGGCAATTCTGGCGGTCGCCGTTTCATGGCATGAAATCAGCGTTTATCGCGGCTTTTTCCATTTTAATCTGTTGTTTAGTGTGGCTGGCATTTTGGGCGTGTTTCTGGCCGATGATCTGTTTTTGTTTTTCCTGTTCTGGGAAGTCATGTTGATCCCGATGACCGCATTGATTCTGATTTGGGGGCATGAAAATCGCCGTTACGCCGCCATCAAGTTTTTTATTTTCACCCAGGCCAGCAGCTTGTTAATGTTGATAGCGATAATCGCCCTGGCGTTATTTAATCAGCAGGCCACCGGTGAATTGAGTTTTAATTTAGCCGTATTGCGGCAGCTGGAACTGCCCGAACAGAGTCAGTATTGGTTAATGCTGGGCTTTTTTATCGCTTTTGCGGTGAAGTTACCTTCGGTTCCTTTGCATACCTGGTTGCCTGATGCGCATACTCAGGCGCCTACTGCGGGTAGTGTGCTGCTGGCAGGTATTTTGCTCAAAACCGGTGCTTACGGTTTGATCCGTATTGTTTTACCGTTATTTCCCGCCGCCACTATGCAGTTTGCCCCTGTTGCAGTCACATTGGGTGTAGTCAGTATTGTTTATGGGGCGTTAATGGCCTATAGCCAAAGTGACTTCAAACGCCTGGTGGCGTACTCCAGTATCAGCCATATGGGTTTTGTGTTGCTGGCATTATTCAGCTGGCATGAAGTGGCGTTCCAGGGAGCTATCCTGACCATTGTGGCGCATGGTATTTCCAGCGCTGCATTGTTTAGCATGGCAGGTATGGTGCAGCACCGTATTCATTCTCGTGAACTCGATAATATGAGCGGCCTATGGGCCAGTGCGCCCAAAATGGCGACGGTGACGATTATTTTTGTGATGGCCGGTATCGGTATGCCAGGACTGGCTAATTTTAACGGCGAACTGCTGTCGTTACTGGGCAGTTTTCAGGTTTTTCCAGCTCTGACGATTATTGCTACGCTTGGCATTGTGTTGTCGGCGGTTTATGGGCTGCATCTATTTCAAAAAGCTTTTCAGGGACAGGTTAAGCGGCAGGTAGATGATCTGAGTGGCCGTGAATTACTTTACACCGGCTTAATGGTGATAGCACTGCTGTACTTCGGCTTACAGCCTCATATCATACTGCAAATGCCAGAATCCTTTATGCGCCATTTGCTGGAAATCGGCCAAGGAGTGCAGCCATGAGTTTGCAGCAATTATGGTTAATGTTGCCAGTGTTGGTACTTAGTCTGGGTATTATCGTGCTAATGCTGCAAACCGCCTGGCGACGCAACGCAGTCTTGGCACAGAGTCTGGCGATTCTCAGCCTGTTTGGCAGTTTTGTTGCACTAATCTGGCAATTTCCTGTCGGCAATCAGGCGATTACGATCTTGTTTGAATATGAGCCGGTCGGCGGATTCTTTTCAATTCTGCTTTTAATGGTCAGCCTGTCTGTGGCGTTGCTGCAAGGTGCTTATATGGGCCGCGATAGCCGCGAGGTGAGTGAAGAATTTTATCTGCTGTTATTGCTTTCCTGTCTGGGCGGCATGTTGCTGGTGATGGCAAAACATGCGGCCTCGGTGGTTCTGGGTATCGAATTGATGAGTTTATCGATGTTGGCCATGCTGGCGTACAACCGTGAGCGCAGCCTGGCTCTGGAAGGCGCAATTAAATATCTGTTGTTATCCGGAGCGGCCACCAGTTTGTTATTGCTCGGTCTGGCATTTCTCTATGCGACCAGCGGCTCACTATTACTCAGCGAAATTATGCAATCGCCCATGTCACTATTGGCTAAAAGCGGCTTTGTACTGCTCATTGCCGGTCTGGCGTTCAAATTATCTCTGGTGCCATTGCACTTCTGGACTCCGGATGTCTATCAGGGCGCGCCGGTGAATTCGACTTTGTTGCTTACCAGTTTGTCTAAAACGGCAGTTTTTGCGCTATTGATCAAGTTGATCCTGATTATTCCACCAGAATTTGAAGCCGACCTGATCCGCATGCTGAGCTGGATGGCGATCGCCAGTATGTTATTAGGCAATTGGCTAGCTTTGCAGCAGCAAAGTATAAAACGTTTGATGGCCTATTCGGCCATCGCGCATATGGGTTATGTGCTGGTGGCCGGTATTATTGCCATGGGAATCGACCACAGCCTGGTACTGGAAGGCGCCAGCTATTATCTGCTGGCTTATCTGGTGGCGTCGATTTTGATTTTCTCGGTGTTAACCATGTTGTCCCGTCTGGATGATCAGCGAGACTTAGACAATTTGTCACAGTTACAAGGTCTGTTCTGGCAACACCCCTGGCTGGCGACCATTATGGCGCTGGCGTTTTTCTCATTGGCGGGGATGCCGATTACTATCGGTTTTATTGGTAAATTCTATTTACTGACACTGGCGATTAAGTTGTCGGCCTGGTGGTTAGTATCAGCGATGCTGATCGGCAGTGCTGTCGGTTTGTATTATTACTTGCGGGTGATATTTAGCTTATTTGCCCCTGCTAGTAACGATATCCCTGATGTCCCCAAAGCCTTTGCCAGCAAGATCTGGCTGAGCGTGATTGCGGCATCGTTGTTAGTCCTGGGTTTAATGCCTGGGTTATTAGGCAATGAATTACGAGCTATATTGGGGATTGGATAACGGGTAAAAACAGCCGCGAGTAGCAAGCTTCGAGCGACGGGATAAATCTATTTTAAAATCTTCTTGCTGAGTGTTCACTTACTTCAGGCGTATCAACAAAAAAGCCCCATTGATAGTGCTATCAATGGGGCTTTTCTAGAATGCCAGGGTTGCTTATTTTTTAGAATAAGACTTAACAAAGCGTTTGATTGACTGACCGTTGCAGTACAGGTCATTCATTTTCCAATGGCTTAAACCTAAGGCTTCAATACCTTGCTCAGCAGCTTGAACACACAGCTGTGATTCTGGCTTCGCATCCGCAGCAACCATTTTTACCGCTGCAGGTACTGTTTCTTCAGCAATAGTGTTGTATTTGCGGGCAAATTTCCCAATCTTCATGCCGTTACACAAGGTATTGTGGCTGAAATCTGCAAATTCAACTTTGGCAGTTTCGATACCTTGTTGTGCAGCAACAACACATACGTTGCTGTAAACACTTTGGTCGGCAGGAACAAAAGAATAGCTCGATTGTGATGCGATAGAACTCATGGATATAGCTAAAGTAGTCATTGCGATCAGTGTGTTTTTCATATTGGCCTCTACAACAAAAATTAAAGTGAATGATTTTTCAAAAGCTGGATGCATTATAAACGTCAAGGACAAAAAATATACTAAAAATGTAATTTAATTACATGAAAGTCGGAAAAAATAAGCCTGAATTGGCTGTTTTAATAAGTATTTAACAACTTTAATGTAATTAAATTACACAATGTGATGTTCCTTTACTTTCAATACATTAATTTTCGTTAAAAATCAGTGCCTATCAGTCTGGTTTAAAGCGTTTTTGCTAATTCGGTTTGGGCATCATTCAATTATTTGTGCCAGTCTTAATATCCTGGATTTTGAGCGAAACTCATTCAACTGTGATTCAGAGGATTACAAAAAGGGGAAACGAGATGATTGGCCGCAACATATTATTTATCGTATTTGCCTGCATCGCATGGTTATGTTCGTCGGTGTTAGCGCAAGAGGCTAAGCTGCCATCTTTGACCAATATTGAGAACTGGCAGGTACCCTGGGGAGGGCGTCCTCGCGACCCTTATGTTGCTCCTTCAGGGGATATCTGGTTTTGTGGTCAGGAAGGTAATTACATTGGAAAACTGACCGTTGAAACGGGCGAATTTAAGCAATTTGCAGTGCCGGATGGTAGTCACCCGCATAATCTGATCGTCGATAAACAAGGTTTTGTCTGGTATGCCGGTAATCGCAATGGCCATATCGGCAAACTGGATCCTGAAAGCGGAGATATTACGCGTTTTGATATGCCTGAAGCGATAATTGATCCTCATACTTTAGTGTTCGATATCAAGGGGGATATCTGGTTTACTGCCCAACATAGCAATGTGATCGGTAAATTGACTGTGGGGAACGGTAAGGTACAGTTTGTAGCTGCCAACCAGCCTGGTTCCCGCCCTTACGGGATAAAAATAGACCCCACTGGGCGGCCGTGGGTGGTAATGGTCGGAACTAACAAACTGGCAACTATCGATCCGGATAATTTCTCGTTAACCGAGATTAGTATTCCCCGCGAATCGGCTCGTCCCAGACGATTGGAAATTACCTCAAATAATCACATCTGGTACGTTGATTATGCACAAGGTTACCTGGGACGTTATGTAACTGACACAGGTAAGTTCACTGAATGGCAGATGCCGTCAGGAAAAAACAGTCATCCCTACGGTACGGCGCTGGATAGAAATGAGCGGATCTGGATTGCCGAAGTTGGCGTTTACCCTAACAAGTTGGTGGGATTTGATACTCGTCAGGAAAAGTTTGTCAGTTCAGGTCTGATCACGGCCGGTGGTTCGGTGCGACATATGTTTTATGACGAAAATAATCATGCTATCTGGTTTGGGGTTGATGTGGGCGTTATCGGTCGGGCGACCCTTTTACCCTGAATGTCTGATAACTTTATCAGACATTCAGCGATTCTTATCACGATCATTCCTTTAGTAACCTTACTGCTTGCATGGAAATAGTTAAGCAGGCATAAAAGGTTTAATCATGTTTTCGTGGAGGATGATATGTCATTTCAACCCGAACTTTCTCGCCGTAGCTTGTTGCGCGCCAGCGCGGCAATGTGTCTTGGCTTGCTGGCAAAAGATGTATTGGCTGGTGGTGCAACTACGCTAAACCGTATTAAAGGGGGGCCGGTACGCAAAGGCCAGATCCTAACCCGTGAACAAATGCAGTTATTGCGTGAATTGATCGAAGTGATTATTCCTGCTACAGACACATTGGGAGCAGCCGGAACCGATACTCATGGCTTTATCGATGATCAGCTCGCTCACTGCCGCGACCCGCAAGAAAGTCAATTATTTATAAGCCGTCTGGATGAGGTGGCAAAGATCATAAAGTCCCATTGGGGGAAAGAATACGGGGCGCTAACCGGCGAGCAAAGAATTGTAACCATGACCGCCTTGTCTAAAGGACAATCTCCCTTTTCCAGTCACTATATTGACTGGTTCTATCAGTTAAAGGCAATCACCGTGATGGGATATTACTTATCCGAAGTCGGTGCTAGCCAGGAACTGGTCTACGATCCGGTGCCCGGTGGCTATCGCAGTGATTTCAAAGTGTCCGATAACCATGGCAAAGCCTTTTCGGCAGCTTTTTATTCCAACTAACCATGTCGACAACTGTTCTGGTAGGTAGAAGTAATGATTGATCCGTTTCTGGTGACAAAAACTAATAAAAATTATGATGCCATTGTGGTGGGGTCCGGTATTTCCGGCGGCTGGGTGGCGAAGGAATTATGTGAAAAAGGCTTGAAGGTGTTGATGGTCGAGCGTGGCCGTGCGGTTCGCCATCAGAAAGATTATGTGGGAGAAGGTAAAGCGCCATGGGATATGCCACATAGCGGATTTGTCGAGCATAATCTGATTGAAGATCAGTTTCATGTCCAGCGCAAATGCTATGCATTTAACGATATGACCAAACAGTTTTTTGGTAATGATCGAGATTATCCCTATCAAACCGAACAGGGTACCCAGTTTGACTGGATCCGCGCCAACCAATTGGGCGGGCGTTCGTTATTATGGCACCGCCAGTCATTTCGTTGGAGTGAAATCGATTTTGAAGAGAATCTGCGTGATGGCCATGGTACCGACTGGCCGATTCGTTATCAGGATCTGGCTCCCTGGTATTCCCATGTGGAAAAATTTGTCGGTATTTCCGGTAGCGTAGAAAACATTGCTACCTTGCCGGACAGTGAGTTTTTGCCTCCTTTCGAGCTAAACGCAGTAGAACGATATGCCAAGCAGCAAATTGAGAAAAAATACCCTGATCGAAAAATGATCCAGGGACGTTGCGCCCATTTAAGTGAACCGACCCAGTTCTTTCTCGATCAGGGACGTTATAAATGCATGGCGCGTAATGAGTGTCAGCGGGGTTGCTCTTTTGGGGCCTATTTCTCGACGTTAAGCTCAACGCTGCCTGCTGCCATCAAAACCAACAATCTGCAAATTGCCTGTAATAGCGTGGTGCACAGCCTGATTTATGATGGCAATAGCAACCGGGTGACGGGTGTTAATGTGATTGACGAGCAGACAATGGAAACCCGTGAATATCATGCCAATATGGTGTTTATGTGTGCCTCGACCATCGGCACGGCACAGATTATGCTGAATTCTACCTCTGAGCATTTTCCTACCGGTATCGCTAACTCATCAGGTGTACTGGGACGCTATCTGATGGATCATATATACAACCCTAGCGCCAGCGGCGAAATAGAAGGTTTTGACGACGATTATTATAAGGGTCGCCGTCCTACCGGGCCGATTATTCCGCGCTTCAATAACTTGCAAAAACAAACCGACAAATTCTCGCGCGGCTACTTTTTACGGGGAGGTGCATCACGCTCTGGTGTATTCCACGCAATGGATAGTGATGAATTTGGTGCCAGTCTGAAACAAAAAATGCAGCAACCGGGACCTTGGCATTTTGGTTGGAGCGGCTCGGGGGAGATGTTACCCCAATATGACAACAAGGTGACTTTGCATACAGAGAAAGTGGATAAGTGGGGCATGCCGCAATTGCTGATTGATTGTAAATGGGGCGAGAACGATAAGCTGATGATGGAAAAAATGGCTGATGATTGTGTTGAAATTCTTGAGGCCATCGGCGCCAAAAACATTAAAAGACGTATCAGCGATGCTCCGCCGGGTCTGGCCATTCACGAAATGGGCACGGCCAGAATGGGTCGCGATGCGAAAACATCGGTATTAAACGGCAATAATCAGTGCCACGATATACCTAATCTGTTTATTACTGATGGTGCCTGTATGCCCTCATCCGGGCATGTGAATCCGTCGCTGACCTATATGGCGCTGAGCGCCCGAGCCGCTAACATTGCAGTAGATTTGTATAAACAAAAGCTCATTTAAAATAAAGAATTAATATTCTTGTAGCTATAAAATATAGTGGTGGTACATCAATGTACCTTGTTACAGCAAAGCACGGAGTTGTAGAAAAGCATTGTTTGCTTTTTCCACAGCTCCGTGATTTTTTTTGCATGTTTAATTGAATTGATATCAAGCCTGTTTAGAGGCAATCCATTTATCCACTTGAGCTTCCAGTACACTTAGCGGTAACGGCCCGTTTTTAAGTACCACATCGTGATACTCGCGAATATCAAATTGATCACTCAAGGCTTTTTTGGCTTTCTCACGTAATTGCAGAATTTTCAGCATGCCAATTTTGTACGCCGTTGCCTGACCTGGCATGACAATATGCCGTTCTACCATTTTAACGGCATCACCCAGCGGATTGGGCGTGTTTTGTACGTAATAATCAATGCCTTGCTGACGAGTCCACTGTTTATAATGGATACCGGTATCGACCACCAGTCGACAAGCACGCCACAACTCCATGGCCAGGCGTCCAAAATCGTCATAAGGGTTACCGTATAGCCCCATTTCTTTGGGGGTAAACTCGGAATATAAGCCCCAGCCTTCGGTGTAGGCGGTGTAGCTGCCATACTTACGGAACTTGGGAATACCTTCCAGTTCCTGAGATATGGCCAATTGCATATGATGACCGGGGATGCCCTCATGATAGGCCAACGCTTTCATTTGATAGGTGGGCATATCTTGCATATTGTAAAGATTGGCATAGTAAATACCGGGACGGGATCCATCTGGTGCCGGCCGGTTGTAAAAGGCTTTCCCTGCCGATTTTTCGCGGAAGGGCTCTACTCTTTTGACGATCATGTCCGCTTTAGGTAAGGTCAGGAACAGTTCATCCAGACGACCTTTTACTACATCGATCAATGTCTTGGCTTCATCCAGATATTGCTGGCGCCCCTCGTCGGTATTCGGGTAATAAAACTGCTCATCTTCGCGCATAAACTGGAAGAAAGCCTGCAGATCCCCCTCAAACCCTACTTGTTGCATAATTTCGTGCATTTCATTGTGAATACGGGCAACTTCATCCAGGCCAATCTGGTGAATTTGCTGGGCGGTCAAATCCGTGGTGGTGTAGTTCTTTAGTGCATTGTTGTAGAAGGCCGCTCCATCGCGGAATTTCCAGGCCCCGTCACGATCATCGGCCTTTTTCTCCAGTTCCACCAGGTAGGCAATTAATTTCTGGTATGCGGGAACCACATGCTGGTCTATGGCCGCTTGTGCCTGACTAACCAATTCGGCGCGTTGGTTATCATCCAGATCGGTCAGGTCATTCACTTTTTTACTGAAGTCGTCAATGATAGTGCTGTCCTGAATAATATTTTTCGAGTCGCGTATCACATGCTCAAACACAAATTTGGGCGGAATAATGTTCATATCTTCACGGGTCTTCAAACCGGTCAGCAGGTTATCAAAACGGGGTTCAACCCCAATCAGCCGGGAAACGTAGGCTTTGGCATCGTCAACTGTATCGACACGGTGAAAGTTGATTAGAAATGAGGGGGTATCGGATTGCATACCAAACATCTGGTTAACCGGGTAGTTATGAAAACGCCATTTAAAGTCACGGATTTGGCGTTCAGCTTGTTCAACAAATAAGTCGTAGCTCAATTGGGTTTGGGCATCCAGTGCGTCGTAATTAATGGTGTTCTGTAATTTTTCCAGATCCTGACGGGTAAACTCCAGCTCCCGCTTGGCGTTCTCGTCGGAATTATCATCCCATTTATCATTATCCGATTTCATACCCAGATAGGTTTGATATTCGGGTGAGCGGCTAACGCTTTGGTTAAACACCTGCTCAAAAAAAGCATTAGCTTTTTCACTTTCGCTGGCAACTTGCTTGGCACTGTATTCAGTGGCTTGCTGTTCTGCACCAGTTTTGGCTGTGTTTGGGCTATCTGTGGAAGGTGGTTGTGAGCAGCTTGCCAGCAGTAAAACGCTGGACAGCATACAAGCGAGTGGTGTTAATTTCATTTTTGCCCCCATTATTTCTTCTAGTTGTAGGATAAAAGCATAAAGCATCCAGAATAAGACATTGTGGGTCGGAAAGAAAATGTCTTCAGGTTAAGATATGTAACGATTGTTAAACTGAACCGAAAACAGCCGAGGTATTTATGTCGATGACACCTTCAACCATGTTGCAATTGGGCACATCTGCTCCGGATTTCTGCTTGCCCTCTACACAAGGTCATTCAGTCAGTCTGGGTGATTTTAACCAAGCTAAAGGTTTGGTGGTGGCTTTTATCTGCAATCATTGTCCTTATGTAATCCATATTGCCCCTCGTCTGGCAAAACTGGCGGCGGAATATCAGCAAAAAGGTATTGCATTTGTGGCGATTAACAGCAACGACACCGAGATGTATCCCGCCGATAGTATGGACAATATGATTGTTGAGAAAAGTAAAAGAGAATATACATTCCCTTACCTTCTTGATGAGTCACAGCGAGTCGCACAGGCTTATTCCGCTGCTTGTACGCCAGACTTGTATTTATTTGATGGACAACAAAAACTGGTTTATCGCGGCCAGTTTGATAGTAGTCGCCCGCATCGTATTTCATCCGGTAATTATGATTCTTCAAAAAACCAGGCCACAGGAGAGGACTTGCAACGGGCGATGGATCAATTACTAAATCAGCAGCCAATAGATGATAAGCAAATACCCTCAATCGGCTGCAATATTAAATGGAAAGTGGGTAATGAGCCGGACTATTTCGGTTAATTAACTTAAATTCGGAACAAACCGCTTCTCGATACGCTATTTTTGCGCCTGACGGCGTTGGATTTTCTGGCAATAGCCCGCTATTACGTACGAGAATCCGCCTTGCTATCCACAACCGGACAAGCCCGGATCGCGTCAGTCAGGGTGCGAAAATCCTCGGTAGCATGAAAATCAACAATATCCCTCGGTGGCAACTTGCTGTCAGGGTTACTTACGGCTAACAAGTGAGCAATGCCAAATTGTTTGGCGGCATTGAGTATGGGCAAACTGTCATCGACAAATAACGTGCGCTTAGGATCAAAGTTAAGGTGATGATGTAATTGCTGCCATAAGGATTGCGATTCTTTGCTTACTCCAAATTGGTGTGTCGAAATCATCTGATCAATATGCTGATCCAGCTGGGTTCGCTCTACTTTCAGCGATAAACTGTCGGGATGGGCGTTAGTCACAAGCACCACTTGCCGCCCGCTAGTTTGCAAGGCGTCCAGAAAAGGTACTGTATCATCACGCATACTGATGAGGTGCTGAATTTCCCGTTTGGCCGCCACAATATCCAGTTTAAGTATCCCGGCCCAATAATCGAGGCAATACCAGTCCAGAGTACCGGCTACTTTAATAAACTCAATATCCAGCCGCGCTCTGGCTTGTGCCAGGGAGAGACTATTATTGGCGGCGTACTTGCGCGGGATATGCTCCATCCAGAAATGGTTGTCAAAATGCAGATCCAGCAAAGTACCATCCATATCCAGTAAAACAGTGTCAATTTCGTTCCAGGTGAGCATAGGCATTTGAAATAAGAAAAGTTATAGTAGCTGGGCGAGTCATTTTAACGTGTAAGGTTAATGAGTAAAACAGCAGCGACTAAAGTTCTTCCGATTATCCACCACCGTGAACAGATCGCCAGCACTAAAATATTCCGTATTGAAAGTCTGGATCTGGAATTCAGTAACGGCGTCACCCGCCAGTATGAAAGGATGGCGGGTAGTGGTCGCGGTGCTGTAATGATGATCCCGTTCATTGATGAACAAACATTCTTGTTAGTTAGAGAGTATGCTGCAGGAACAAATTCATATCAGTTGGGTTTCCCCAAAGGGCTGATCGATCCGGGAGAATCGCCGGAGCAAGCCGCTAACCGCGAATTGAAAGAAGAAGTGGGTTACGGCGCCCATCAACTGGATTTTTTACATCGCCTGCAAATGGCTCCTACCTTTTTCAATTCCACCATGACCATCCTGATTGCTCGCAATCTGTTTCCGGAACGATTGCCAGGCGATGAGCCTGAGCCGCTAGAAATTGTGCCCTGGAAGGTCAATCAACTAGAATCATTATTGGCACAGGATGATTTCACCGAAGCACGCAGCGTAGCCGCATTACTGCTATTTGAACGCTGGTTAAGGAGTAAATAATGCCAGATGGAGACACACAAAGGTTATTGGAAATTGCTAAACAAGCCGCGTTGCAAGCTGGTGCTGCGGTTTGGGCTATTTATGATAGCGGCGATTATGAAAGTTACAGTAAGTCGGACGACTCGCCCGTTACCTCTGCCGACTATAAAGCCCACGACATCATCGAATCTATCTTAAGTGAGCAAACTCCGGACATTCCGATTATGTCCGAAGAGCAAATCAATGCGCCGTTGTCGGAACGCCAGGACTGGGACAGATATTGGTTAATTGATCCCATTGATGGTACTCAGGAATTTGTCGCCCGTAGCGGTGACTTTGCAGTGAATATTGCCTTGATTGTGAACAACCAGCCGGAAATCGGCGTGATCTACTGGCCAGCCGGTAATGCATTATATTTTGCCAGCAAAGGGCAAGGCGCCTTTAAGGAGAGTCCAAGTGAAAACGGGCAGATCCATGTGCGCCAGTTTGAAGATCCGGAAAATGATGTTGTGACCATTGCAATCAGCCGGCGTCAGTCCCGCGAGAAGGTGTTGTCACGCTTAACCGACAGTCGCGTGTTCCATACCTTGCCTCTGGGTAGCTGTTCTTTGAAAGCTTGTTTTATCGCCGAAGGCAAAGCGGATATTTTTATGCGTTTAGGTGTCACAGGGGAGTGGGATACTGGCGCGTCACAATGTATTGTCAGTGAAGCAGGTGGCAATATTGTGGCAGTGGATTTTAATCCGCTCACTTATAATCAGCGTAGCGTACTGACTAACCCCAATTTTCTTGTGCTGGGTGACCAGCAAGTAGATTGGAATACTATTGTTCAATATTACGAGTAAGGAATTATGAGAATTATTAGTCTTGTTTCAGCACTGTTAGTTTCAACCTCCACATTAGCCGATTGGCAACTGGATCCGGCTCAATCTACATTAAATTTTTTATCCACTAAAAAAGCCCAGGTTACCGAAGTGCATCAACTCAAAACCATGTCCGGTGCGCTGGATGAGTCAGGTAATGCCACTGTTGAGCTGGATTTAAGTTCGGTAGATACCGGGATTGAAATCCGCAACCAGCGGATGATTCAGTTTCTGTTCGCGACCGACAAGTTTCCGGTAGCGAAAGTTAAAGCCAAGGTCAGTGATGAATTACTGGGTTTAGCCGCGGGACAATCTAAAGCCACCACTCTGGCTGCCGAACTGGATCTGCACGGAATGAAACAGACATTGCAACTGGCAGTGACGGTAACGGGACTGGCTGATGGCGGTTTACAAGTCACAACAATTAAGCCCGTGCTGATCAGCAGCGCCGATTTCGGTTTAACTGAAGGTGTCGAGAAACTTAAGTCTCTGGCAGGGCTGGATAGCATTACCCTAACCGTGCCGGTGACCTTTAACTTGCAGTTCAAACAATAAAGCTTTCCTTTGATATATGGCTCCGGTTTTGCGGAGCCAATTCATTCGTCCCCACATTGCTTGTCCCTGACGTCTATAATGTGCTTTGGGTAGTGCAATAGAAAAGGATGTCAATTATGGCGATTAGCCTTGTTGCATCACTGCAACAGCAATTCGGGTTTGAGCAATTCCGTGACGGTCAGGAGCAAACAGTTCAGCAGTTAATGAATAACTGTTCTTCTTTAGCGATTTTTCCTACCGGATCGGGAAAATCCTTGTGTTATCAGCTACCCGCCATTCATTTACCTCACTTAACCCTGGTGGTATCACCTCTGCTGGCCCTGATGAAAGACCAGTTAGGATTTTTGGCCGCAAAAGGTATTAAAGCGGCCAGTATTGATTCTACGATAAGCAGTGAGCTACATCAGCAAATCATCTCAGATGTGCGCAGTGGTGCGATTAAAATACTGATGGTTTCGGTAGAAAGGTTCAAGAATGAACGTTTTCGTCAGTTTATTCAGTCAGTGCCGGTGTCGATGCTGGTGGTGGATGAAGCGCATTGCATTTCTGAATGGGGGCATAATTTTCGCCCGGATTACTTAAAACTGCCAAGTTACCGAAAAGAGTTAACTATCCCGCTGGTACTATTACTCACCGCGACAGCCACTAAAATGGTCAAACGGGACATGGCGGAGCGTTTTGATATTGCGCCCGAACATGTAGTGCAGACCGGATTTTATCGTGCCAATCTGGATTTGGCAGTGATCCCGGTATCTGCCAATAACAAGGAGCAGCAATTACTGCAACAGGTCAGCCAGCAACAAGGTTGTGGTATTGTTTACGTGACCCTGCAAAAAAGTGCCGAACAGGTTGCCAGTTATTTACAACAGCAGAATATTAACGCGGTGGCCTATCACGCCGGACTGGATGATCAAGTTCGACAGCAAATCCAGTCAGAATTTATGCGCGGTACTATCCAGATTGTGGTGGCGACTATTGCTTTTGGAATGGGTATCGACAAGTCGGATATTCGCTTTGTTATTCACTACGACTTACCTAAGTCGATAGAAAATTACAGCCAGGAAATTGGTCGGGCCGGCAGAGATAATCAACCATCCAACTGTATTACCTTGGCCAATCTCGACGGACTGAACACCCTGGAAAATTTCGTTTATGGCGATACACCAGAAAAGCAGGGCGTTGCTGCTGTCGTTGCACAAATAAAACTGGGAAGTGATAACAGCCGTTGGGAATGCCAGCTAACCAGTTTATCCAATGACACCAATGTACGTCAGTTACCGCTAAAAACCCTGCTGGTACAAATGGAAATGCAAGGTGTGATACAGCCGCTTTATTCCTACTTTGCTGATTTTAAATTTAAATTTTTACAACCCGAAGCAGAAGTCCTGGCCCTTTTTGATGAGCAGCGGCAGATATTTTTAAGCGCCATATTTGCTCATACCCAATTTAAAAAAGTCTGGGGAACGCTTAATTTTGACAGTTTAATTGAGCAGTACCAGTTTGACCGCAAGCGGGTGGTGGCGGCATTGGATTATTTGCAGGAAAAGAACCTGATCGAACTAGAAACCAAACGTATTACTGATGTGTACCAGGTTGATACGGAAAAATTGCAAGCGACCGAACTGGTCGACAATTTGCACCAGCATTTTATTGAAAAAGAGCAAAAAGAAATCAAGCGCATTGCCGCATTGGTACGCTTTTTTGAACTGGATCGCTGCCTAAGCCGCAATTTGTCCCTGTATTTTGATGACCATCAAAGCCCTGAACATTGTGGACATTGTTCAGTCTGTCGTGGTCAAGCGGCTAAATTAGAGTATTCAATGCCATACAAATGGCCAGAACAATCGACAATGGCAGAAGCCATTAGTGAGTTTCAGCAGCAAGTTGCCAGCAAAACCGGGCAGCCGATTAGTATTGAGATGTATTGTCGTTTCTTGGCTGGTATTAGCACACCTTATTTTACCCGTTTTAAAGTACGTCAGATGGCTGGTTTTGGTTTATGTGAACAAGCCCGCTATGCTGATATACGCGAGCGAGTTATTCAGATTTTGACTGAAGCAAAAGAATAAAGAACATATATTCCTTTATGAAATATATGCTCTTGAGTGAATAGACAAGTTTTAAACCGTGCCTTTAGCACATTGTTTATCGTAGATTCGTTCGCTGACGTTAAAGTTACTTAACATCTTGGTTGCTTTGACTTCGGATACCGGCTTACCGCTGTCGAGATCTTGCAACCATAAGTAGGTCAAATCATTTTCATCATGGCGTTTAATTGCAACATGTTGACCCGGTTGCAAGACAGCTTCCAGCAGAAGGTATGTACTACTCATCATCTGGCCTCCACCGCGACTAATTAATATGTCATTTCCAAAATTATTATAATCAACTGATCGGATATAAATTTTGTGTTTAGTCGGTGGTAATGAACGAGCTGATTCTTGATAAGGCGCTATATGCCGCTTAAAGCACATTAACTGCGCGACTTCTGTTACGTCGTCATTTTTGTATTTATAGTTTTCAATGGTGACCATATCGGCTTTATCCGCGCTTCCGAAGGGAGAATAAGCGCATCCGGCTAACGTGATAATAAGTAAACCGGTTAACCCTTTTTTCCAACTTTCCATTGACTTTCTCCTTGTTAACTAAGCAGCCCTATCGTATTGATATACTAAAAATACTTTAGCAGCTTATCCATTATTATCAATTGCCTGTTTTTAGCACTTTTTTGTTTGCCCACTCAGTAAAGACAGAGTCAGCCTAAGTAAATAAAGAGTAAAGACGCCAATATGCGTGAACTCGACTGATTAGGATGACTCTGATTGCCACTCAATGAGTTTTTCGATTCAACATTTGTCTTGTGCCTATCGACCAGTTGAACCTGTTTAGCCAGACATTGGTATCCATTCGCCAAGCATAAAACGACATATTTACCGGAGATACTATGAAGTTTAACCAAACGGCCTGTCGGCTTATTCATCACCCTTTGCTGATTGTCGCTATCTTGGCGCTGGCGCTCACCGGATGCGGCTCGGGTAGTGATGATGACGCAACGGGATATATCAAGTTTTATAACGCAGCCTCAAACGCTCCGGCTATCTTTATGTCGATTGACGAGGACCTGGACGATGATCCTGATGACGAAATCGAGCTGACCTATAGTTCGGTTGCTTATGCCCAGGTAAGTGCAACGAATGAACTGGAAAAAGGTAAATACTATGTTGAACTCGCTTATCAGGATGAACAAAGTACTGACAGAAGCGATTTGGCGCTTATCTATCAACAACAATTGAAGATCAACAAAGATCAAATCAAATTTGTTGTGTTGACCAATGATATTCGTGACCCGAACGTACTGACCTATGACATTGATATTGTCGACGATGACGAGGATAGCGATGATGATCTGTTTAACCTGCGTCTGCTCAACTTAAGCTCTCAATACGACACTGTCGATCTGTATGTGTCTAAAGATAACGAGACATTCAATGAAGCCGAACTGATTGGTACGGTCAACTATGAGGAATTGACTGACAATCTCAAGCTGGAACAGGATCAATACATCTATTACATCACCTTACCCGGCAGTACCGAGGTGCTGTATACCTCGGATGATATTTCGTATGCGTCCGTCAATCAGTACATCATTGTTATACGCGATAATGCCGGTGTAGGTTCATCTCCATTCAGCATTGACAGCATCGGTAACAACGGTGTGACGGAGCTAAACGACATCGATTCCGAATCGACCTTCAGCTTTTATAATGCGATTGCAGTCGACGAGCTGGATAACAGTTTGCCCGGTTATCAAGGACAGGTAGATATTAACGTCAGCCTGAAAAACGATAATTCACTCAGTATTTCAAACTTGGCAGAGGGGCATTTTAGCGAATCCACGACAACAGCGAATGGTGATTACAACTTTGATGGTCTGAATTCGGACAATGGTGAAATTTATATCCGTAAAGCACTGCTAAGCCTGAAGGAGAATGCCGACAATGCCATCTTCTTATACGGCCAGAAAACCGCGGTAGACGAGGACGGCGATGGTGTGGTCGATGAGAATGAGGACGGCATTGTTGACGCATACGAAACTAAAATCAAGTCGATGGCGGTAACCAAAAACAATAGTACCAGCTTGTATAACCATACGATGAAATTAATCAACCTGACAGACTCAGATGACTTTAGCCGCGTGACTTTTTATTTTGTAATGAATAATGAAAGTATCACAACAGCTGAAAATAGTGCCTCAGTTCTGCAGGAAAAAACCTCGTCTGTTTCATTACTGAACAACACCTACGACGTTTATGCCGTTGCGGCCATTGATGGTACTGACGTTATTCTGGATACCTATTACCTGGTACTGGACGAAGACAGTGAAGACCAGTTTGTTATTTTTGAGTCTGATACCTCTGCAGCATCCGGTTTTAAAATGACGTTTGTTGATCAACAAGCAGCGCAATAGCAGCCCCAGTTAGCGTATACGGTTCTGTCAACGCAGCCTTATACGCTGACCTTTTCTGCCGGTAACAAAATAATCGGATTGCTCAAACGATCTCCGGATGGACAGGTGCGCGTGACTTTGGTGAAAAAGAAACACGACCTGTCCGGCCAATTGCAGATTAAGCAGTTTAAAAGTTAGGATTTACAATGAAAAAGACAAATATGGCGGCTATCTTGTCATCTTGGTTACTGATGGTGAGCAATGCCCATAGTGCGCAGTATCGAGTGGTCGAATTGCCTGTAACGGAGTTGGGAGAAAGTACTTATCCGTCGGCGATGAATAGTGCCGGCGAAATCACAGTTAATGTCCAGTCCCAGTATAATCCGCAGATAGATATAGATTTACTGGACTTTTCATCCACTGCCTTAACCAATAATCTGACTGACGTCGAAGCCGCTGAGTCCGGCGATTTTAGTGATAGCGATTACCAGTACCTATACTCTTATATTGTCTCCAATGCTGAAAACCAGCTATTTCAGCAAATAGCCAGCCTGAATAGTTATGTTGCAACAGATTCCGGCAGTGAAATCATTCACGGCTTCGATACTATCAATGCGGATACCGGCGCGTATAACAACAGTGCCACTACCCAGGTGAGGGGAATAAATGACTTTGGTTATAGCGTTGGTATAAGTCAGGACGGTTTTTATAAAGTTAACTACACCACTGAAGCAGTTGAAGATTTAACTTATGTTGTAAACGACTTTTACGCGCGCGGGTTTGTGAAAATGGATGGTGAGGTAATTGAACTCGCGCCGCCAGATACTGCCGGCGGCGGACTAAGCGATGCCTATGACATTAACAATAATAATCAGATTGTAGGGATAGGCACAACAGAATTGGCAACTGATACGTTTCAAACCAGTATCAATGCTTGTGAAGATCCTGATGAGCGTGGAGATATTCCGCTTGAATCTTGCCTGCGGACGTTGAATATAACCCTTAATTCAACAGTCAGTTCGTTGTTCCAGCGTCGTGGGATTATTTGGCAGGTCGATAGTAAAGGTAATATCACCGATACCTATACACTGGGAATGCTGATTACACCAGATGAATCCGATACGACTATCTATACCAGTTCTGCAGTGGCGATCAATGACTACGGGGTGGCTGTGGGTCAGTCCCCGGCTTTCTATCAGGATTCCACCAGTTTAACCACCGCCGCGGCGATCTACTTGAATAACAAGGTGTTGACCATTAATCAGGACGACGAGGATGAAGTTAATGTGATGCTCAGCAGCACCGCGACAGATATTAACAACGATAATATCGTGGTTGGCTATGCAACCCGAAGTATTGCCGGAACCGCCCGCACCAAGTTCTTTGTGCATGATGTTGATGCGGATCTCACCACCTATCCTGATGACTTCTTTGCCAGCTCATCCAGTGTGGCCACTGCGGTGAATAATCAGGGCATGGTGGTGGGGTATGGTGAATCAGAAGTTAGCACGGGAGAACGACGCTCCGAGGGTTTCCTTTATGACTATAAAAACGACATATTTAACGGGCTAAATACCCTGATTGCCTGTGATTCCCCTTATACCATCAGACAAGCCAATGCGATCAACGACAACAACGAAATCGCCGCCACCGCAATAGTGAGAAGAGCGCAGAAAGATATCAAGGGCGAGGACATAGTGGATAGTAACGGTGCCACTACCGAGGTTGATTATATTGTCGCGGTGAAGCTGGTGCCAATTGCCGGAGGTTCAATTGATAATTGTGATGAAAGCGGTACTTATGTAACCAGACAAGGCGGAAGTTTGGGGTGGATACTGATAATCCTGGTACTGGGTGGATGTATAACAAGGGTTGAAGATCTAAATATATTCGTAGCAGACAGGTTCCGTCGCTGGAGCTAAGCTGATGGAATCTGTCTGATCTATTACCGGTTTTTAATCATCAGCCATACCGCCAGCATCACCATGCTTAATCCTGCCAAGTGAAATAAAGTGAAGGCTTCGCCTAGCCAGAATACCGCCACTACCGAGGTGATCACCGGGCCGCAGGTGCCGACTACACTGGTACGCTCTGGCCCCATTCGGCTAATCGCTTCTGCTACCAGAAAAGAAGGTACCACTGTGGCGAAAATGGCAATCAGCAGGGTAAGCAGTAATGCCTGATTGCCCACATTCAGCGCGCTGATCGAATGTGTCAGGCTGAAATGGATCAGAATCACTATGCTGGCAGACAGCATAGCGATACAGGTAAACATTAAGCTGCCTACTTGGGCGATTAGGGGTTTACTCCATAGCGTGTACACCGCAAAGCTGACTGCACCGATAAACACCAGCAGTGTACCGAGTAATACGTCATGTCCCAGGGTTGCCATATCGTGACCAAATATCAGCAGAATACCGGCATAGGACAAACCCAGTATCAACCAGATGTTGCGTGGCATCGGTGTTTTAAATACCCAACGGGACAGCAATACAACAATGGTCGGGAAACAGAACAGCACCACCCGCTCCAACTGAGCACTGATATACTGCAGTGCCATCAAATCCAGATAGCTGGCAACGTAATAACCGAGTATCCCCAATCCCAGAATAACCGGCATTTTTGTTATATACAGTGAGCGTGCGAGAGGGTTCTTTTGCCACAGATATAGCCCTACAGCGAAATACAGCGGAGCGGCAAATAACATACGCAGGGCAATGAGCTGACTGCTGTCGACGCCAAGCAAATATACTTGCTTGATCAGGATAGGTTTCATCGAAAACATAAAAGTCCCGGCTAGCGCCAGCAAAACTGCAGATGCAAAGGACGATTGTTTTTCAGCAGACATTGAGTGCTCCTTTTTAACCCGGGTTGTAACGGGATTTTGGCGGAGCTCTTAGACACTGGTCACGGAACCCCGCAACCAGTTTAGATGTTCAGATCACAACATCATCCGGCTGCATCTTGGCAGGCCAGAGTTTAATCATAATGTGTGAACGAACGGCAAATAACATGATCAGTCTTATCAATCTTTATCTAGAGGTTTAAATTACCTGTAAAAACATTGAGTTGCCAGATAAATATGACTTTAAAAGTAAAATATTGCGACGAGGTTGAGAGATTCGAGCTGGAAGACAATATTTACCATAGGGAGACAAAGTTCGCGGAGAAAGACATAGCCAAGATTCGCGAACTTCATAACCTATAGTTTTGATTGTCATCCCTGCATGGTTTTGAGCAGGGAGCCAGTAGCGGGCGTCAACTATCTACACACTGACTCAAGATTTAACGCCAGTTTTTAATCTTATGTCCTTTGGCGGCATAAAACAGGATAAACAGATAACAGGGGATCATCATCAGGTAACCGTGTTGACCGCCAAAATGGTCGGATAACACCCCGAACAGAATTGGCATAATCGCACCACCGGAAATACCCATAATCAGTAAAGCAGAACCTTTAGGGGTCAGTTTACCTAGGCCATCCAGGGCCAACGGCCATACTGCAGGCCAAACCACAGCGTTGGCAAAACCGAACATGGCGACAAAGGTAACTAAATCGGGCAATACTTGCATACCGGACCAGCCCCACAAGGCTTCCGACACTATGGTTGATGCCGGATCTGATACCACAATTAGCAGCGAAATCACCACACCCAAGGCAGCAGACCAGAGCAGCGCTGTTTGTTGGCTTAACAGACGTGGTATCAACACCAATCCCAATGCATAACCAAACAGCATAAAGCCCATAGTAAAAGAGGTCAGGGTGGTGGCGTTAGCGACACCCAATTGTGAACCAAACAGTCCAATGGTGTCACCGGCGATGACTTCAACACCTACATACAGGAATATGGTTACCGCACCTAAAATCAGATGGGGGAATTGTAAAACCGAACTTTTGTCTGCGGCTAATTCAGTGCCGGTATCTTCAGAAACATCATGTTCCAGCTCCAGTTCCGGCAAACTGGATTTTTTAATAAAAGCAGCGGCGAGTAGCCAAACCACAGCGCCACAGATATAAGGGATAACTAAACCGTTGGCGAGTTCGTCGATTTGCGCCAGTCTTTCTGCTTCGGGCAACGCATTGATTGACGCCATAGTGACATGTTGTAAATCTCCGACTACCAGAGCAGCGAAGAATAGCGGGGCCAGTACGCCGGCGCCTTTGTTAAGTAAACCCATAATAAAAATGCGCACGGCGGCGGTTTCTTGCGGACCGATTTTCACGATGTAAGGATTCGCTGCGGTTTGCAACAAAGTCAGGCTGGTACCTACCACAAACTGGGCAAGCAAAAATAGCAGGAACGAATGGGTTTCGGCGGCGGGAATAAACAGCAAAAAGCCGGCCGCCACCATAACCAGGCCAATCGAGATCGAATTCTTGTAGCCGGTGCGTTCCAGTATCCAGGCCATAGGTAATGCCATAACGGTGTAGGCAATATAAAAGGAGCTGGCAATCAGCAATGCTTCAGTTTGTGATAAATCACACACAATCTGCAGGAACGGAATGAGTGCACCGTTAAGCCAGGTGATAAACCCGAAAATAAAAAACAGTAAACCGATTAACGCGATCGGCACAAAATTATGCCTAGCTTGGTTGGGTTGTACAGCGGTTGTTTGCATAGCCAGTTCCTTAATTGTTATTAACTTTTATTGCGTGCTATCAAATACTTTCTTGCCCTGAATCCAGGTAGATTTCACTTTTTGCTGTGTATCGAGCACAACAAAATCGGCGGCATAACCGACGGCCAGTTTACCTAAACTATCTTGCATACCAAGGTACGTTGCCGGTGTCATCGACGCCATATTTAAACTGTCAGCCAGCGAAATACCTAGATCCTGATGGGTATTGCGAACTGCCGTGGCCATATCCAGTGCAGAGCCGGCCAGCGTACCGTTGGGTAGGGAGAGCTTATCACCGGTACGAATAATTTCGGTATCCAGATAAGGCAATGAGCTGATATCCGAACCTACATGTGCCATCGCGTCGGTTACCAGCATGATTTTTTGCCAGCCTTTGGCTTTTATCGCCAGTTGGCAACTGGTGGTGTGGACATGATGGTGGTCAACAATGAGCCCGCAATAGCTGCGGGCATCATTTAATGCCACACCCACCATGCCGGGTTCACGGCTGGTAAGTGGCGACATGGCGTTATACAAATGGGTAAAACCGCTGGCCCCGGCCTGCAATGCTTGCTCAACCACATCTGCTGTTGCATTGGAATGCCCCAGACACACATGCACACCCTGTTTAACCATATCGGCAATGATATCGGCCGGCACATTTTCTGGTGCAACCGTTACAATCACTTTGCCTAAATCCTGCCGACAGTATTGTGCCAGTTCCTTGTCACTAATCGGACGGATGAAATCGGTTGAATGGATCCCGCGCTTAGGTTCACTTAAATGAGGGCCTTCGAAATGGATCCCGATAATTCCCGGAGTTTGCTGACGGATGGCTTCTGCCATCGCATCGGCAGCTTGTTGAATAACGGCTAACTGATCGGTAATCAAGGTTGGCAGCATGGCCGTTGTGCCATAGATGGCATGGCCTTTAACCATGGTTTTCAGGGCATCAACGGTGGGAGACTGGTTAAACAGTACGCCACCGCCACCATTAACTTGCACATCGATAAATCCGGCGCTAACCAGTCCCGGCAATACGATACCCGGCTGGTTGTTAGTTGCTGGCGTTATCGCAGTAATTTTACCATCATCAACGGTGAGAGCGATGTCGCTCAGCATGTCGTGGCCGTCAAATAATGTTTCTGCAATGTAAGTGATTGGCATGGCTGTCCCTAAACTGTTTGTGTGACTTTTTTAAGGCCAACAGGACTATCCGGGTCCAGACCCATTTCGACCGCAATTTTTTCAATATCCAGGTAGAAGCGCTGTAAAATGGCTAACGCCGCTACACGAGGATGCATGCTTTTATCGTTGTGGGTCAAACTACAAATAGTTGCACCGCGACGTTTGACTTCGGCAATCTGCTCGCAATGAGAGGCGTAGGACTCATCTTGCACCGAGATATCGACAATGGCCAATTTTTTCTCCACCAGAGTAACAGGACCGTGTAAAAATTCGGCGCTACTAAAAGCTTCAGCATGGACACTGCATACTTCTTTGAGTTTGAGCGCAATTTCGCGGGAAATGGCATAACCAAAACCCCGTCCTAATACCACGCAATGTTTGAGTGGCGCGACAAATTCTGTGGTTAACTGGGTGGCATCCTCTGCGGCTTGCTGCATTTGTGCGGGTAAATCGTTCAGCGCAGTCAGCAGTTTTTCATCCTGTTTCCAGCACGCCACCATCTGTAATATGGCGCTTAAAGTGGCCAGATAGCTTTTGGTGGCCGCTACCGCCTTTTCTTCATTGGCACGCAGTGGCAATACAAAATCGACAATTTCTGCCAGTGGTGAAGTTTGATCATTCACCAGAGCGACACAAAAAGCCCCTGAGGCTTTTGCTGCGCGAGTTTGAGCCAGAATATCCGGGCTACGACCGGATTGCGAAATCACAATAACCAGTGCTTTATCCAATTTCAGGGTTTGACCATATACACTGTTGACTGAAGGTGCCGCAGCACAAACCGGTAAATTGGCTTCGATTTCAATCAGGTATTTAGCAAACACACCCGCGTGATCAGAAGACCCACGACCAACCATATAGACATAGGCAGGATCAAAATCACGAATTTGCTGACCTAAATCCACACAAAGATCCAGATTACCAACTAATTGATTGGCAATAATAGAGGGGGCTTCAGCGGCTTCTTTGGCCATAATACTGGTTGACATTTTATGCTTCTCTCACTGTTTGAGTTAAGGTCCGGGCAAGTAACAATGCCCCGATCTCAGGTAAATGTTTGGGTGGTTGAATATGTTGTTTGACATCTTCATCCAGCCATTTGGATATATATTCTGCCAGGCCGCCTATCATCGACAAGCGTGGCGGCGCATTGCTGAGCAGGCGTCTGGCCATATTGCTCAGGTATGCGGCACCCTCTTCAACAATCTTCAGTGCCATCGGATCCTGGGCATTGGCCGCCTGCATTACAACCGGTGAAAGCTGGGCAAAGAACGCAGGTGTTTTGCCCACCAACAATTCAACCATTTCATGTGCGTTGGTCACCTTTAAAAAGCTTAATACCTGATCCACTAAAGGATAGTAGGAGGCAACGCCATCCAGCGCTTCCAGAGACTGATTAATCGCCATCAGGCCCAGCCATGCACCACTGCCTTTATCACCAACGCAGAATCCGTGTCCGCCGATTTCAAAGTATTGCTGATTGACCACCGACGCACCAGAAGAACCGGTACCGGTAATGATGATCGCGCCATCTTCACCATTGTGCGCGCCTAAACAGGCAATATGTAAATCGGTTGTCAGATGCATGGCTTTAAACGGGTGCTGCCACTTTTGCATTTGCGCGTTAAAACCTGGCAAATTGACACCGGCCAGTCCAATGCCGGCATACAACGAACCCAGTAATGATAGGGGCAAATTTGAGTTGGTAAGTGCTTGCTCAGCCGCATCAACGATGGCACTTTCTGCCTGACTGATTCCCCGCAGCGGGTTGGCAGGGCCGGCAATGCCTTCACCCAGCAAGTCACCCCGACTATTTTGCAGTCGTGCCTTGCACTTGGTGCCGCCACCATCAATACCAATAAAATATTGTTCTTGCGAACTCACCTTGTTACTCCTGGATGTTGTAGTCACTGAACGACAATAAGGTGTTCAGAATTTGCGCTGCCGGTTATTTTAACAGCATGATGACAGCGCTGTCATTAAATTTATTATTACATTTATATGTAATTTGTATAATTATTTTATTCCTATATGACGGCTGTGATAAGACAATTCTGGCAATGCTGTTCTGAATTGCAGAGATGCTTGTGCCGGTAGTGGTTTAACGTAGTCCTGCCATTCACCGCCAGCCTGCCTGTACTGAATGGTTAACCCCGGAAAATAGCTGTTAGCATGTAACAAACCCTCTACTTCTTTTATACCCGGGGTTGGAAGCCGAAAAAGTACCTTGTTTCTGGCCAACTCAGGCAAGGCAAATCGGGTCATGGCATGGCTAAATCCGGCCCAGTCTTCGAGTTGTTGTGTTTTTGCCTGCTGGCTAAAGGTGTCGCTATCAGTGGAATAATTCTGACCTGGCTGATAGGCAACCGCCCAATCAGCTTGATGCCAGGCGCGCTCGGCAAAGGCTATTAAACGGGGAAACAACATATATTCGACGGCGCTGTCGGCTCGAATGGTTTCACTCCAGAATTGAGCCTGCATACCGGTAAATGACAATCCTTTATCGCGTGGGGTGGAATCGGTAGCGGTGTAGGGATTGCCCATATTGTCTGGCCAGATCTCGGCATGAGCGGGCAAGTTTTCCGGCATAAATTCAAATACCTGGAAACTGTCGGTATAGCGTGAGCCCCAGTAATATCCAGGTTCCTGGGGATCTTTCTGGTAAGGGAAATCAAAATACAGCATGTCCGGCAGGGATAGTATGGTATCCCAGTGGCGGTTAGCGAATTCGTGGGCACGATTATGTCCTTGCCAGAATAACGCATCCCAGATATTAGCCTGCATTTTGGCGGGTAACTTGTCCTGTTTGACATGAGCCAAGCCGTCACTCCAGGCGCCGGCGACCAGTCCTTTGTCGGTGACCATCTTGGCCACCTGGGCGATAAAATAAGGAGTAAGCTGATCAGTTGATTCCAGTTCATCATTTTCAGCGATTAACTTGGCACATGCTGGTGAGTCATTCCAGGCCCCTGCGGTTTCATCCGCCCCGATATGGTAACGGCGCATGGGTACACCCGCCTGCTGGTGCATTTTAGCCACTTCATCGATGACTTTTTCAATAAACCGATAAGTGGACGGAATACAGGGGTTGAGTGTGTTGTCATTATAGTGCTGGATAGAACTGTACTGGCTTTTATCATTCAGATCCGACAGTAGATATTGTTCGGCTTGTTCGGTTTGCTCACTTTGTTTGAACTTGTTGTAACGTGCTTGCATGGCTTTGACAGCCGCGCGGGAATGTCCTGGCATATCTATCGCCGGAATCACTTCAATTTGGCGCGCGTGCGCGTATTGCAGAATATCAACGTAGTCATGGGTGGTCAGATAGCCGTTTACGGGCGTGTCTTTATTCGACCCACTGCCCAGTTGTGGTTGCAAGCAATGTTGTTCGGTTAGATCAAAACAGCGATATGCACCAATATCGGTCAGTTCGGGTAGACCGGGAATCTCCAGTCGCCAGCCTTCATCATCAGCCATATGTAAATGCAGCTTGTTGATTTTGTAGATGGCCATCTGATTCAACAACTTCAGAATCAGCGCCTTACTGTGAAAGTTACGTGAAATATCCAGGTGCAGGCCGCGGAAATCATAACGAGGTACGTCAGTTACCTTGCCCACCTTCAATTGCTGCTCAGGCTGGTTAACCATCTGTGCCAACGACATCAGGCCATAAAACAAACCGGCATCGTTATTGGCACTAATCCGAATTTTTTCCGGCTCTATGGCTAACTGGTAACCTTGTTCACCCAGTTCTGATGACGCTACCTGATCAAGCTCAACAGCTAATCCGCTATCCGACAGGGATACACCTTGACCTTCAAGCAAATCCATCGCGGCGGCAAAGCGCTGCTGGTTTGTTTCGCTGATATTCAGGCCCTCTGCCAGGCTAACACTTTGGGTTTGCCAGTCTGCCTGCTGGAGTTTGGGAATGACCCGCGGGATTTGTTGTTCCAGTGATGCTGCCGCGTTCATTTGTTGATGCTTGTCGTATAAATATTCAGGTGTTGCAAGCGGAGTGTTGTCTTTTAAACCACGTTGGGTTTGTTTTTCCGATGTAAAAGGCAGCACATGTGGCATATGCGCCAGCTGTCGATCCTCAGTCTTTATTTCTACCGTAGACTGGATAACACGTGGTGCTAATCCGTCAGCGACGACAAAATAATTCGGCGTAAAATCAGACTCTGCAGTTCGCCAGTTAGGGCCTTTAAACGGAATAGTGTAAGTCTGTCCGGCAACGAAAGACTGGCTAACCGGCTTGATAATATGTAAGTCGCCATTGATATGTTGAATATCGAACTGGTCACTACCATCCCACTGGATAGGGGAGGTCTGGCTGAAATAGATGGTCCAGTTGTTGGTGTCGACATTATCAGGAAAAGTCAGATTGAACTGAGCCAGGTAACACTGATCGTTATCGGCATCAGGGCAGTCAGATACATTGATATTGCTTTGTACTTCGACGGTTAAATCCAGTTTGTCAGCCAGATTATTAAGTTGTGCCTGAGTTAGGGTGGCTGGTTGCACGGATTGTTCGCATCCGCTTAATAAACAGGTCAGGCTCAGTGTGGCTAGCAACAGGGATTTCATTTAACAGTCTCTCTTATCGTTGTATTTTTTAATTTCACCACGCTGTGTGATGTATAAATGGAATTTTGTTTAAATAACATAAATGACAGCGCTGTCATTTATGTTATCAACAGTTTACCTAATTGCAACATTTTTGTTCATTATTTAGCTGGTAATTCGGATATCAATCCGCGGCTGCGCCCTGCGATATCCAGTTCCACCGTGTCAATCGACTGCTTTTGTTGCAAGGTAATAAACAGTGTTTTGCCTTGCGGGCCACCAAAAGCGACGTTAGTCGGAAACTTGCCAGTAAGAGTGATTTCTTTAATGATTTCACCCTGTGGAGACAAAACAGTCACATTACCTGCTCCGTAACGAGCCACATACAAATTACCCTGCTGATCACAACGCATGCCGTCCATGCCGTGGTCTTCAAACTGATAGAACAGACGCTTATTGGCGAGTTGATTGTTGGGCAATATATCGTAAATCCAGATATTGCGTTGCGCGCTTTCATTGACGTACAGATGTTTTTCGTCGCTGCTGACTTCAATGCCGTTGGTGGTACCCATATCGGCTTCCAGTCTAACTAATTTGCGATCCGCTTTAACCATCCACAGCTGCCCGCTATTATTTTTCCAGTCAGGATCGCTGGCATAAATCACTCCGCTGGCGGTAATGGCAATATCATTAGGCTGATTCATCCGGTCATCGTGCGCATAGATATCGACGGCTTTGGATTGGGGATCAATACGCAGAATATTATGCCCGGTATAATCGGCAACAAACATGCTGCCATCCTGCCCAAAACGGATGCCGTTACCCGTGCTACCCTCTGGCAAATCGATAAAATGGCTGGCTTGGCCTTTATCATCAATGATGCCGATGGTGCCTTGTTTGGCAAAATTAACCGCATATAAGCGTCCATCACCATCTACTGCCGGTCCTTCAATACCTTTGGTAAATAAACCGTCCTTAGTAAAAGCCTGCGCTTGCAGTTTAGTTGTGTCAGCATAACTGAATGTTACTGGCATCAAGCCAAAAGCAAACAAGAAAAGACGAGAGAACAGTTTGATTTTCATGTAATTAATCCGGAAGTGTTGGGTTGGCAAATGACAGCGTTGTCATTTATGTTAGCAAGAGTATAATCATTTGCAACATATTGTTTAATACGCCCAAATAGGACATTCTAAATCAATGGTTTTATTATGATTTGTGGTTTTGTCAAAGTGCGGAAACCTACAGCATCGAGTGGTGTTTATGTCTACACCTGTTAACAAGATAGTGATCGTCGGTGGCGGAACCGCCGGCTGGATGGCAGCGGCCAGTTTAGCCCGCTATGGTAAAGGCCAGCTGGCGATAACGCTGATTGAATCCAGTCAGATGGGCACGGTAGGAGTGGGTGAGGCTACCATACCGAATATTGTCGATTTCAATCGCAATTTGGGCATTGATGAAATCGAGTTTATTAAAGCGACCCAGGCAACTTTTAAATTGGGTATTCAGTTTGAGCACTGGCGCCAGCCAAACCATCACTTTTTCCATCCGTTTTCGGATTATGGCGTCAAGATTGATAATGTCGAATTCCATCAATATCTGCACCGTCTGATCGCGGCAGGCGATAAAGTAGAGCTGGCGGATTATAGTTTCTCCTGCGCGTTAGCCAAAGGGCGACGTTTCGCCCAGCCCCACCCTAATCCGCCCACCCCTCTGGCGGATTATTCTTACGCCTATCATTTTGATGCGGGTCTCTATGCCAACTTTTTGCGTGATGTTGCACTAGAACAAGGCGTGACACATATCGATGCCAAAATCAGCCAGGTTAGTCAGCATCAAGGTAGCGGTTTTATTCGTTCAGTGACGCTGGATGATGGCCGTCAAATTGACGGGGAGTTATTTATTGATTGCTCGGGCTTTAAGGGTCTCCTTATTGAAGAAACACTAAAAACCGGCTACGAGAAATGGAGTGAGTGGTTACTTTGCGATACCGCCATGGCAGTGCAGACGGAGCGGGTGGGGGAGCCAGTTCCTTTTACCCGAACTATTGCCGAGCGTGCCGGTTGGCAGTGGCGTATTCCACTGCAACATCGCACCGGTAACGGGCATATTTTCAGTAGTCAGTTTGAAGATGTTGAACAGGCTCAAAAAACGTTGCTGGATAGTATTGAAGGTAAAACAGTCAATACTCCGCGGGAAATTCGCTTTACCCCGGGGCGACGTAAGCAAATCTGGAACAAGAACTGTTTTGCTCTAGGCTTGGCTAGCGGATTTATAGAGCCGCTGGAATCCACCAGTATTTCATTGATCCAGACTGCGATTGCCAAGCTACTGTCGTTTTTCCCTGATCAATCGTTTAATCCCCATGATATTGCCGAAGTCAATCGTCTGCATAATCTGGAAGTTGAGCGAATTCGGGATTTTATCATTCTGCACTACAAATTGAGTCAAAGGGATGATTCGGCGTTTTGGCGACATTGTCGCAATATGACGGTTCCTGACAGTCTGCAGCACAAAATCGAGTTATACCAGAGCCGAGGGCATGTGGTGATGTACGATCATGAATCCTTTGAGCAGGCCAGTTGGTTAACCATGTATCACGGTTTTGGCCGAAAACCGGTACGTTTTGATCCCCGTGCTGCGGTAGTGGATATCAATCTGGTCAGACAGAAATTGCAACAAATGCGCGATTCCATCAACAGTGCAGCAACGCAGGCAATGCCTCACCAGGCCTTTATTCAGCAACACTGTCCGGCGAGTTAATCTGGTTCTGGGTGGCAATATTTAACAGCTTTATCCGGGTTTCATTGCCCGACAATATTGGTCGATAAATGCCTGATGGTGAGGTTGTTGCTGAACAATATTGAATATAGCCTGTCGACCACTATCCAGAGAGCGTTTTAATGTTGGGTAGTGTAGGGCGTCCACCGTCGGATTATAACTATCTGGAATTATCCCCATTCCGGTATAAACAGCGTACCAGCTAGTGGGTTGAAATAAGGCTTCATCGGCCGGGATTAAACCGCCCGCTACTTTAAAAAGATCCAGTTTTTGTTGCAGACTGTCCGGAATCGTCATATTGCGGCAGTATTGCCAAAAATCAGTATCGTTTCGTTGTGTAGTGCAATAATGCAATATCAGAAAATCACGGATTTCCTCGTAATCAGCTTGTACCCGGCGATTAAACTCATTGCGCAGTAACTCATTGCAATGGCGATCCGGAAATAGCCGTACAAATAACGCCAATGTTTTGGAAACCAGATGAATGGCGGTGGACTCTAGTGGTTCCAGAAAGCCTTGCGCCAGCCCCAGCGCCAGGCAATTATTTTTCCAGGGGTGTTTGCGCATACCGGTTACAAAAGGGATCACTCGGGGCGTGTTGAGCGGTTCGCCTTCAATACTGCCGAGCAAGGTGTTTATCGCCTGATCATCGCTACAATATTTATCGCAAAATACATAGCCATTACCAGTACGATGTTGCAGAGGGATACGCCAAGTCCAGCCTGCGTCTTTGGCTGTTGCCACGGTGTAGGGAGATGGCTCACCGACGTTGTCAGTCTGGACTGTTACCGCACGGTTGCAGGGCAAATATCCAGACCAGTCGTCATAGCCGCTTTGCAGTGACTCTTCAATCAGCAAGCCTCTAAAGCCACTGCAGTCAATAAAGAAATCACCGTTAACGACTTGCCCACTTTGCAATCTGACACTGGCAATATCGCCACCCGCTGTTTTTATTACCTTTTCTACCAATCCTTCAATACGTGTAACACCTAAATTTTCTGAAAACTGGCGCAGATATTGTCCCACTAAAGTGGAGTCCAGGTGCAGTGCGTATCGGGCCGATGCCAGAGGGGTGTTGATGGCTTTAAAGGGTAGGAAAAAACGATTGTGTTCCGCCAGTACCGCCTCCGGTGAGTGTGCCATGAGGGGCGTAGGATCGCCTTCAGCGCGAGATTTCAACCAGCACTGATAAAATTCATGGCCGTCAATCCTTTTGCCTAAACTACCGAAAGGATGGAAATAGGATTGTCCGGTTTGGTACCAGTCTTCGAATTTAATTCCCCATTTAAATGTTGCCTGGGTCGCTTTGATAAACTCGGCTTCATCTATGCCCAAGGCACGAATGGAGTCTAATAAAGGCGGAATTGTCGCCTCCCCAACGCCCACTATGCCGATAGTGTCGGATTCAATCAGGGTAATTTGGACTTCGGTCTGTTTAAAAATATTGGCCAGTGTGGCAGCAGCCAGCCAACCAGCAGTACCGCCACCGATAATCACAAAGTGTTTAATAGCATCAGATTGCATTATGAATCCATCGTAGTTGGCTTTTTGTATCCGGCAAAACGGCGCAGAAATTCCACGTGTTCGGGGACAGCATCGACAGTTCGCTTAATGTGATCACGCATCTGATTCAGACTGTTTTGCATATAGTCCAGCGGCATATTGTCAACAGCAGGATCGTAATGATCAGGTAGATAACCCAGTCCGCTAAAAATAGCCAGCCAGCTGTCAGCACCAAAAATTTCCCAAGGATAACGGATAATATCCCCTTTGCTTTTAAACAAGCGCATTTTTTCGGCCAGCTTGTCAGGCACCTCCATTTCGCGGCAATATTGCCACATTGGGCTGTCAGTGCGCTGATTGGCCTTGTAATGCAGAATAATAAAATCCCGTACCCGCTCGTACTCCAGTTGGGTAACCTCATTAAAGCGGTCTATTTTTTGTTGGTTGTATTCAGGCGAGTCAAACGACAGGATGATCTTATCGATAGCCGTTTCCACCAGCGCAATACTGGTACTTTCTAATGGCTCTAAAAAGCCGCTTGCCAGCCCAACGGCAATACAGTTTTTATTCCAGGCCAGCTTACGTCTACCCGGGGTAAAAGAGAAACTGCGTGGTTCATGCAGTGTTTTACCTTCGACGTTGTCCAGCAATGTCCGGGTGGCTTCATCGGTGCTGATATACTGACTGCAAAACACATGACCATTACCGGTGCGGGTTTGCAGCGGGATGCGCCATTGCCAGCCGGCGCGATGGGCTTTTGAAATAGTGCGCGGAATAGGATCATTCACGGATTCACTTTGTACCGCCACTGCTCTATCGCACACCAGCCACTGGCTCCAGTCTTCAAAACCGGTTTGCAGACTTTGCTCAATCAGCAGACCTTTAAAGCCCGAGCAGTCAATAAACAGATCACCTTGCAGGGTTTGGCCATTGTCCAATTTGAGTGATTGAATATCACCACTGTCAGAATCCAGTTGCACATCGGTAATTTTCGCATCGATAGCCGTTATCTGGTTGTCGGTGGCGCATTTTTTCATTAATGCAGCAAACAGACCTGCATCAAAATGCAGCGCCCAGTCAAAAATCATCAATGGTGAGTCTGGTTTGGGAGCTGGCAGGCAAAACTTGTTGTGTTTAGCCAGATTAATACCCAATGAATAATCTTCCAGCTCAGTGTTATCGCCCATTTGACGTGACTTAAGCCAATAATGATGAAAAGGCGTGTTATTGGAGGGTTGGCCAAATAAACCAAAAGGATGAATAAAGGAACTGCCTTTTGAGTGCCAGTCCTGGAATTCTATCCCGAGCTTACAGGTGGCATTGGTGGCACGGATAACATCGATATCGCTTAGGCCCAATTTGCGATAAAACCTTCTAAGCGTGGGAATAGTCGCTTCCCCCACACCGATAGTGCCCAATTGTGACGATTCCACCAGCGTAATCTCGACAGGCATATTCTGGAAATGTTGACTTAATGCCGCCGCTGTCATCCAGCCTGCGGTGCCTCCGCCGACAATGACAATGGATTGAATTTTTTTAGTAGATACCGACATTTATTACCGCTTATTAGAAATAAACCACAGACTTGTCCGGTGGCTCAAAAATAACCATAAGTGTCCTTGACTGCAACCTGTGCTCAACAAAAGACACTGATGGTTATTTTCGCAAGTTAACCTGAGTTCGATGTATGGATTCAGGTTAAGTTAGAAAATAAAACCCGCCACAAATCCATGTGGCGGGTTTTCTAGGTGTTAAGCGGAGCTTAACGAGACAACAACTCGGTTATCAGAAGGTAACGCGGGTACCAATGGTCCAGCGTGCTTCATATTCATTCTGGAAGGCTTTCTGATCCGGGAATTCCAGATAAGTCTGCTGATATTCTTCTAGGATGTTAGAGCCGTTCACATAAACACTGATATTGTCGTTTACATGGTAAGTTGCACTGAGATCCAGTTGTGAATAATCATCCTGATACAATGACTGACCACCTACTGCATCAACGGTTCCCGTAGTGATTAAGCGCGGACTACGAGAGTTCCAGGCCAAACGGGCTGAGAAGGATTCTTGTTCATACCAGACCACAAAGTTGTAAGTGTCTTTGGACATACCGACGAAAGGTAAGTCTTTGCCAAACACATCTTTGCCTTCCTGAGAACTGTCACTGTAGGTGTAGTTGGTATCCAGACCAAAGTTATCCAGGATGCTGTTATCCAGGAAATCACTGAATGCGATCTTGGCACCCAATTCAAAACCTTTAACACTGCCACCTTCGCCTTGCACCTGAGTAGTGAAAGGCCATGGACCACGACGGATGCCATCTGGATCCGGCTCATCGATCATCACGGTTCCGCTGGTTGCAAAACTTTCGATATCAATATTGTATGTTGCCACGTAGGCCATGGAAGCTTCGCCAGCATACCATTCGGCGGACAATGAGATATTCTCAGAACGCCAAGGGTTTAATCCCGGGTTACCAGACAAGGTACCGTTGACCACACGTAAACAGTCACACTCGCCGTTAATTGTCATACCAACGGTTTTACCACCACCCCAGCTAGCCAGATCCAGTGCTTGCATATTTTTCGAATAGGCAGCACGAAGGATGATATCTTCACTGGCATTGTATGCAACGTTAAGTGAAGGCAGATAATCGGTATAGCTGCGTTCTGTAACTACATCGCCAGTATCCGGACCCAAGCCACTGTGAGGCAGGTTAACACCGACTAGATTTTGTTTAACATACAAGTCGGTTTCGATAACTTTCATACCAAAGTTACCGCTGAAATCACCCACTTCGAAATTAGCTTGCAAGAAGTAGTTCAGTTCTTCGGTTGATACATCATAAGTGGCACCGCCATTTTCAGTGCGTTGTACATTGCCAAAAGTATCTAAATGCCATTGGCGAGGGTCACGGAAATTTTCCGGATCGATTGACCAGACACCTGGAATCCCTTTGACGCCACCAAAATCGGTCTGCCAGGACACAGTAGTGTGCTGATCCAGACGCGTAGGAGGTAACAAGGTATAAGGTACCCAAGTACCAGCAGTGAGGTCACCGACATCTTCAGTCAGATATTCACCCGCAGCAGGATTGCCTTCACAAGTTTCGGTGGTGTAGTACTGATCGACTGCTTTCCACTGGGCAATATCACAACCATCACCAAAGGTGGAGGTATAGCTGAACTGATCATGATCCACTTCACGCTCTAAGGTGCGCACACCAAAATCAATACTAGTGATAAACGCGTTGTCTTCCAGTCGATAGTTCCAACGGGTACTGAAGGTATTAATGCGCCCTTCGTCATCGGTATTGCCTTCAGACGAGAAGGCACCAATATGATATGAATCCAGATCGGCCATATAATCGGCAACGCTGCGCACGCCTTTACCGCCATTAACCATTTGGTCAAAGCCGCTAAATACCGGATGTTCACCAGAAGCATCATAAGACAGGATAAAGGCGTCATCCTGGATACCGCCTGGCGCAAACTGGGCATAACAACCTCCAGCATCACCGACAACATCTTCGCCATGGGTACAATATTCAGGTTGGGCGAACTGACCAGGGCCGGTTACCAGTGTTCCCTGATCGATACTTAACATATCGCCTTCACCGTAGCCGTGACGCATGGTAGCGGTGGCTTTAGCGCGGGTCATACGTACCTGACCGGTCAATGCACCACCGTTGTCATAGTCGAGCTGCAGATTAAAATTATGTGATTTTTCTTCGTTGACATTCACCTGGGTAAAGGATTGCATCCGCCAAGGCGTCATATAAAAGGCATTAACACCACCCCATTCGGCGCCGTTGGCATCGGTGAATGAGTCACCGGTCCAGCCATCTGCAGTCGGGTAGGCATATTCGTTAAAAGTGTACCAACGGTTATTTTGTGAGAAACCGCGGCGATTATTAAAACGATTTTGGTCGGTATAGAAGTAGTCCGCAGTTAAGGTAAAGCCTTCACCCAAATCGGCTTGGGCAGATAACTGGAAGGCATTACGTTCGCGCTCTTCTTCTTTGTTAAAGGCTGCAAAGCCTTGAGGTACAACGTGGTGTGTCTCTTCACCGCGCGAGTTGGGTCCCCAGGTGTGGTTGTTGTTAGCTGCACCGATACCACCGTTTTCAGAGGTATCGAAGTAACCGTTATAATCGGTTGCCAGTGTCACATCGGTTTTAACCGCAGCAAACAAGATACCGAACTTGCCATCGTTGTAGCTGATTAAACCGTTTATTGTCGGGTCGGTTTCTTTACTGATAGAGCCCTGAGTCACTTCGACACCGCCGGAGAAGGTATAGCCTTCTTCCATATCAAAAGGACGGCGAGTTTTTAAATCAATGGCACCGGAAATACCTGCAGCGCTATATTTGGCTTCGGCAGATTTGTACACGTCCACCCCGGAGAACAACTGCGATGGCAAATCGCCAAAGTCAGCACCGGATGAATCAATAGTCGTAGCGCTTAAGAATACTTCACCGTTCATGGTGGTATCAATTTGAGGTAGGCCACGAATTTGTACCGGACCACCTTCACCCGCCGTACGTTCGATTTGTACACCGGAAATACGTTGCAATGAATCGGCAATGGTCACGTCAGGTAATTTACCGATATCTTCAGCGGCAATACCGTCCAGTTGCGAAGAAGCAAAACGTTTTGCGTTGATGCTGGCTTGTGTACTACCACGAATACCACTGATTTGAATCACTTCTACATCTTTAGCACCAGCTTCTTCCTGTGCGCTAACTGCGGCGGGAAATAGGGCGGCGGTGCTGGCCGTACCTATACACAGAGCAAGCTTGATACTCTGTGATACTTTGTTGAGTTTGGTTTGGGTCATGTTCACTGTTGAGTCCTCTTTTTTATTTTTGACAGCGCTGTCATTTGGCGTCTTTAAAAATGACAAGCGCTAGCCTATTTTTATAAAATAAATATGACAGCGTTGTCATTATTGATTAAATTTACAACAGGGTTTTTGAGAACGCAAATGTTAATTACAAAAAAATAACATTTATTTTTGTGCTGGAAATCAGCTAGCGAATAATTCTTGCTGGTAATCAAATACCACCTTGTGTTACCAATGTCGCTATTGAATTTGGAATGAAACAATATGAAATCAACCATCAAAGATGTGGCAGAGCTGGCTGGCGTATCAATAAAAACGGTGTCCCGGGTGATAAACCAGGAAGGCTCCGTTCGCCCGGATACCTTAAAAAAAGTATCAGAAGCTATCGCATCGCTGAATTATCAGCCTAATCATGCGGCCCGGAATTTGGCCGGAACACGTTCTTATGCGTTAGGTTATGTTTACGATAATCCCAATGCCTATTACGTTATTGACATGCAAAACGGCATTTTAGGCGAATGCCGCGAGAAAGGTTATGAGTTGATTATTCACCCCTGCAATGCCGCAAGTGAGAATATTGTTGAAGAGATTCGCATGATGGTTATTCGTTCCCAACTGGCGGGATTAATTATTTCACCACCTTTATCGGAAATGCCGGCTGTGCTGGATGCTCTGGAACAGATGGATGTGAACTTTGTACGGATTATTTCCGGTTCCTGCGAAGAAAATGAAAACTCACCCTGCGTATTTATTCATGACCATGAAGCCGCTTACGAAATTACCGAGCATTTAATTAATCTGGGCCACCAGAAGATTGCCTTTATCAGTGGTGACAAAGATCACCGTTCAACTGATGAGCGGCATAACGGTTATATCGCGGCGCTACAGAAACATCAGATCGAATTGCACCCCGAGTACGTGTTTGAAGGGCAATATTCATTTAAAACCGGGGTGGAAGGGGCCCAATATTTACTAGGGCTGGATGATCCGCCGACAGCAATATTTTCCTGTAACGATGAAATTGCCGCAGGAGCGCTTTTTGCGGCCCGGTTGATGGGCATTTCAGTCCCTGAACAATTATCCATTGCCGGATTCGAGGATAGCCCCTTCTCGCGTCAAACCTGGCCTAAACTGACCACTGCCGCCCAGCCAACTAATGTGATTGCCCGTAAAGCCTCGGCCTCACTGATTTCACACATCATTGCCCAGCGCAGCGGCAAAGGACACGTTGGAAGCATTGCTCATCAACACTTCCAGCCGCAACTGGTGGTCAGGGAATCCACCCAGCGAGTGGCAGAAAGCTGATCTATTTTTGTTTTTGGTGACCAAATTAAAAATAAGTTGACTACCAAGAATAAAAATAGAGCGAGGAGTGGCGGGCTTCGAGCTGCGAGCTAAAAGACAAAAAACAGTACTATCGCCAAGCCGCAGAGACGCGAAGGTAAAACCGTTCATCCTGAGCGCGAGGTACGAGCTGTCGAAGGACAGAATAATCGGTTCACCCCTTCGACTATTCGTACCTCATGCTCAGGGGAATCGGATAATTAAATCAGTCAGATTACCCGCAACTTGGTCGTAATAAAAACAACGGGATCCCGGCCTAAAAGACCACCGGAATGACAAAAGTGACGGACACAAAACCACTTTTCGATCATTTATTTGGCTAACCCTGCGTTTTGGCGAGAGATTTTATTCCGCCAATATCGCATTAATATGCCTGGCAAAAGGCTCTGGTTGCATAAAGCCGGTAATGCGCCCGCTGCTGATTTCATTGCCTTTGGTATCAAAAAACAAAATAGTGGGCAAACCCAAAACCTGGAAATGATCCTGAAAATCCAGATTCACCGCGGTGTTATCGGTTAAATCAATTTGCATCAATACGGTATTTTCCAACGCTTTTTTGACTACCGGTTTGGGAAAGGTATATTTCTCGAATTCTTTACAAGCCACGCACCAGTCGGCATACAAATCCACCATCACCGATTTGCCCTCGGCATTGGCTGCCGCCAGTTTGGTTTGAAAATCTTGCAGATCCTTAACACGCGTAAAACTCACATCATGCTGAACGGTTGTTTCCTGCCCGGTTGGTTGTGCAGTTTGTGGAAACAAGCTGTGGTAACCGTAAAGCGCGCTGCTAAACAAACCTAAAAAGATCACCAGTGTGCGCAAGCCTTTCATTAGAGTTTGCTCACTGCTTTGGTTCATTACTTGCCAATAGCTGAACAATGCCAGGCCGAGTAAAGACCAGGCCAAATCGGTCCAGATATTGGTGACCATGCGCTCTACAAACAGTATTGCCACCGACAGCATCATAAAACCAAATGTAACCTTGACTACATTCATCCAGTTACCGGCTTTAGGTAGCAGTTTGCCACTGGTCAGGGCAAATAAAATAAGTGGAATTCCCATTCCCAGACTTAAAACATAGAGCGCGGCAAAACCTAACAACAAATCACCACTTTGCGCCACAAACAGCAGAATACCTGTGAGTGGAGCGGTGGTGCAGGGTGAGGCAACCAATCCGGAAATCGCGCCCATAATAAACACGCCCACCACACTACCGGCAGTTTGTTTGTTGCTCAGGTTATTCAGTTTTTCCTGCCACTTTGAAGGGAGTTGTAATTCCCAGGTACCGAACATCACCAAGGCCAGCAGGACAAAAATAACAATCAGCGTGACTAATATCGCCGGATGCTGCAACGCTGCCTGAAATTGCACTCCGGCAGAGGCAACGATCAAACCCAATACCGAATAGGTTAGTGCCATACCCTGCACATAAATAAAACTCAGGCTGAAAGCTTTGGTCGAGCTAATTTGCTTGCCTTGGCCCAAAACAATCGCGGACAAAATCGGGTACATGGGGAATACGCAAGGCGTGAAGGCCAATAAAACTCCCAAGCCTAAAAACAATAACAGGGTGTAGGCGAGGTTGTCGCCACGAGTGAGTTGATCGGCCAGATCAAACTGCTGCGACTGTGCAGATGCCGGACTTTCTTGGCTAACAGTGGTTTGGGTTGTCAGTGCGGGATCTGTCGAGGCCTGATTAGTGGCATCGACCTTTTGTAAATAAACCACCTGAGTGGTCGGGGGATAGCACAAGCCCGCATCAGCACAGCCTTGATAACGGATTTTGACTACGCCATCCTGCATTGATTCGATAATTGGGTATTGAATATCCACCTGCTGATAAAACACCTCGGAGACGCCAAAAAATTCATCTTCGTGTTCTTTACCTTTCGGGAAAACGGGTTCACCGAGCTGGGCGTCCTTGACCACAGTCTTGAACTGTTTTTTATACAGATAATAACCCTCGGCAATTTGCCAGCTCAGGGTTAGCTGATCGCCTTTTTGGACGAACTCGAATGCAAACGCCTGATCGACAGGCAAAAATTGCGGCTCTTCGCTAAACATATCCTGCAATGGGTCAGAAATTTGTGCCTGACTGACAGAACAAATCAATAGCAAGGAGGTTAAAAACAGTCGTAACAAGGTCATAGCGGGGAAAGTCTCTTAATTTAGTTATTTTAACGAATCGCGCACCCAGTTCAGATACGCTTCACTGCCGCTGGCCACATCCAGTATGAGCCACTCCGGCACATCATAAGGATGAAAGCTGATGACTAGCTTAAATAAGTCATCTGTCAGTTGCCGTTTAGTTTTAAAAATCAGCTGAACTTCATTGTCTTGCTGGACTTCTCCTTGCCATAAATAAACTGACTCAACTTTGTCAATAATACTTACGCAAGCCGCCAACTCCTGGCTGACGGCAGCATGAGCGATTTGTTCAGCAATGCTCTTCTGTGGACAAGTGCATAGTACAATACAAAACTCAGTCTCCATTGACCCGCTCCAACATCAATTCATTTCGTCGTTGTACCATTTTTGTTCCTGTTATTACCATCTTGCTGCTGATAAACAGGTATAGATATCGGTTAATTGTCTTAATTTAGAGTAAATAATCGGCCAATTGCAGCTTTAACTTGTCAATATTTTCAAGTTGATGTGTGGTAAATATCTGTTTGCCGTTTTTTATCACCACCATAGCGGGCACCTGCTTAACACCGAAGGAAAAGAACAGATCGCCGGAATGATCCACCGCCACCGGGTGCTGGATGTGGTATTTATCAACATATTCAGCTAAATCCTTTTCCTCGGTCCATAGATGACTCACTACGCCCTGTATCGGGATATTCGGGTCGTCAGCGTATAATTGATTAATTGTTTGCTGGGCGGCAATACAGGCTTTCGACATTTCGGGCCGGGTTTTTTCCAGATACCAGTCACACCAGGTGGCAGTAAAAAATAATAGCAACGGTTGGTCGCTGTTAAGCATAATAGGAGCATGATTGCCTTGTTGATCGGTTAACGAAATAACCGGTAATTCACTGATAGATCCGGCAGCCAACAATTCGATTTTGCGATCCAGTTTGGCATCTGCTTCGTGTCCTTTGTGAACCACCTCGCCATCTTTATTGATCAGGACATGATAAGGCGTGCCCATAAAGTTGAGCGAGGTTGCTAATGAATCGTCACTGTCCAGAGCGATAGGCATAGTCAAGGAAAACTGCTTGATAACGTGCTGGATCGCTTCGCGGGTCTCGTTCATATCCAGGTTAATCGACAGAACCTGAATTTTATCGCCGTATTGCTCCTGAACGTGCTGGAAATGAGGCATTTGTTGCATACAGGGCTGACACCAACTGGCCCAGAATTTTAAATAGAGTGGTTTGCCCTGGGCGAACTCTGCCAGTGTTTGTGGGCTGGAGTCCATTAACGTTACTTGTGTTTTGTGTATATCAAATCCGTCCGCCTGCGAGCAAGGAGCAAGCAGTATTAGTAGTAAAGACAAAATAACCCGTTTCATATTGATTCCTAAAATAAAGGGATTCACACCAACAAGATGATAATGCCCAGTATAAGCCAATGCGACATTTCATCTTCGGCAGCTGTTGCCAAACACCAGTGTGGAAGTTAAATTGGTTTGGTTAAAGTGCCAATTATTAATATTTTTATGGAACCAATTTTTGAACTTGAACTGGATCTGACAGATTTACACCGTGGTCAACTGCTCAGTTCACTGCATCGCCAATTATCAACAGCCATAATGGACGGCAGATTAAAAGCCGGGATACGTATGCCGGCCAGTCGCAAACTGGCGGCGAGTTTAGGGATATCACGTAACACCGTGATTGGCGTGTACGATATGTTGGTCAGCGAAGGCTATTTGCATAGTCAACTCGGAGCCGGGACATTTGTTGCCACAGTAGCGCGGCCTGCAGTGAGGAGCAAAGCGGCGCAGAACAACGATCCGCGTGTTAACCGCTATTGGAGCAACCCACCGTTATTTGTGGTCGAGCACGAGCAAAATTGTCAATGGGATTTTTCTGTTGGTAGTCCGGAACTGAGTGAGTTTCCTTTCGGTGGTTGGCAACGACAAGTTAATCGCCAGATGCGATTACAGTCTAAAGGCAATTTGCCTGTACCTGATCCGCAGGGGCAGCCTAGTTTAAGAGATGCCATTGGCGGGTTTGTGTCCCATTCCCGCGCAGTTGCCTGTGATGCCGGGCAAATACTGATTACCACAGGTGCTCAGCAAGCTTTTGACTTAATCGCGCGAATTTTGGTTAAAAGTGGTCAAACCCGTGTCGCCATGGAAAATCCCGGCTACCCGATGGCACGGATGGCATTCCTGGCAGCCGGTGCGCAGATCCTGGATATTGCTGTGGATGAAGAGGGGATTTTGGTGTCGGAAATTCCCTCATCGGTGAATATTATTTACGTTACCCCGTCACACCAGTTCCCAACCGGTGTGGCAATGTCCGCCGCCCGACGGGCGCAGTTATTGGCGTTGGCTGCACGTCATAATATGGTGATTATCGAAGATGATTATGACAGCGAATTTCGCCTTGGTGGTCCGCCGATCGACGCATTGCAAACTCATGATCGCCATAATAGCGTGTTTTATGTCGGAACTTTTTCCAAATGCATGTTGCCGGATATACGGTGTGGCTTTGTTGTCGCGCCGCGCTGGGCCATGTCGGCATTAATCGCGGCTAAACAACAAACTGACTGGCATAATCCGGTGGTAACTCAGGAGGCTCTGGCCCAATTTATTGTTCAGGGGGAGCTATTACGCCATATCCGTAAAATGCGGCGTATTTATCGACAGCGCTACGAGACTATCCTGGCCAGTATAAACAAGGATGCCAATAGTAAAATGCGGCCCTTACCGATTTTGGCCGGCGTGCATGTGGCGCTGGCTGTGGAAAGCCAATGGTCAAGTAAAGAGATGGTCGTTAGGGCCAAACAGGTTGGGATCAAACTGCATAGTGCTAAAGAATTTAGTACAGGTAACTATAACCACAAACTGCTAGTGTTAGGGTTTGGTCATATTAGCGAGCAAGCAATTCCGGCGGGAATTGAGAAGCTGATCAACATTTTGTAACGATTTGTCGGGTTGTGTTTGATTTTTTCAATGCCATAACCAAGGCAAGTCCCACCAATACAGGATACCTATTTTGGGAAAGTTGTTTATTTTATTTGCCATTCTGCCTATCGCAGAAATTGCTTTACTGGTTAATGTGGGAGAACAGATCGGTGGCTGGAATACCGTGGCGATTGTGATTATCACTGCCGCAATCGGCTCCTATCTGGTGCGGCAACAGGGGTTGGCGACCTTGTTTCAGGCGCAAACAAAAATGCAGAGTGGGCAGATGCCCGGCCAGGAAATGGCCGAAGGTTTGTTGCTGGTAATTGCCGGTGTGATGCTGGTGACCCCCGGTTTTATCACCGATACCATGGGATTTTTACTCTGCCTGCCGATGACCCGACCCGCCATTGCCCGCGCTATTGTAAAACGCATGCAAATGCAGGTGGTTAACAATATTCACCGCCAGCAACAATCGGGTTTCCATGCCGAATTTCATTCCAGCTATCAGCAACCGCCTCAGGAACAGGACGGCGATATTATTGAAGGTGAATACGAAAACAAGGATGATTCTGGCCGCGATAAATTAAATAAACCAGACTGACACCGTAACCTGAACAACGGAAACCGATAATGAAAGCCTGTGCCTGCCATATCTTGGTAAAAACTTCAGCAGAAGCTGAGAAACTTAAAAAACAGCTTGATAAAGGAGCCAGCTTTCACGAACTGGCCAAAAAGCATTCACTTTGCCCGTCCGGTAAAAAAGGCGGCGATTTGGGCGAATTCGGCCCCGGCCAGATGGTAAAAGCCTTTGATAATGTGGTGTTCAAGAAACCCATATTGCAGGTACATGGCCCGATCAAAACCCAGTTCGGTTTTCATCTGATCAAAACTTTATATCGGAACTAACCCCCTTTATTTATTCACCCTTCGGCCACAATACATATAGTTCCGTACATCCTGAGCGCGAAGAATGAGCTGTCGAAGGATCAGGGTAAACGGAAGTATAGGCAGTTAAAGCATAAACTATCCGCAATAAATAAAAACCTGTTCCCGTTCCCCTATTAGTTTGTGTTGCTTTGTTGTAAAAAGGCGTTGTGATCAATATCGGGGATAAATCTGCATGAATAAATTGCTGACGTTAATTTTAAAAGGCTTGGTGGCGGTGTTGCCATTGGGGCTAACAATTTATTTTATCTATTGGTTTGTATCCAGCCTTGAGGCTGTGCTTCAACCCGTTATACCTGAGCAGTACTATTTTTCCGGGATGGGGTTGCTGGCCGGACTGGTTTCGCTGTTGCTGATTGGTCTGGTCATTAACTTATATGGCATTCGCTGGCTGATTGGGCTGGGTAATAAAGTGCTGATAAAAATCCCGCTGGTTAAGTCAATTTATGGTGCCATTCAGGACATTATCACAGTGTTTAATCTCAGCCGCGATAGCGATATGCAAAGTGTGGTATCAGTCGATGTGGGTAATGAGATGCGGGTCATCGGCTTTATTACAGGTGAGAAAACCGGCCAAAGACTGTTTCCGCAAGATGATCGTATCGGGGTTTATATTCCTTTAAGTTATCAAATTGGCGGGCACACTGTATATGTGCATCGGGATAAGTTAACGCCTTTGGATATCGGCGTTGAAGAAGCCATGCGGCTGGCACTGACTGCTGGAGCCAAAGCCGATAAACCCGAGTCCTAGTTTAGCTATCATAATCAACGGTTGTCAGAGCCGCTTTTTGTTCGTTTTGATTGGGCAGCAAAGACAAAGTTTTTACAAAAATTTTATCTTTGCCCCTTGAGTTCATCCACAACACCCCCATTTGGTCTTGCAGAATACATTTTCGGTGTGTCGGCAATATTGTCAGCACGCCATCAAATTCCCGCTTTGCGGGGTTATTAACTAGACATTACTGGAATTTTCAGGAGATTTGAAAATGGCAATCCGTCCTTTACATGATCGTGTAATTATTAAGCGTCAAGAGCAGGAATCCAAATCTGCAGGCGGTATCGTACTCACTGGTTCAGCGGCAGAAAAGTCGACCCGTGGAGCTGTGGTAGCTGTGGGCAATGGTCGCTTGCTGGATAACGGCGAAGTGAAAGCCCTTGATGTAAAAGTTGGCGATATCGTAATTTTCAACGATGGCTACGGCGTTAAAACCGAGAAGCTGGATGGTGAAGAAGTGCTTATCCTGAGCGAAAGCGACATTTTGGCTGTAGTTGAATAACAGCCCTGCCATTCACAGATAATCAAAACAGAATTTTAAGAGGAAATTAATTATGTCAGCTAAAGAAGTTCGTTTTTCTAGTGACGCGCGCGCTAAAATGTTAGCCGGCGTTAACGTATTAGCTAATGCGGTAAAAGTCACATTAGGCCCTAAAGGCCGTAACGTTGTTCTGGATAAATCTTTTGGTGCACCTACCATCACTAAAGACGGTGTATCGGTTGCAAAAGAAATTGAACTGGAAGACAAATTCGAAAACATGGGCGCGCAAATGGTTAAGGAAGTTGCTTCCAAAGCCAATGATGAAGCCGGTGACGGAACAACAACTGCAACAGTATTAGCTCAAGCCATCGTAAGCGAAGGTTTAAAAGCCGTTGCGGCCGGTATGAACCCGATGGATCTGAAACGCGGAATCGATAAAGCGGTTATCGCTGCTGTTGCCGAGTTGAAAGAGCTTTCTTCTCCTTGCGCTGATTCTAAAGCCATTGCCCAGGTAGGTACGATTTCTGCCAACTCCGATGCCGAAGTGGGTCAACTGATTGCCGATGCAATGGATAAAGTCGGTAAAGAAGGCGTTATTACAGTAGAAGAAGGTCAGGCGTTGCAAAACGAGCTGGACGTGGTTGAAGGTATGCAATTCGACCGTGGTTACCTGTCTCCTTATTTTATGAACAATCAGGAAAACGGCACGGTAGAACTGGACAGCCCTTATATCCTGTTAGTTGACAAAAAGATCGCTAACATCCGTGACATGCTGCCGACTCTGGAAGCCGTTGCCAAAGCATCCAAGCCATTATTAATTATTGCTGAAGATGTTGAAGGCGAAGCCTTAGCTACACTAGTTGTCAATAACATGCGCGGTATTGTTAAAGTTGCCGCGGTTAAAGCGCCTGGTTTTGGTGACCGTCGTAAAGCCATGTTACAAGATATCGCAACGTTAACTGGCGGCACGGTGATTTCTGAAGAAATCGGTCTGGAGCTGGAAAAAGTCACTCTGGAAGATTTGGGAACTGCCAAACGTGTTGTTATCAACAAAGATAACACTACCATCGTAGATGGCGCTGGCGAGCAAGACAGTATCGAAGCGCGTTGTGGCCAAATCCGCGCGCAAATCGAAGAATCTTCTTCTGATTACGACAAAGAAAAACTGCAAGAGCGTTTGGCTAAATTAGCCGGCGGTGTTGCGGTAATCAAAGTCGGTGCTGCCACCGAAGTGGAAATGAAAGAGAAAAAAGCCCGCGTAGAAGATGCATTGCACGCTACTCGTGCAGCGGTTGAAGAAGGTGTAGTCGCTGGTGGTGGTGTTGCTCTGGTACGTGCCGCGTCTAAACTGCAAGGTTTGGAAGGCGACAACGAAGACCAAACTCACGGTATTAAGTTAGCCTTACGTGCAATGGAAGCGCCAATGCGCCAAATCGCTGCAAACGCCGGTGCTGAAGCTTCTGTTGTCACCAACGAAGTCAAAAACGGCTCTGGTAACTACGGTTACAACGCGGGTAATGACACGTACGGCGATATGCTGGAAATGGGTATTCTGGATCCAACCAAAGTTACCCGTTCTGCATTACAATTTGCCGCTTCTATTGCGTCTCTGATGATTACTACCGAAGCCATGATTGCAGACGTACCAAAAGATGATGCGCCTGCAATGCCTGATATGGGCGGCATGGGTGGTATGGGTGGAATGGGCGGCATGATGTAATTTCACTGGTTAAAATCAGCCTTGGCGGCGTTGTTATTTCGCTCATGTAGAAGAAAACCTACACTACGCTCATAACGCCTTGCCAATACTGATTTTTCCAGCGTGAAATACGTGCTGTTTGTTAGCCTTGTATAGAATACTAAAACCCGCTTCGGCGGGTTTTTTTATTGGCTGGCAATTATATAAGTTTGGAAAGAGGGCTGATCACCGAATTGCCGCCACGTTCTAAAACATGCGTATAGATTTGGGTGGTTTTAACATCACTATGGCCTAATTGTTCTTGAACAGTACGAATGTCTGCACCAGATTCTAAAAGATGAGTCGCAAAGCTGTGTCTAAGGGTATGGCAAGTGACTCTTTTTTCTATCCCGGCTTTGTAAGCCGCCGACTTAATCGCTTTGCGTACTGTTGTTTCGTCAATATGGTGACGACGATGTAAACCATTTTCAGGATCAATACTGAGCCTGTTTGAAGGAAAAAGGTAATGCCATCCCAGTTGTTTTGGTGCAACAGGATATTTTCTGGCTAACGCGTAGGGTAACCAAACACCGGCATAATCTGGATTTTGAAGATCAAAATCGAAATAGCGCTGCACTTGAGTCATTTGCTCTTTGAGTGCCGAAACCATTTCTGTAGCCAAAGTTGTGCGACGATTTTTATTGCCCTTTCCTTGCCAAACCATAACGGAAAGATAATCAAAATCAATATCTTGAACGCGTAATCGTACCGCCTCCATCAGACGCAATCCACTACCATACATTAGCTGAGCTAACAGCTTATGTTGTGGATTAATGTGTAAGAGTAACAGGTAAACTTCTTGAGTTGTTAAAACTACGGGTAACTTTTGTGCTGTTCTTGCTTGGTTGAATTGCATATCTTGAGACAGCGGTTTGCGAATGATCTGACGGTATAAAAAGCAAATAGCATTTAATGCTGTTGCTTGTGTTTTAACTGCAACATGACGCTCATTAGCCAAATAACTCAAGAAAGACTCCACCTCGGCATCACCCATATCATTGGGATGGCGTTTATGGTGAAACAAAATAAAAAACTTTATCCAATACAAATAAGTACTGATGGTACGTTTGGCATATCGACGCGTCAGCATAAATTCACCGACATAAATTAAAAATTGGGAAGCCATGATTAATCCTAAATTTACATGTTTTTATATACAGTAGTTTAGGTTTGAGGGTTTTTCAAAAACTTGCGGGTGAAAAGTCTCTTTTGTTTTCTGACTCATAAATAACTCACAGCTAACAAATTGATTTAGTTAAATATCCAGAGTATGGTCAAAAAATAAAATCAGGAAAGAAGGAATTTCACCCGGTACGAATACGGAGTTAAATCCTTCTATTAAGTTGTTAACTCTCCAAAAGGAATTCGAGTATGAGTCATGATTTAGGCTTCTTTTCAATTAAACAAGGAGCCACAACTGCGGAGGTGAGAGCTGCTTATCTCAGTAGCTGCGAAGGAGCACCCCCTTCATGGCCTCAGTCGGAAGCGCTAAAGTCATTTATTTCGGCCTTAGAAAATGAATACCCATGCATTGATACTCTCTCCGATGAAGAGGTTGACGATAGTCCTTGGTCATGTGGCTTCGACAAAGGTGAAGGCCACATAATCGTGAGCATGGTTTTTAGTCGCGCATCAGAAGTAGGTAATTTTCTATGGAGTTTGCTCGAACAACATGAGCTTATCGTCTTCGACCCGCAAGCAGATAAAGCTTACATAGGTAACAATGAGCTTCCAGAAAATCAGGAAACCAAAAAATGGTGGCAGTTCTGGAAATAAGAGTTAACAAGCAAAGGCAGCGGACGCCAAAAAGCGGCGCTCGCTGCTTTGGGCGTTAGGCATTCAGGAGTTTTAAACATGGAAAGTAAGTCACCGGCGATATTCATTTATTCGATACTAGTACCAATAGTCTGGCTTTCACTTGCATTTTCACTTTTAGCTATAGCACCCGAAATAGAGTTAGGGATTGCAGGAATAATTATTGCGGTAAATCTTTCACTGTTTATTTTATGCTGGCATTTTTCTCGAACATTTAAACGACAGTTCAGAAGTAGCGAAAAGATTCGTTTGTGTGTCTATAGCTTTTTGTGGATGGCAGCTATAAGAGCTTTAAACCTATATGGCATCAGCGATAATTTAACTTCCGAAGTATTGCTTTATGCAGGTGGAATAGTCTTAGCTATAGATTTATTGGTAATCGCTTCCAGTGTTTTCTCTGTAAGCAACAGGTTCAATAACTTTTGGCAAAACAGGCTGAGTGCTAAAAATGCCTAACAATACGTATCACTTGCTCTCGTTGGTCGCTGGGACGCCAACCCGCTGCGCGGACTGTCGCCCGTGTGCTTTGCGTTAGGCTCTAGGAGGCTGCTATAGAAATTTTATATATCTTATTGGGCTGGTTGCTTGGATTACTAAGTCCTGCCATTATTTCCGGTATTAAAGACGCGCGGGATAAAAAAGCATTTTTAAGTGCACTAAAGCTAGAATTCATGGAATTACAATTTCGATTCACTTTGGTTGGCTTTTCATTGGGTCAAAAGTACGGCTCAATGGACAAGGATTATCTTCGAAAGATCCGCAAAGTCATTTGCAAACAAAACCAACCAGACAAAAATGTTGCTGTAATTAAACTTTTGGACATGCTGATCGCTTCAGATGAGTCTCAATTCAAAACAACTGTCGAAATGTTTAAAGCAGACGAAAACATGTCTGTGGGCTTAAAAAAATATTCTACAGCATTAATGGATTCAAGCTCAGCTCAGATAGCGAAGCTCCCAATTGATATTCAGTCAAAATTGTATGAGTTGAAGAATATACTCAACATTTATAATCAAGAAGTAGATTGGACTAGAGAGCATTTTAAATTGACCTTTGATTCAAGTTTAACGTCTGATAATCATAAAAAAGTTTGTTCTGATCTACGGGCTAGATATGCCGATATGCAAGGCGTGTGCAATAGAGCTAGCGATAAAATACAGGAAATTTTAGAGTGCAAGGTGTAGAGCCTAACAAAGCGCTTAACTCGCTCAATTCGTTCGCTGGGACAGTAACGCAGCGGCGCTCCGCGATTATGCCGCTACGTCACTGCCCGTTAGCTTGGCGTTATAACAGGATTGGATAGGTAGTTATGAGATTTATATTAATAGCGGCAAATATTATTGTCCCAGTTATTGTTGGGTATCTGGTAACTATAAATAATATTGCCGAGGGGTTTGATGGGTGGCTTTTCGCTGCACTGCTTGCATTATTATTTACAGTTACAGAAATATTGATAATTGTTATGAGAACAAAGAGTGATGGAGAAAGACGATCGGAAAAAGTCATCGCCAGCATCATCGATGCTTACGCTCTAGATAAAGAGGTTTATTTAAGTGGAAGGGTAAGCGAAGCGATAAAGTCCATTTCGTCCAACTATCGAAAGTTAGACATCAACAATAGTTGTGTGATGAAAGCAATAGCAGAGAAAAGCCTAAAAGAATTGGAAGAAAATATTGAATCTATTAGTAGGGGTTATACTGAATTTCTAAAAACACGCCCCTTTGAATTATCAGCTATGGCGGTTTCTTTTGCTCAAGAGTATGTTTACATGGTTGATATTAGTCCCTTTGAGGATTGGAAGCTGGAAGATGCAGACAATTATTTAGATGTGACAAGTGAAATAATAAAATCTAGAAGAGTTAAAGTGACAAGGGTTTTTGCTCAGCCACTAACAGAGATCCTCAATAATTTAGATGTTTTAGATGATCATTTCAGGCGAGGAATCAATGTAATGATTCTTAAGGATTCAGCAAAAACTTCGCGAGAAATTGAAGACTACATAATTATAGATAATTCAGTTCTAAAGAAGTCGAAGTACGGCCCAAATGGTATGGTTGAAGGAAGAATTATCACCTCTGAAGAAGTTAAGGTCAGGGAATATAAGTTGAAACTAGAGGGGCTAATCTCATCATCACTTTCTTTTAAGAAGTATCGAGGCAAGCCTGAAGAAATAGAAAAAATAGGCGCTTAAGTTTTATGGGAGGCGCAGTCATTTCAGGGTTTCTGGATTACAAGGGTAACTCTATATCTTACTCATATTACAAATGCCAGAAAGCTGAAACCACTATATTTTCAATACATGGTGGAGGCGTTCCGGGTAAGGAGCGTGTTGAATATATAGCAGAAGCAGTTAGACAGTTTAATATAAGCTTTCTCTCTTTTGATCATACCGGTCATGGTCTGAGTTCAGGAAAAATAAAAGAATCAAGCCTAAGCAGAAGAGTTGATGAGGCCCTAGCTATAATGCGGCTCATAAAAGACGGTAGCAATATCATAGTTATGGGAACGAGTATGGGAGGGTATATAGCAACGGAGATTGTTAGAAGAAATAAAGCTGATGCCCTAATGCTTTTTTGTCCAGCAATGTATACGGATAATGCATTTGATCTATCGTTTGGTGAAGGCTTTACTGAGGAGATTCGGAAGCCTTTAAGTTATCTAAATACAAATGTGGAAGAGTCAATCCGAACCAACACAAAAAAGTCGATTATTTTTGCATGCGAAGACGATGATGTAATACCTGAAGAAGTGATTTCTAAGTACTGGTCATCAATTCGCAAATCCTCATTTGGAAAAAAAATTGTGCTTCCTCAATGTCCACATTGGGTACATAAATATGCCTGTGATAATAGGAAAATACGTAATTTAATAATTCAAGAGATAGCAAGCTTTGCAAAGTTATAACAAAGCCAAGCACAATCGCCCAATGCAAAAGTCAGCATTGGACTGGACCTCGCTACTGCTCAGCCTGTGTTGGCAGCGTTATAAGCCAAAAGGATTCCGATGCTAACTGTAGAAAAAGATAAGGATGCTCAACAAGTCTATATTCATGGTTCCCCTGAAAAACTTCGTTGGTTAGCAAGCCGCTTAGAAGCAATCGCCAATCAAACTGAGAAGTCAGGCCACTCTCATGATCATTTTATGACTGAAGATTGGGGTGGTAGCGAGTTAACCAATGAAGTGCAAGGTAGCCCTGAATCCCATTCAATCGTTAATCATCTAATTGTGTATGGCCACCAAAGTAAGTAACTTGGCTTATAACAAGCCAATATTGTTCGGCCAACAAGTTGGCCTGGGAAAATTACTCGCTGCCACTTCGTGGCAAAACACTCGCAATTTCCCCAAATTGGGGCGTTATGCGCCATGAGGTATCAGACATTTGTTCACTGAAAATGGATTTGAAGCAGTAACTAATTTTGCGAATACAGAGGAAATATTAAACCTCAGGGAAGCTGTATCCAAATTATCCCAACCAAGCCGCTCTGGTGGTGTCAGAAACATTGAAAGAAAATCAAAACTCATCAACTCTTTTGCCAATTCAGAAAGAGTTTTAAAACTTGTCGCTTCACATATTGGCGGCAAACCAATATTGGCAAGAGCAATCTACTTTAATAAAACACCTAATCAAAATTGGTTAGTTGCATGGCATCAAGACAAAACTACTGCTGTATCAAAAAAGATCACATGCTCAAATTGGCTAAACTGGACGATTAAGGACGGAGTAAACCATGCTCAACCACCGATGGAAGTATTCACTAAAATGCTAACTGTGAGGCTTCATCTGGACAGTACGGATCAAACTAATGGGTGTTTGAAAGTCATTCCTGGAAGCCACTTACTGGGTGTTTTACCACAAGCAAAAATCCTTGCTCATAGTGAGCCGGAACAAAGTTATTATTGCAAGGCTAACGCGGGCGATGCACTCTTAATGCACCCTCTTCTAATACATGCCTCAAGCAAGGCAACAACGCCAACCGCTCGCCGAATAATTCACATGGAGTACTGTAGCCATGAACTACCAGAAAGCGCTAAATGGGTATAGTGCGCATAACAAAACGCTGTTGGCGTTCCCTTCGGTCACTAGGACACAAACACGTGGGCGCTTCGCGATTATTGCCCACGTGCTTGTGCCCTAAAGCTTAGCGTTATACTGTCTAAAGGAAGCTCGCATTGGAATTCACAATAGAAAATGAAAGGTTGATTTCAGAAAGTAATGTAGACGTTTATTTGGCTATTGAAAATGAGTTACGAAATATCACAAGCTGGTCAAAACCGTATATAAAAATAGAGTCACGGGAACCCCATATCCCTTTATATAACAATCAGATAATTTGGCTATATATTGGAATTTTCAAATTCCCTAAAATGGAAATGAAAATTATAAACGCGGAACCGCTCAAAGGAGTTAGCGTTGAATATATAAATGGTGATTTTACTGGCTCGGGTGAATTTCAACTAAACGAGATAAAAGATGAAACAAAAGTTACTTTCTCATGGAACACAAAGGCCAATTCAAAAAAAGTTAAAGTTTTAAGCACACTACTTCCCATAAAGAAAATTCATTTTATGGTTGTCAATCTTGTCCTTAATAATCTGGAGCGATATTTGATCAATGAAAGAAAATAGAAAAACACTACCTCCACATTTAGAAGAAGATGATAAAGTTATCTTGTTTGATGGTGTTTGTAAATTATGCAACGCATGGAGCAATTTTATTATTCGCCATGATAAAAATCACGATTTTAAACTAGCTAGCGTACAGTCCCAAGAGGGAAAAGACATACTACACTATTTCAACTATCCAACAGATGTATATGAAACAATGTTAGTTGTTAATAGTGCTAAGTGCCTTGAAAAAAGTGATGCATTCTTTTACGTCATGAAAACCTTGGGTTTTCCATGGAAGTTAATACTAATATTTACGATTATACCAAAAGGTGTAAGAAACTGGTTATACGATCGAGTTGCTCTGAACAGGTACACACTTTTTGGAAAATATAATTATTGCTCTTTACCTACTCCTGACCACGAGAAAAGATACTTAAATGGAAATGCAATTACTTTCAAAAATTAATTCAATTGCTAGGTATACGCTTGCTTTTGTTTTCGCATATCATGGTTTAGTGCCAAAAATTCTATGGCTGAGTCCTATTGAGGCATCACTTACAAATGCCCATAACTTAGACGCTGTAGTTGCTTCACCTTTAGCTGGCGTACTTGAGATTATACTTGCGTTAAGTATCCTTCTATTTAAAAATTCACTGATACCTGTATATATTGCAATAACATTACTAATAGTTCTTTTACTTGACGTGATGGTGATCATGCCAAGCTTATTAATTGAAGCTTTTAATCCAGTAACCATAAATCTGGCAACAATTGTAATTGCATATTTTGTATGTATTACTCACACACATGCAAAGTCGTATATCAAGTCAAGTAAATCAGAAGCTGCAAGCAGCGCCGGTTCTTGAGGCGTTAGGCATACATGTATAGAGTTCTGATACTTTTTTTAATAGTGGTAAATTTTGAGAGCTTGGCGTGCAGAGTTCCTAATAGCAGTCTCGCACTGAATCACCTTATTAAAGTTAGCTTTGGAACATCGAGAGATAATTTTACTGTTGAACTTCCAATTCAGGTGGGGAAATCTCGGGAGGCCGACCGCTTATTTGAAATATAAACCTAAAAAATTAGAAATGGATGGATCTTTATTTACCTCGGTTATCGAACTCAGAGAGATTAATGAAAAACTATTGGGAAGTTTTACTGTTCCAGATCGAGTTTCATTTGTTCCGTATTTAGAAGTTTATTGGCCATCCCCAGCGGATGAAGGCTGTGGAGCAGTAGGTTACGTCAACATAAGGAAACTACCTTAGTATGCCTAACAAGTTGCGCAAGTTAGCTGCAAAAACGCGACTGGGACAAATACTCGCTGAGCTCGCATTTTCTCCATTAGCAAAGCGTTAGGAGATAGGGTGACGTCGGGAGTATCTCAAGCTAATAAGTTTTATGAAGAAGTGGCTGAAACTAAGGTTGTCTGGTTTGGAGCTTTACCCGGAGAGTTATTGCTGGAGTTCGATCTCAAGGAAAATAAAGTTTCCTTTCCTGTCTGGTCGTCTGAGTCGAGAATAGACTGCCTTAAAGAACTCAACCCGGAATTAATGGGTAGAGTGGAAGCAAGAAGCGTGAGCTGGGAACAGTTCAAGGTTCACTTCTTACCAATCCTCCCACCAGAACAAAAGGTTGTGGGGGTTAATTTAAGTGGTAAAAACCTATCAGGTATTGATATTCCAGTATCAGTCTTAGTTAAGCAAGTGGAGGCATTCTGGTAATGTCCTCTCGTAGTTAAATTATCGGAAAACCACTTGTTGGTTGCGCCAAACGTTCGCTTTTTCCGCTGTCCAAAGCGTTATGTGTACAGGAAAGTATGACTAAACTTTTATTCGTATGTAGTGAAAATAGACTACGCAGCCCAACTGGAGAAGAAGTATTCTCTGCATATGAAGGTGTAGAGGCTATCGGTTGTGGTACCAATTCTGATGCGGAAACCCCTTTATCAGGTGATCTTGTTGAATGGGCCGACGTAATTCTAGTTATGGAAAAGTCACATAAAAATAAGGTATCAAAGAAGTATAAAGAGCTGCTTAAAAACAAGCGCTTGGTTTGCCTTGATATTCCTGATAATTATGATCGTATGCAACCAGAATTAGTCAGACTGTTAAAAAATAAAGTGCCTAAGTATGTCCGTTTATAAGTACATATAACAAACCGTTGCAATGCGGGACTTTTAACCGTTGGCTTTTGTCATTGCGTTCGTTATTTTAGCCAACTATTAAAAGCCCCTGGATGGGACGTTAGGATTCACTCAATGAAGCCGAGTATTTTTTTAGTATTTTTCTTATTTAGCTTTATTCCAGTAAAGGCCAGTGCTTGTTCCTGTGTTGAGCATGTTGAAATCAATTGGGATTCAGACGCAGTCGTTACTGCAATTGTTACTTCTGAGCCTTGGACATTTTCTTTGACTAAGAAAGAGTATGTATTTGAAGTGACAGAGAATTTATTAAATTTCGCTCAGCCAACGCTCCATTTAATGACTCGCCGAGAAACGGCGGCTTGTGGTTATCGCTATGAAATGGGCGTTGAGTATTTAATTATTACACGTAAAAATAATAACGAGTTCATATCGGGCCGATGCAGTTCATGGCCGCTAGAAAGTGAATCAGCGAAATATGTATTGAACAAACTTAATGCAAAACCCTAACAAATTAAATCATGGGGAAACCACTCGTTGGCCAAAAATGGCCGAGTTGCTCGTATTTTACGCTGTTTGAAGCGTTATATTTCTCTGGGGAAATGCTTTCGAAAAGTTTCATCCTTTTGATGTTGTTAATGTTTTCATCAGAGTCGTGTTTAAAAAACTACCGCGGATACAGATTATGTACCCAACACAGTGCCAGGAAGTCTTCGGATAGGAAATCTAATCCTTGCCTTTGTATTGATTTTGTTAGGCGGCTACGGGATTTGGAATGAAGAGCTTTATTTACCCTTGGGAACAAGGACGGAAGTCACTTTATATGGCGATGCAATATACGTTGCACTGGTTTCGTTTATTTTAGGAGCGCTTTACTTACTGCTAGAAGTCTTTGATCACTACGATAAAAGAAACAATGAACACCTTTACAAGCAATTTAGGCTAATCGTCAGAAGCTTTGCTTTCATGGCGTTTATTGTCGCTGTCATAGTAAATGTACAATATGTATATCAAACATAACAAACGCGTTAAGTTGCTCTCAAGCCCACTCGGGCGTCAGTATTATTAGGAAATGATTATGACTAAAGAAAAATCCAAGGTTACCTCTGGTGGTTGTTTTTGTGCTGCCGTACGGTATGAGATTAAAGGCCAGTTGAGAGGCGTAGTTAATTGCCACTGTAGTCAATGCACCAAGCTTAACGGTAACTTTGGAGCGCATTCAAAAGCCTTAAAATCGAACATTACAATTACCCGTGATAAAGGTTTGAGTTGGTACAAGATATCAGACACGGCACAACGAGGATTTTGTCGGGAATGCGGCTCGGGTTTGTTTTGGGATAATATTGAACAAAACACACTCGGCATCATTGCTGGTTCGCTTGACAGTCCAACTAACTTAAAAACGATCGGACATATCTTTGTTGAAGACAAATCAGATTTTTACGAAATCACAGATAATATTCAGCAATTTAAAGGCTCTTCCGAGGGAAAACTTGAAGGTGACTTTTTGTAGCAATGTAACAACATGGCCAATATCTAAATTGAATCGTCAGGTTTGTCGATTATCCAACGTCAGTTTCGACTAGGTGCTACATATAAAGCGAAATCTTGAGGAAAAATACAATGGGAAAAATATTCGCCAATATTGGATTGAGTCTTGACGGTTACATGGCGCCAGAAGGCATGACAATAGAAAATTGGGATAGCCCCGAATTTAAAGACTGGGGAGCGAAGTGGGGAACTATGATGAGCTGGATCCTTAAACAGCAATACTTTCGCGAGAATCTCAATTTTGGGCCTGGAGGAGAGACCGGGCCGGTTAATGACATGCTTCGTTATACCATGGAGCGCAGTGGTGCAAATATCATGGGCAAAAGAATGTTTGAGCAAGGTGAGATTTCATGGCCGGAAGAAGCTCCGTTTCACACGCCAGTGTATGTTCTTACCCATGAGCAGCGCGAACCCTGGGTTCGACCCGGCGGGACGACGTTCTATTTTATCAATGATGGCCCCGAGAGCGCGCTTGAGCAGGCCAAGGAGTCTGCAGGTGATGGTGATATTCGTATCTCGGGCGGAGCTAATGTCATTCAGCAGTATTTAAATCTGGACGTGATTGATGAACTGGAAATTGCCCTGGCGCCCATACTATTTGGTGCAGGCCGGCGCTTGTTTGAGAACTTGCACCAAGCCATACCACAGTTTCGTATCGATGAGGTGCTTAATACTCCGGATGCGACACATCTGCGCTACGTGCGGGCTTAACCACCGGCACCCGCTGGCGAGGCTTGAACAAGTTTCAAAACACCCCCATATGTAGGCTTTGAAACGTTCTTTACTGAAGATGACCAGATGGAATACTTATTTGCTGTTGTTTTGTTCGCGGTTTCATCGTCTGTCACCCCCGGACCTAACAATATTATGGTGATGACTTCAGGCGTCAATTTCGGGGTCAGACGCAGTTTGCCTTTGCTGGCGGGGATCTGTGTGGGTTTTTCCGTCATGCTGCTGTTGGTCGGGTTTGGCTTTTCCCAGCTATTTGAATTGTTCCCGGGTCTGCACTTTGTTATCAAATGTGTGGGGGTGATTTATCTGTTGTACCTGGCCTACCTTATTGCTAAATCTGCCGAAACAGTGAGCTCAAACAGTCAGGCTGCGCCTTTTTCATTTATGAAAGGGGCTTTGTTCCAATGGGTGAATGCCAAGGCGTGGGTGGTGGCAACAGGAGCCATAGCGGCATTTACTACAGTAGGTGCCGGCTTTTACAGTCAGAATATTATGATAGCGGCGACCTTCTTTGTTGTGTCGTTTCCCTGTGTTGGACTATGGCTGGCGTTTGGTTCGTTACTCAAGAACCTGCTTAATAGCCCTAAAAGCAGAAAGGGGTTCAACTTTGCGATGGCCGGATTGCTTGCGTTATCCGTTGTGCCAGTAATAGCCGAAATTGTGAGACAACTCGCTTGATGAGTTGAACTAACCAGAGCGGTTTAGGCCATTTGCACCTTTGCATATGGGGCCGGGCATATAAAATATTCGTTACTCTAGTTTGTGTAACAGGGCGCGACTAAAAGTGTAAAGTCATTCAATTCAAAGGCGAAATTAGGATGGAATTCAATCCGGATAATCATGTTGTTAAGCATTGTCTTCAAGGCATGGCGATGGAAGAGCAGGGTAAGCCCGAAGAAGCAAGTAAGTTGTTTCTTCAGGCCTGGAATGAAGCTTCCTACGACTTTGAGAAGTTTATTGCCGCCCATTACGTGGCGCGGCATCAAAAAGTGCTGTCCGATAAACTGACATGGCTGGAAACTATGTTGCAGTTTGGCTTAAAAATAGATGATGACACCGTCAGGAGCGCTTTCCCTTCCTTATATACCAACATAGCCCAATGTTATGAGGCATTGAACGATCCCGACAGAGCTGCCAAGCATTACCAACTGGCGACATCGTTCAAAAATAATCCGAGCGACAAGGGACCTTTTTACCACGGAACCAAGGCGAATTTGGCGGTTGGCGATATGCTGACAGCAGGAGGCAGTTCCAACTATCAGCCTGAACTAAAAATGAATCACATTTATTTTACCGGCATTATTAATGGGGCGGGACTGGCAGCTGCCTTGGCTAAAGGCGATGGTGCTCAGCGTGTGTATATTGTTGAACCCACCGGCGAATTTGAAAATGATCCCAATGTGACGGACAAAAAGTTTCCGGGTAATCCGACTCGTTCTTACCGCTCTCGGGCTCCCCTGAAGATTACCGGGGAAGTGACCGATTGGGTCAGGATAAGCGCCGAACAACTGCAGCAATGGCGCGAGAAACTGGCTAAAAACAAGGGCGAGATTGTTAACTGATATTGGGGATATCCCTGTCCCTTGTGAGTGCAGAGCCGTTTAACTATCAATCTGGGTGATAAACAGGCGTCGTCGATATATTTCGGGTGGAATTTCTAATATGCGCCCAGCCTTGTGGCGTATTTCAGCCATTCGGCAGAATAGGACGAGACTGAATCAATCTGCTTCAAAACTTGATGATATAGCTGCCTTAGTACACTAACGTTAATTCAAATAAAAACCGCCGAAGCGGTTTTTATTTGGTTTGCCGGTATGGGACTGCAATAGCGTTATTCGACCATAACACTGGTTGTCTGCTCGGCCATTACGGTGACGGGCATTGATATGAGAAACTCAAAACCGTCTTCACTGTTTTCATCGGTTTCAGGCAAGTCCAGTTCCGCCTGGCAGGTAAACGCTAATGTATAGTCACCTTCAGGTATGTAACCCATCTGGAACTGATACTCTTGGGTGGACTCATCAAAACTGACAGTGGCAGTACTAAAAGGCGAGACTTCATCTTGATCGGCTGGTTCATCGGCATCATCACCTAGCATGGCCAAATCACTGATATCTTCGTTGTATAAATAGACAGCGTTACCCGCATTAATATCGGGTAAAGCCGTACAACTTGGATCAGTAATGAGCGCCATTGATACTGTCCCTTCCAGCACGCCAACTTCGTGATTGGCGACCAGACGGACTCCTCGTGGTTTAAGGAAAACCGCTTGCTGACCCACAGGATCTACCAGCGACTTGCGTAAATCGAACTCCAGTGTATAGGCCGCCGCTACATTTGGCAGTGCGGTAAAACCATCCAGTTTAAGCTCGCCACTAGGCACTTGAAGCGGGAATGTGCCTTGATCCATTTCGATGTAGGAATCATCGGTAACCGAGATCCTTAGTTGCGTGTAATCTCCGGTAGGAATATCCATATCATCAACAATAAGTTCAAAATCGCTGCCTTGCACTGACAGCAGATCGATTTGCTTAGGATTGTTATCTTCATCCCGAACATCGACCACAATAGGATCACCTTCACCTTTTAATTCAACTTGGTCGAAATACACCATCACTGAAATGGCATTGTCGATAGGTGCATCAGATACCGCCAATGAAAAGGTCGTTGATGAGTCTGGAGCAGGATTGGGAGTCAGGTCGTCGTTGTCGTCGCTACCACCACAACCAACTAGTGACAAAATGATAAGTGGCGACAATATTTTTGAAAGGGTTAAATGCATGTAAACCTCTATTTAATTATAAATTCAAGTTGACATATCAAGAATTGTTCCACCAATAAATTAGGCTTTTATTTCAATTGGTTATGTGAAATCAGTGGTTTTTCCAGCCGGTATTAGTTACCAATAAGTAACATTATTGTGTATGAATTATCATCACAGTCTGTAGTCGTGATGCTTAAGGCCGGCGGCAGTATTTTATGATTGTTGCCGTAAGGTAACAGCAGGGCGATAGTTATGGATTGCTGATATAGATAAGGTGAAAACCCACCCTGTTTTGCTATTTTTATTCCGTGTTATATGAAATCGGACCCCTTTATTTTTTTATCGAGTATGTCGAATCTGCAGACTGGCGTTCGATTACGTGATGTGAATGTTTTTTATAAAACTATTTTCTTTTTCAAAAATGGAGAATTGAACCAATGAATAAAGCAAAAAAATATCATTTGCCTGTGGTATGACGGCGATGCTGAAGAAGCAGCCCGCTTTTACGCCAAAACCTTTCCCGATTCTTCTGTTGATGCAGTCAATCATGCGCCGGGAGATTATCCTTCCGGCAAGCAAGGCGATGTATTAACTGTCGAATTTACCGTGCTGGGTATTCCTTGTCTTGGTTTAAATGGCGGATCTGCGTTTAAGCACAGCGAAGCGTTTTCTTTTCAGGTGGCAACCGAGGATCAGGCTGAAACAGACCGCTACTGGAATGCCATTGTCGATAACGGTGGCAAAGAGAGTGCTTGCGGTTGGTGCAAAGATAAATGGGGCATTTCCTGGCAGATTACTCCCCGGGTCTTGTCTGAAGCCGTGGCCGGTTCCGATGGTGCGGCTGCCAAACGCGCATTTGAGGCAATGATGCAAATGACCAAGATTGATGTTGCCACAATTGAAGCCGCCCTCCGGGGTTAACTGAACTAGATAAATTGAGATTGAGCAGAACAGAGGAACGATAATGAAAATAGTCATAGAAACTATAGAGGTTGTTTATCCTTCATACTAGTCGGCGGGTCAGCAAGGTATTTGTCACTATCCGCTGCTGTATTGTTGTCCTGCTGCTATTATGGACACCCAATGTCCTTTGCGTGCAAACGGACACCTTTACTACAGTCGTGATTGAAAATGACACACTGGCTGGCCATTTATATATTCCTGCCAACAGTGAAGGAGTACCTGTTGTAATAGTTTTGGGTGGCTCAGGTGGTGGTTTGAGTAATGTCAAAGGTGAGCTCTTGGCACAAAATGGTATTGCCGTGTTATCGCTTGCCTATTTCAGATATAAGCACTTACCTGAGACACTCGACGGTATTGCGGTGGAGTATGTGATAAATGCCATTAATTATCTGCATAATATGCCTGTATTTCAGACCTCAAAAATAGGTATTTGGGGGGCGTCAAGAGGATCTGAACTGGCCTTTTTGGCTGCTACGCATGATTCGAGAATAAAGTCATTGGTAGTTACAACCCCCAGTAAAGTAGCCTGGCATGGCGCTACCACACCGGTGGCCTGGACCTACAATAACCTGGCGGTGGCATCACTGACTTTCGATAAAGCGAGTGATACTGCGGTTATCGACAAGTCATCCATGGCGCTAGAAAACCCGGTGAATGTTGCCAGAGCGCAATTCAGGTTTGAAAAGATTAACGGACCGATATTACTTGTTTCTGCCGAGCGAGATCAGATTTGGCCGTCTTTTCAGATGGCTAGAGATATTGAGAAATATCTGGCGTTGCATCAGTTTAAACATAAGGTAATACACCAGTCATACCCTACAGGTCATACTTTTAGTCAGCACTATTGGCCCGCAATATCGGCTTCAATTGTTGAGCATTTCAACCGTAGCTTGAGGTAGTCAGGGTTCTCGAACGGGATGATATTCACCGGTTATTTTTTCAGTTTGATGTGAAAGATGTTTCATGCGGGCACTGTCCAGTTTACGAACGATTAGTGCTGAACTGCGGGCTATTTCATTCCGTGCTAATTTACTGTGTTTCTATCCCAAAAATGAACGTAGGGATTATATTTATATCGAGGTGACAATGATTAAAGGAAGCTGTTTGTGTGGAAACGTGACATATCAAATATCTGGGCAATGTGGCGATATTGTTCATTGTCATTGTAAAACCTGTCGTAAAGCACACGGTTCGGCCTTCTCTAGTGTTGCTGGAGTAAAGGATAAGGATTTTTCATTAACCGGTGGCGAGTTTTTACGTTGGTTCGAATCCTCCCCAGGTAAAAGACGCTATTTTTGTTCCAACTGCGGTACCCAGATGTATGCCAAACGCGATAATACCGATCAGCTCATTCTGCGTTTGGGCTCGTTGGATGATGATCCCGATTCGCAGGAAGTGAAGCATATTTGGGTGTCTGACAAGGCAAGTTGGTATTCAATTAACAACAATTTGCCCGAATATCAGGAATTTGAGTAGCACTCGTCATTAGTGTTAGTTAAGCATAAAGACAGCCTGAACCATTTCTGCTTCGGTATTTGGTAATTGGTTAAGCATTTGTGGCGGGAGTTCAGCCGGTTGTTTCAATACGTTTGGTGGTGTGGCTGTGACGGTGCCAAAGGCAGTTAGAGCACACAAGCCGGAAATAACAACAAGGGGTTTGATTAAACGGAATTTTAACATCGGCACTCCTGATATTTATCTACAACAGAAAATGAATAACAAAGATTGTGCCAATAGAGTATTTTATTGATTTTAAAGGGATTGATAACAGGTAGTTGACCGGATGACAGTCAAAAACGTATGTGAAATGGAACAATAACCAGAATAGGCCAACACAACAGTTGTAAAAATGGCCGGTCAATATAATCCATCGCAGTGTTTATACGGTGTGCCGGTTGTAGTGTAATGGCGACTATGGAATTTGACTTTGACGAAGATGAAAGAGAAACCACTTCTAGATAACAGCCTTAAGATGGACGATAAGGTTAAGCAGAAATTTCTGGCTTATCCCGAGCATGTTCGGCCGTTAATGTTGACTCTTCGTGAGCTTATTCTGGATGTTGCCAGTCAGCCTGTTATAGGTGAGGTGGTTGAAACGCTAAAGTGGGGCGAGCCCAGTTATATTGCCAAGCATGGCAGTACCCTAAGGTTTGACTGGAAAAAGAAAAGCCCAGATCAATATGCGCTTTATTTTAACTGTAACACCAGGTTAGTTGAGACATTTAAAGAAATTTACGACGAATTGTTTAGCTATGAAGGTCATCGAGCAATCGTATTTCAACTGAACGATAAAATTCCGGCAACGCAGTTGCAACATTGTATTGAATTATCACTTAAATATCATAGAGTTAAACATTTACCTTTGTTAGGATGTTAATAACGGAGCTTGTTGCAGGGTTGCAGCTAACCGCAGAGCCGGGGGGAATATTATGTTGGATATTTTTATACGCTATGGGCATTTTCTGGGCATTATTTTTTTATCGTCAGCACTGTTTGCCGAGCATTTACTGTTGGCAAGGGAAATAGACCGGCAACAGTTAAAAAAACTGGTTGTAGTGGATGCTATTTTCGGAATCAGTGCTGGTGTAGTGCTGATAGCGGGATTGTTGTTGTGGTTTTATGTGGGCAAGCCCGCAGAGTTTTATTCCAAGAACTTTGTGTTTCATATCAAATTGACACTATTTGTGCTGATGGGAATATTGTCGATCTTCCCTACCATGTTTATTTTGCGTCAGCGCAAATCCGGTCTGGAAGTCATATCCGTGCCTGCGTATATCATCAATATTGTCAGGGCAGAATTGTTGTTGCTGGTTTTAATTCCCTTACTCGCGGTGTTGATGGCACAGGGATATGGATTGCATTAACAGAATTATAAAACTTGGCTAAAAGGAGTCGGTATGAAGAAAACGTATACGGGAAGTTGTCATTGCGGTGCTGTTCGCTATGAAGCAGACATTGATTTGGCGGAAGGGACCAATAAGTGCAATTGTTCCATTTGCACCAAAACCAGAAACTGGAACGTCATTATCAAACCCGCTGCCTTCAGATTACTTGAAGGTGAGGACGCATTAACGGACTATCAATTCGGGCAAAATGTCGCTCACCATTTGTTCTGCCAGCATTGTGGCGTGAAGCCTTTCGGCCGGGGGTACGTGGAAGAAATCGGTGGCGACTATGTGGCTGTGCAACTGGCAACACTGGATAACCTGGAGCCTGAGGAGCTGATTGCTGCACAAGTACGCTATGCTGATGGCAGAAATAATGACTGGGGTAATCAACCTGACGAAATCGGGCATCTGTAAGCCATGCCCGAGGTTGATCAAAGTCGAATATTGGCGTTTGAAACCAGTGAAAGTTTCTCAGCTTGGCTGGAGATGAATCACGATCGTGAGTCGGAGCTATGGGTGAAAATCTATAAAAAAGCGTCCCGGCAGAAAAGCATATCCTGGGATGAGGCTGTCATTGAGGCATTATGTTGGGGATGGATAGACGGGGTAAAAAAGTCACTGGATGACAGCGCTTATCTGCAACGTTTTACCCCACGTCGTCCTGGTAGCAATTGGTCAAAACGTAACAAGGAACATGTCGAAAGGTTGATTGCAGCGGGAAAAATGCAGGAACCCGGATTAGTCCATGTTCGTGCCGCACAAGCAGATGGTCGTTGGGAACAGGCATATGCGCCAGCCAGTGAAATGGTGATGCCGGAAGATTTATTAGATGCGTTATCTTGCCGTCCAGCAGCAAAAGCATTTTTTGATAGTTTAAATCGTCAAAATCACTATGCCATTGTTCACCGTCTGCAAACGGCCAGAAAGCCGGAAACCAGACAAAAACGATTCGATAACATTCTGGCCATGCTGGAAAAGGGTGAAAAATTCCATTGAGCGCCCACGTTAAACTATGGTTGATAGGTGAGTTGCAATAAATGAATATTCAGCGCTTCTCGGAAATATGTCATGTGTCGGTTTATACCCTGCGCTATTACGAGAAAATAGGTTTGTTAAAGCAGATCCAGCGTAATAGCAGCGGTCACCGTGACTTTACCCAAGCCGATCTTGCCTGGATCGAGTTTATCAAACGACTCAAAGACACCGGTATGCCCCTCAAAGACATCAAAATCTATGCTTCGTTGCGTGACAAGGGCGAATCCACTCATCTCCCCAGACTGAAATTGTTGCAGCAACACACCGCTAATCTGCAAGCCAGAATTGCTGCAGAGACGGAACATCTGCAAAAACTGCAGGAAAAGATCGAATATTATCAGGATCTCCAGAAAGGGTAGTTTTCGCGCTTGACCTGGAGCTTGCTCTAAGTTGTAGAGTGGTGAATATCACAGATAAACAGCCACTCGTTACAACAGGAGTAAAGATGAACAACCCACGTTATCAAAGCGGTTTAGAAAAATTACGAGAAATAGATGGTCAGGCCGGTGAAAAGGTGATCGAAAGCCTGATGAATATTGCGCCGGATTTGGCAAAATATATTATCGAATTTCCGTTTGGCGATATATACCAAAGACCCGGACTGGATCTGAAAAGCCGCGAGCTGGTCACCGTTGCCGCACTTGCCGCGTTAGGACATTGTCAGCCGCAACTTAATGTGCACATTAATGGCGCCTTGAATGTCGGCTGTAAACCCGAAGAAATTATCGAGGTGATAATCCAAATGGCGGTTTATGCCGGTTTTCCTGCGGCGTTAAATGCCATGTTTGTCGCCAAAGAGGTTTTCACTGAACGGCAGATTATTGATAATTGAGGATTATTCGATGGTGAATGTATCTCATCGAACAAGTAGGATTGACGTGATGAAAATAGTAATAGATGACCTTATGGGAGACGATATCGCCCAATTCCTGCAAGCTCATCTCGATGATATGCGTGCCACTTCGCCACCAGAAAGCAAGCACGCTCTGGATTTGGAGGGATTACGACAGTCGGATATCACATTCTGGACAGTGTGGGATAACGGCGAACTGGTAGGTTGTGGCGCACTTAAACAGCTTGATCACCAGCACGCAGAGCTTAAATCCATGCGCACGTCGGCTGTTCATCGAGGACAAGGTGTGGCATCTTTTTTGTTGCAACATATTATTCAGGTTGCCAGAGAGCGCCAGTATCAAAAAGTGAGTCTGGAAACAGGCTCCATGGATTTTTTTCAACCTGCCCGCCAGTTATACGCTAAGTTCGGCTTTCAGTATTGTCCGCCCTTCGCTGACTATAACGAAGATCCTAACAGCGTATTTATGTGTATGACGTTAGCTGAACGCTAGAGGCTGTTTCGGCATGTCCCTGCTGCTCAGCTACACTATGGATCTTAGCTAACATAAATCAGGGTCAGACTTATATGGTATACAGTGACTTGAATTCCGCGGGAATAGATATACGCGCTGCGACAGCAGAAGACTTGCCTGCGCTGATAAGAGTCGGTGACAGATTGTTTGACTATCCACTACAACCTGATTGTGCGACGGAGTTCTTTACCGATCCGCGTCATCATCTAGCCATTGCCGTTAGAGAGCATCAAATTGTTGGCTTTGCCTCGGCCTTTCACTATGTGCATCTGGATAAACAGGCCAAATTATTTATTAACGAAGTCAGTGTATTAAGCGAGTATCGTAATATTGGAGTTGCCAACGGGTTGTTAATTTTCCTGCAACACCTTGCCGGACAGCTAAATTGTATTTGCACCTGGTTGATTACCGAGCAAACCAATACCGCTGCCAGGAAAGCCTATGCATCAGCAGGTGGTATTGAAGATAAAAGCGTGTCGCTATACAGCTTTACCTCTGACTAGATTAGAATATTCGTTAAATACTTTAATTGGGAGATATGGGTAGCGTCATGTGTGAGTTATTGGGGATGTCAGCCAATGTACCTACCGATATTTGCTTCAGTTTTAAAGGGCTGCGAGAGCGCGGAGGACGAATTGGTCCGCATAAGGACGGTTGGGGGGTGGCATTCTACGAGAATAAAGGCTTGTGTATCTTTAAAGATCCCCAGCCAAGCTACGCATCCGAAATCGCCCGATTGATATCTGATTATCCGATCAAGAGCAAAGCGGTCATTGCGCACGTTCGCCAGGCTAATCGTGGCCGTATCGGGATGGAAAATACTCACCCGTTCAGTCGTGAATTATGGGGACGCAACTGGACTTACGCACATAATGGCCAGTTGCACGGTTACCAGAATTTGCCGGTGGAGCGCTTTACCCCAGTGGGAACCACTGACAGCGAACGGGCATTTTGCTATTTGTTAAGTCAGCTGGATAAACGTTTCCCGGTTCGGCCATCAAAACGGCGATCGGCGTTTAACTTTTTACGCCGTGAAGCCAATAAACTGCGCGAGTTTGGTATTTTTAATATGCTAATTTCAGATGGTGAGTACTTGCTTGCGTTTTGTTCCACAAAATTACAATGGATTACACGCAGGGCGCCCTTTGGTATGGCCCATTTATCCGATATTGATGTGGATATCGATTTTGCCCAAGAAACCACCCCAAACGATGTGGTGACAGTTATTGCAACAGAACCTTTAACGGCCAACGAACAGTGGCATAAGATGCAAGCTGGAGAGGGACAATTATTCAGGTTTGGCGAACCAATCTGACAATGGTTGATCATAATGGAGTGAAGATGATGAGAGAGCAGAATGTTGTTAGTGTGCAATGGCTGCATCAGCATTTGCATCATCCCGATTTGGTTATTCTGGATGCCAGTATGAAGCCGGTCGGTTTTAGCATCAATACCACAACAGAGGTCATACCCGGCGCTCTGAGAATGGATATCGATCAAACCTTCAGCCAGCCAGATCATGCTTTACCTCATACAATGCCCACTCCCGAGCAGTTTGAACAACTTGTACGGGAGATGGGGATCAACAACCATTCGCAAGTTGTGATTTACGACAATGTGGGAGTGTATTCTTCGCCCCGCGCCTGGTGGATGTTTAAAACCATGGGACTGGAGCAGGTAGCGGTATTGAATGGCGGTTTACCGGCTTGGATCGAGGCCGGTTTACCGACAATCGCGGAATATGCCGGCAATCCTTTTCTGTCAAAATTTAAAGTACAGTTTAACGCACAGCAATTGGTTAATAGTCAGCAGGTGTTGGCAGCCATCGAACAACCTGAAACGCGTATTATTGACGCACGCTCGGCAGGGCGTTTTGATGGAAAAGAAGCCGAACCTCGCGCCGGATTGCGTTGTGGCCATATTCCAGGCTCGATCAATATTCCTTTTATGCTCTGTGTCGAGAAAGGTGAACTACATCCTGTTGAAAAACTACAGTTATTGTTTGATGCAGCCAATATCAGGCAGGATTACCGACTAATTTTTAGCTGCGGCTCAGGCGTGACTGCCTGTATTCCGCTGCTGGCAGCGTGTCTTTGTGGCTACACCCAGTTAGCCCTTTATGATGGCTCATGGGCAGAATGGGGAGCCGACCCAAACTTGCCGATGTTGCCTTAAATGAGGAGAAAAATATGCATAAAAGTAAATTGGCCGGATTTATTGTTGATTGCCAAACGGATGATTTGCATGCAGCAGCAGAGTTTTGGGGCGGAGCTTTGGGTATGCAAGTTAAGCATTTGCCGGCCGAAGAAGGTGAAAAATACGTCAGGTTACTTGATCCCTATGACGAATTGCATATTGAAGTCCAGTCGGTGGATCATCCCAGTCGTGTGCATCTGGATATTGAAACCGACGATATTGCTGCCGAAGTAAAGCGTCTCGACGCGTTGGGAGCCAAGAAAATCAGCGATGTTAAGCGCTGGTGTGTAATGCAGGCACCCACAGGTCAAAAATTTTGCGTCGTGAATAAAACGACAGCAAAATTCGAACAACAAGCCACGCAATGGAAGTGACAAAAGCACAAAACTGGTACTGGAAAAATCTGGGGGATGCGTTGCAGGCTTCAGCGGCATTACAGCAGATTAGGCAAGCTGTGATGTCGCATTATCCTGATGCACAGCACAATCCCCAAATCGCGGTATTCTGGCGGCAAATATCCGATACAGGATTACATTGCGAGGTGAATGTTTACTTCTCTCCCAGGCTAGCTATGGTGGCTAAGAAAATGAGTGCTTTGCCATGTGAAAGACCTGATGAATCAGGTTTGGAGTGTTTGCTGGGTTGCCTCGATTTGTTGGCTGTTGATAATGACAGACTTTAACTGCAAACAACCGTCTAATGAGTGTTGAAATGGATAATTTTGAATTGGTAAAAGCCACATCCAGGGACATGGATTTTCTGTTCCGGTTAAGAAAAATAACTATGGACGAGCATTTGCAACGGGCTGGTGTATTTTTGGATGACGAACAGCACCAACAGCGGGTGCAAGACCTTTTTGAGCACAGTTTTATCATTCGTCACAATAATCAGCATATGGGGATGATTAAGTATGTGACGACTGACAGGCATATTAGCATTAAGCAGATCCAGATATTACCCGCCCATCAGGGACAGGGCTTGGGGCGTCGTGTGATCGAGTTTTTTATTCAGCAGGCTAAACAGCAACAAAAAGACCTGATCCTGACGGTTCTAAAAGATAATCCGGCGCAGAAGCTGTACCAAAGATTGGGATTTGCTTATGTAGGTGAAGATGAGCTGGAATTTCATATGAAACTCCAGAATGCGGTTTAACAAAGGGACTATTCTGAGGTAGTGTCGGTCAGCTTATCTTCGGCCTTTTTGACCCGGATTTTGTTGGCATCCAGTTTAAATGCGTTCAGTTTTAACATCGCTGCTTTAGCTTCGCCCGGATTGGGCATTTCTACAAAAGCGAAGCCTTTGGATTTGCCGGTGGCTTTGTCCATTACCAAATTACAGGATTGCACCACGCCATGACTTTCAAACAAGGTTCTAATGGCGTCTTCGTCGGTATTACGATCAAGATTGCGGACTAATAATTTCATCTTTATATTCGGTCAACGGGTCAGACTGGGTAGCATAGCATTTATCGCAGCTAATCACGCCCTATTTCCCTTTAGGTTAAGGCAAAATCAATGGCCGCATCGGTATGAATAAGGGTGGTATCAAATAACGCTGCTGAGGTATCACTGTTATCAATTAGCAAGCCGATTTCAGTACAGCCCAGAATAATCGCCTGGGCACCTTGAGAGGTCAGCTTGTCGATGTAGTTAAGGTAGGCCTGTTTGGAACTCGGGTTAATGACACCCTGACAGAGTTCCTGATAAATAATCTGATGAACCATATCCTGTTCGTGAAGGTCGGGAACAAGTGTATCTATGCCTTGTTGCTTAAGACGTTCCTTAAAGAAGCTCTTTTGCATGGTATATGCTGTACCCAGCAAGCCTACTTTATCAATATTTTGCTGTTGCAGAGCATGGGCAGTGGCATCGGCGATATGAATTAGCGGGATCTCGACGGCCTGTTCGATTTCGGGAGCAACAATATGCATGGTATTGGCACCAATCATCACGCAATCGGCGCCTGCAGCCTGCAACCCTTTAGCGGCTGCGACTAATATATCTGCTGCTGCAGACCAGTTATCCTGTCGCTGCAGAATCTCTATTTCGGCAAAATCCAGCGAATGCATTATCATTTTGGCCGAATGCAGCCCTCCCAGCCGAGCCTTAACCCCCTGATTGATTAGACGGTAGTAATTCAGACTGCTTTCCCAACTCATCCCGCCAATCAGGCCAATGGTTTTCATATTAATTCTCCGGTTTCTGATGCAAAAATAACTGTCAAAGCCTTAAAAAGGTAGACTAATCAATATACAGTGTAAAAGTACTTAAAGAACAGGGAGTGCACAATGACAGAGCAAAATTTGCAGTTAAGCCAATCCGATGAACAAGCCAAAACCAATGCCTTGATTGCCTATCTGTTGATGTTAATCGGTATCTTTACCGGTATTTTCTGGCTAATTGGCGGCGTTTGGGGATTGGTCAAACGTGACGAGGCCCGTCGCAGTATCTTTGCCGATCATTACGATAATATCAGTACGACCTTCTGGTGGGTGATTGGCTTGTCTATTCTGGGCGGAATACTGACATTGCTGGGAGTCGGGGTGATTATCTTGTTTATCACCGGTATTTGGGCTGTATTCAGGATCGTAAAAGGCCTGGCTAAATTAACTTCAAACAGACCTTATCAGGGATAAACGATGACTTTTCGTGTTCACTATCTACAACATGTACCTTTTGAAGATTTGGGTAGTATGCGGCCGACGCTGCAAAAAATGGGCTGCCAGATCAATGTTTCCCGTCTGTATCAATCAGATCCTTTACCACAAGTGCAGGATCTTGACTGGTTGATCGTGATGGGAGGGCCGATGGCAGTAAATGATGAGGCTCAATATCCCTGGCTGAATGAAGAAAAACAATTTATCAAGCAGGTAATAGATGCCGGTAAACGGGTATTGGGAATTTGCCTGGGCGCGCAGCTAATCGCCGATGTGTTGGGAGCAACGGTCACCAGCAATACGCACAAGGAAATTGGCTGGTTTGATATTCGTTTATCCGGAGAGGCGGAATTAACCTGGATAGCCGAAATTTTTCCGGCCACTATGCCGGTATTCCATTGGCATGGTGATACTTTCTCCACCCCTGGCGGTGCTATTGCATTGGCAAGCAGTGAAGCATGCCTGAATCAGGGTTTTGTCTATCTGGATCGGGTGGTTGGATTACAGTTTCATCTGGAAACTACACTCCAAAGTGCCACAGCATTAATCGAACATTGTGGCAATGAACTGGATGGCTCGGCTTACGTGCAAAGTGCCGAACAAATGTTAGCTGACAGTGAAAAGTTCGAACTGATTAATCAGCTTATGGAAAAACTGTTAATGCGCTTTGCGCAAGACGATTAAGTTTCTCGTTACCTTTCAGGAATTTTAGATGTATATCCCCAAAAATATGCGCATGGATGACGATCGGCAGCAACAGCAATTTATTCAGCAGTTCGGTTTTGCCAGTCTTGTCTCTGCTGATTTGCAAGTGAGTCACTTGCCTTTAAGCTGGGATGATCAGGGAGATAAACCCATTTTGCTGGGCCATATGGCGCGCGCCAATCCGCACTGGAAAAATCTTGATGGTCAAAAGGTTAAAGCGCTATTTCATGGTCCGCACAGTTATATTTCACCTGGCTGGTACGTTGCACCCCCGGCAGTACCTACCTGGAACTATGCAGCAGTGCATGTCAGCGGTATATTTTACCTACTGGATGACAATCAGCTTCAGCATTCGCTGAATGCCCTGCTACAACAGTACGAGCCAGCTTTGCTGGAAAATGAAGTAATTATACCGGCGTCTTATCGTGAAAAACTCAGCCATGCCATTGTCGGCTTTAAAATCGATATTGATCAAATAGAAGGCAAACAAAAACTGGGGCAACATCGCAGTAATGACGATCAGCTGGGTGTGGCAAAGGGCCTACAGTCCAGCCAACATGAGGATGCGCAGAGTTTGCTAAATTACATGCGCCAAATTGGTGTAGGGTTGGGAATTTAATCTTGCTGAAACAGGCATTCAGTAAAATGGCGCGCCGCCGGAGAGGCAGGACGATCACGATATTTTAAAAAGGTTAGTGGCCGACTAAGTTGACTTTGACTAGGTAACAACAATTTGGTCAAACGTTTCAGTTCAATCAGGTTATCCACTACCGCATAAGGCAGCATTGCCAGCCCCATTCCTTGTACTACGGCGTGGGCGATAGCTTCATTACTACCTAGCTGGATAGTGCGTTGCGGAACAATCTGGTGGTTGGCGAGCAGTGTCAGCGTTGTTTCCAATGTACCTGAACCTGGCTCGCGCACCAGCCAGGTAAGACGATTTAAATCGTCGGTGGATAATTTGTCGCTATTAATGGCTGGATTGGCAACGACAACGAGCGGATCAGATTGCCAATGGATCGCCTCTATGCGTGGTTCATCAACCTTTCCTTCAACCAATGCAATATCGATACTGCAGTCGATTAAAGCCTGACTAATGCTCTGCGTGTTGGCTACCTGAACTTCAAGATTAATCTCCGGACACTGTTGTGAAAATTTGGCCAGAAAAGGCGCTAACCAATAAGCCGCAATGGTGGTGCTGGTGCCAACGATCAGGGTACCGCTTTTCAGTCCCGTGCGCGCATGGATATCATTAAGCGCAGCCTGTTCCAGTGAGAAAATACTATGGGCATGCTCAAATAGCATGTTACCACCATCGGTCAGCTGTAATTTTTTACCCCGCGAGCCTCGATCGATAAGAGCCAAGCCATGCTGGGTTTCCAATTCCTTGACCGCTTTGGACACCGCAGGCTGACTGATAAAAAGCTGTTCGGCTGCCACAGAAAAACTGCCACAATTTACTACGGTGTGGAAAACTCGTAAGTGATGCAGGTTTAATTTCATAATTTCAAGTTATCCATATATGAAATATATATATTGGAGTTATGTATTGTCAGTAATTAAGCTGCGCAAGTAAAGCCAAACCTGTTTCCCCGAAACCAGAGAGTTGTTATGACTGCAGAAGTCGCGCTAAAACACCGGATAATATCTTTGCCTGTATCTGAAAATACTCTGCGAGGCGTTCTGCTGGTTGGTTTGATCGCACTGTCTGCGATTTTATTAGCGCAATTGCCGTGGATTGCAGATACAGGATTGAGTGAACTGTCATTGGCAATTATGTTTGGCATGCTTTTCGGTAACACCCTGTTCAGTCGAATGGTGAATAAAACCGATACAGGTGTCGACTTCTGCAAGCAAAGTTTACTGCGTCTGGGCGTGATTTTGTATGGTTTCAGAATTACATTCCAACAAATTGCCGGTGTGGGTTGGGCAGGTTTACTCATTGATATGCTGGTGTTGGGACTGACTTTTGGTCTGGCGCTGTGGCTAGGTGTAAAACTGTTCAAACTGGATCGGAAGACGGTAATTTTAATCGGTGCGGGTAGTTCTATCTGCGGAGCGGCCGCCATATTAGCAACCGAACCGGTGATTCGGGCGGAGGCTAACAAAGTGTCGGTTGCAGTGGCGACTGTGGTGGTTTTTGGTACCTTGTCTATGTTCCTGTATCCGCTAGTCTTCCCTTATTTGTCCCTGTCAGAATACCACTATGGTGTCTGGGTCGGCTCAACAGTGCATGAGGTTGCCCAAGTGATTGCTGCCGGTAATGCAATTAGCGAAACCGCTTCCAACGCTGCCATTATCGAGAAAATGTTGCGGGTAATGCTGCTGGCACCTTTTCTAATGCTGCTGTCGATAGGCCAAACAAGCAACCAGCGAGGTAACAAGGCGAAATACAGCCTTTCCAAACAAAGTATTCCCTGGTTTGCGCTATTCTTTATTGTGACTGCCGGATTGAACTCTTTGCAGTTATTACCCGTCTTGGTTGTGAAGGCACTTGTCCAGCTGGATACCTTATTATTAGCTATGGCGATGACGGCGTTGGGACTGCGCACCCATATCAGCTCAATAAAACAGGCGGGGGCAAAACCGCTGTTGCTGGCGGCCATTTTGTTTGTTTTTCTGGTTGTGGGGGGATTTGTCATAAATTTGATTGTTAGCCAGTGTAATATCTCAGTTTGCGCTTGAAGGAAGGCGTTTAGATTGAGTACTATCAACAGGCAATTCATTCCCTACCATGGCATAACAATAATGCAAAAATTCAAATTATTTATCCTAGTACTGGCGACTTTTTTCTTTAGTCATCTTTGTGGCGCCAAAACCCTTGATCAAACCGCAGAGCAGTACGTCAAACTGGTATTGGCGCTGGGAGAACATGACTCCGGCTATGTGGATGCCTACTACGGACCAGACGAATGGGCCGAAGAAGCCAGAGCTAAAAAGATGCCCATCGACCTCATCATCAGTGAAGCTGAAGTGTTGCGTAGTGAACTGCCTAAAATGACCCCAGATACCGAGTTAATGCAGCGCTTACGTGAATATTACCTGGATCAGCAGTTGGTCGCGCTGGTGGCACACGCCAAGAATTTGTCCGGGGTCGAAAAGCTTGATTTTGACGCGCAAAGTCGTGATCTGTATGACACCGAAGCGCCGCATCACAAGTTGTCCGATTTTGATCCACTTATTGCCGAGCTGGATAAAATGCTGCCAGGTGAGGGGTCGATGGAAAGCCGTATCGAAGCCTTTAAGAAGCAGTTCGAAATTCCCAAAAATAAACTGAACGCGGTATTTGATCGGGCTATTGAAGAGTGTCGTAATCGCACTAAGGCCCATATTCCATTGCTGGATAATGAAAACTTTACCCTGGAATATGTGACCGACAAACCCTGGAGTGGTTACAATTGGTATAAAGGCAATGCATTCAGCTTAATTCAGGTTAATACCGAGTTTCCGATAGATATTTCCCGTGCTGTCGATCTCGGCTGCCATGAAGGTTATCCCGGTCATCATACTTACAATGCCTTGCTGGAAGATAATCTGGTTAAAAAACGTGGCTGGGTAGAATTTAGTGTTTATCCGTTATTCAGTCCGCAGTCGCTGATTGCCGAAGGCAGCGCTAACTACGGTATTGAACTAGCGTTTCCGGGCAATGACAAGGCAGAATTCGAGAAAAATGTGTTGTTCCCGATTGCCGGAATCGATCCTGCATTGGCCGAGTCGTTTGAGCATCTGGGAGAACTGACCAGTAAGCTCAGTTATGCCAGCAATGAAATTGCCCGAAAATATATTAATGGTGATATCGATAAAACCGAAGCTGTCCGGTTGTTGCAGAAATACAGTTTTAGCAACAAGGATAAGGCCACCCAAAGAGTGAGATTTTTTGATACTTATGGCGCTTATGTAATCAATTACAACTGGGGTAAGGATATGATCAAGGCTTATGTTGAACAAGCCGATGATCAGGACGAGCGCTGGGCCCGCTTTACTAAAGTGTTGTCTTCACCACGTTTGCCATCTTCGCTGGACTGGTAACTCGGCGTGATAAATCTTGATAAAAGGGATTTTGCATGATCACTAAAACATTCAAATATGCGCTGTATGTCATTTTATGCGCTGTAACGACTTTTGCCCGTGCAGAGGCGACTGATGTACAAGGCCGCTGGATTAAGGATGCGCAGGGGCAGGTGATGGTGGATCCGCAACCTTCCGGTTTAACCCATTGGCGCGGTAAATTACTGACAATATCCGATCGCAGTGCGACGCCCTCCCAACAAGGCCGGTTGCATCAACTAATATTACCCGGAGGCACCTTACTGGATCTTAATTTTCCATTGGTGCTGACAACATCAATACAGCAAAGCTGTTTTGGTCAGTATCTGGCCAATCAGCCGGATCTGGAGGCATTAACCGCCGACCCGGATAATGATCGGATATTTTACACACTGACAGAAGATGCCCGTTCCGCTCCATTGTCACCTGAATGCGCCAAACAATGGGCGAACAGCGGCTCGACCGACTACCCGACATTATTGTTGCGACTTGAACTAACTGACGACAATCAAGCGATGGTAACCCATGTTCGGCCGTTACAATTTAAAGCTGAAGCTAAGGTGGGTAACTTTCCCAATGACGGTTTTGAAGGCATGACTTTCGGGCCAGATCGTATGTTATATCTGGCGCTAGAAAAAGATATGGTGTCGCAAGCACGTATTTTTCAGGTGCGCATGAATTCATCGTTCTGGCTGTCGAATGATTTTATCCCTGTGGAGGACGCGCAATTGCGTTTGCCGGAATTTAAAGATGGCAATCATCCTCTTAATGGCATGGATTACTATCCGTCGGAGCAAGAGGGACACCCCGGTTTTCTGCTGGCCATTGCCAGGAATGTCGATCAGCTCTGGGTGATTGATTTAAGCAAACACAATCCCGGCAAACTGATCCAGTTGGCTTTTTGGGCTGAAGTACTGGAGCCGCCTGCAGACTGCAATGATTGGGAATTAATGGATAATGCCTCGATCGAAGGGGTGGCTGTTATCGATGATATTGTCTGGATGATTAACGACCCCTGGAAAGTCAATTATCTGAAGAATATCCAGTGTGAGGTAAATCGTCCCCATTATGAAAAAATGGCACCGCTGCTATTCGCCTTACCCACAGATAAAAGCTGGTTCAGATAAAAGTTTAAAGCGCCTGATCGGAGCTTCACAACCCAAAAAGAACAATGCACAGCGGTTGGGGAGCTGCGCATTGTTCCGGGCTTAAATCTTGTTGGTTATTCGTGGCGTAATGAATTAACCGGGTTACCTCTGGCCACTTTGGCAGCATTACCGCCTACAGTTGCCCAGGCAATCAGCAATGACAGCAAACCGGTAGCCAGACATATCGGCACCAGCCAGAACAGTTCTATCCGGTACGGGAATTGCTGCAACCAATTTAGCATCGCATAGGCTCCTACTGGCCAGGCAATAAGATTGGCGATAAACACCGGTTTGGAAAACTGCCAGATAAGCAATTTAACAATATCCCTGACCTGAGCCCCCATTACTTTACGGATACCAATCTCCCTGGTGCGTCGTTCGGCAGTAAAGGCGGCTAATCCATATAATCCCAGACACGCAACCACTATGGCTAGCAAAGAGAAGGCCGAGAACATTTTGGCGGTGGTAACATCATCATTGTATTGGGCCGCCATCATCTCGGTTAGAAACTGCAGGCTGATAGGTTGCATAGGTACCTGATTTTTCCAGATATTTTCCACTTTGCTGACAAGCGCCGGTAAATCATCTGTTTTGAACGACAGATTAGCCACTCTGAAACGATCTTCACGCAATAAATACACGCTGGGACGAATATCGAATTTTATTGAACGGAAATAGATATCTGGCGTGACGCCAATAATGGTCAGGTGGTGTAAACCGTTACCAAATAAATCGGATTCGAGGGTTCGACCAATGGCTTGGGCCGGTTGGTTAAAGCCTAAACGCCGCACCGCAGATTCATTCAGAATAACTGATGCCGAGCCGGTATTGTTGTCTCCATCGGGCTGTTGAATCGCTTTATCGGTACCGTAGGCCTGATCGAATAACCTGCCGGCAACGGGACTGATATTATAGGCCTCAAAAAAACCATAATCAGTACTGTAATAATTCAGTACCTGCTGGATTGGCGCAGCCATGCCTGAACCGCTGTCGGACGTTTGCGGGATAAGGGTAAATTGCCGGTTATTTTCATTATCCTGGGTGGGAGATTCGGATGAAAATACCACCGAAGTGATTTCCGGTAAATTGAGCAACTCCTGCTTCAGACTTTGCAGATTGTTGCCTGCAGCTCGTACATTAAGGATTAGCTTGTTGTCGCTCTGATATCCCACGTCAATCTTGTTGGCATACAGCGTTTGACCGTAAACCACTATGGTGCAGATCACCAGAATGATGGATATCGCAAATTGGAAAATCACCAGGGCTGTGCGCAAGGTGGCTGACCCGCCCGATTCGCCGCCTTTACTGGCCTGTAGTATATGAGCGGGCATAAAACGGGATAAATATAGGGCAGGATACAGACCGGCTCCCAGCCCAACCAGCAATGCCACTGCCATCAACCCCAGTAACAGTTGCGGATCTGCCAGCAAATTTAAGCTGAGATCCCGGTTTAACAGGCCGTTGTAAAAAGGCAAGCAAATCTCTACCGCCACCAGGGCAAACAACAGGGCAATAAACACCAGTGCCACGGCTTCGCTGAGGAACTGGATCGCAACCTGACTGCGACTGGCGCCCAACACTTTTCGCATCGCCACTTCACGGGCTCGCTGGCTGGCCCTGGCGGTAGCCAGATTCATAAAATTGATGCAGGCTATCAACAGAATTAATGCTGCCACAATAATAAAGGTAACCACCATTTTATAGTCACCCATGGCGCTAAAATCGCCCATATTGCCGGCATCGTTGCGGGCATGTAGATGCAAATCGGTTAGCGGCATGACTTTATGCTGTAAGTAATCGGTCACTTTTGAATTGTCGGGCATGTTACCAATATTCTGGTTGAATATATCTACAAACGGACTTTCATTGTTAACCCAGTAATTAATGCGTTGCTGCAATTGATCAACGCTCACCCCGGGATTCAGCTTGAAGTAGGTATAGACGTTTACGCTGGTCCAGGTGTCTAACAGACTGGAGTTGTCTGCAAATATGGCTGGTTGCAAATATACCAGCATATGCAGGTTAAAATGTGTCGCCTGGGGTAAATCCTTCATTACACCGGTAATAGGCAATGTGGTAGGTTGATCACCAACGCAGCAAATAGTCATGGTTTCACCTATAACGTCGGTGCGTCCAAAGTATTTTTGTGCAGTTTCTTCGGTCACCACCAGGTCGAAAGGCTTATTGAAAGAGCTACTTTTGTCGCCATGCACAAAAGGTAAGTCCAGCACATTAAAGAAGCTGCCATCCGCCATAGTGACTTGTTCAGGGAAGGCATCTGCTTGCTGCTGGATGGTCAGTTCCCACTGAATTAAACGCACCCCGTCTTCCACTTCATTGCTGGCGTAGTCACGAATGGCTTCCATCATACGACCGGCTGAGCGCACTGTTAAAAATGGTGGGCGACCCGGAATATTGTAAGCGGAGTGCAGACGAACCACCCGCTCACTGTCTTTGATCCAGCTGTCATAGCCGGTTTCAGCGCGGACAAACAGCATAATAAGAATACAGCTCATCAGGCCAACAGCCAGACCAAAAATATTGATACCGGAAAACAGGCCATTTTTAACAATGTTCCGCCATGCGGTAATAAGATAATGCTGAAACATGTTGTTGCTCCTTAATCCGGACTAAGCCGCTCGAACGTTTTCAGTCACTACATGACCGTCAAACAGGTTAATAATACGGCTGGCGTAATCGGCATGGGCCGGACTATGGGTGACCATCACTATGGTAGTGCCCTCAGCATTTAACGCCTTGAGCATGTCCATTACTTCCTGACCATGGGCGCTGTCCAGATTACCGGTAGGTTCATCAGCCAGAATCATCGCCTGATCGCCGACTACGGCACGGGCTACCGCAACACGCTGTTGTTGACCACCTGACAGTTGACTGGGTCTATGTTTTGCCCGATGGGCAATACCGACTTTATCCATTACGCTGGCTACCCGCTGTTTGCGTTCGCTGCCGGGGATGTTGTGATACAACAACGCCAACTCAATGTTTTCTTCCACGGTGAGTTCGTCAATCAGATTAAAATTCTGAAAAATAAACCCGATGTTCTGTTTACGAATTTGTGCCAGTTGTGCTTCCGAGTAACCGGCGACCTGGTCCTGCATAAAGTGATACTGTCCTTCGGAGGGGCTATCCAGCATGCCGATAATATTCAGCAATGTTGATTTTCCGCAGCCTGAGGGCCCCATAATGGCAACAAATTCACCTCGGGCAATTTCAATATTGACGTTGTTTAGCGCAACCGTTTCGACTTCATCGGTTTGGAAATATTTACTCAAATTGTGCAGCTTTAACATAATTCAGATCCTGTAATTTAGTGAGCAAGGTTAAGTTGTTGCATATCCTGATAACTGGTGTAAGGACTGGTGATGACACGTTCACCCTGTTCCAGCCCTTCGATAATTTCAATAAATTGGCTGTTGCGGCGTCCCAGACGCACCGGACGTTTGATCGCCTGACTGCCATCCGCCGTCACAACAAACACCCAACTGCCGCCGGTGTCCTGATAAAAAGCGCCATTAGGAATAAGTAAGGCTTTGCTTTCATCGCCCAGTGTCAACTTGGTCTGGATCGTTTGGCCACGACGGATATTGCGCGGCTGTTCGCCAATAAAGGCTAAATCCACTTCAAATTGACCGTTCTGTACTTGCGGATAGATCTTGGATACTTCGAGACGGTATTGGTCATATTGCACTTGCTGGCCGATATCAACCCGCCCCAGGTAGAATTCATCGATAAGGGCAGTGAGTTTATAATCATCCGGTGTATCGATTTGTCCCAGTCGCTCCCCGCGACCAATGCTCTGACCTATTTCCACATTAAAACCTGATAATTTACCTGCTACCGGGGCACGTACATTCATGTTGTCCAGATTCTGCCGGGAAATTTCCAGATTATGTTCTAGCCGGCTGCTGGTTTCGCGTAAGAAAGCCAACTGTGCTTCCTGCATTTTGGCGTCCGAGGCCTGACTTTCCAGCGTCAGTTTTAAACGGCTCTTGTACCAGTTCAAGGTATCTTGGGTATCGGCGTACTGGGACTGACTGATTGACTCGTTTTTAACCAGAGTAGCTTCGCGTTCTACCTGGCGCGTCAGCATGGAAATCTGGTAATTAATGTCGACTAAATTGCGTTTATGTTGCAGTCGGTTTTGCTCCAGATTTAATTCTATACTGCGCATATTGTTAAGTTGCTCGGCTACCCGGGCTTCATTGCCCAATACGTTTAGTTGTAACGAGGCGTTAGACAGTTCCACTATTAAGTCACCCGCTTTAAGGTTGGTGCCGTCTTCAACCAGAATACGTTCCACGCGCCCCCCTTCAATTGCATCAAGAAACAGGGTTTTAGCCGGTGTGACTCTTCCGCGTAACGGAATAAAATCCTCAAAAATGCCGCTGCTTACCGTTGAAATCACAATCCGTTCGCTATTAACGGTCAGCGCCCGCCCGGAAGATGCATTGAATGACTGGTAGGCTAACCAGGCAAATAGAATCACACCGACAGCGCCAATTAGTGGCCACTTATAGGCTTGGCTTTTTTTAGTGACTTTGCGATCCATACCGGAGCCGGATACCGCAGAGGTTTTTTGGCTAACGGATTGGCTAATTGAACTCAATTGGCTTTGCATAAATCTTCGCTATAGGTTGTTTGTTAATAAGGGTAAAACTGATAGAGGTACATCAATAACTGTACCAATATGTAATTTATTGTTTTTAAAGGATATTTAATTTAAATGTTCATTATCGGACAGTTTTTATTGTGCGAAATTGAACAACAGGTGTACGATAATGAACAGTTTTAGTCAGTTAGGGGAGAGTTGCATTGGATAAGCATCAAGGCCATATACTGATTGTGGACGATGATGAAGATATTCTGGTCGCCGGGAAATTACTGCTTAAACGGCATTTTTCCGATGTCAGTATCTGCAATCAGCCGCAACATATTCCAACTTTACTCGCTGAACATAGTTTTGACGCGATATTGCTGGATATGAATTTTGGTCCGGGCGAGAGTTCCGGCCAGCAAGGTTATCAATGGCTACAGCGTATTTTACAACTTGATCCGCTGGCGGTGGTGGTGATGATCACTGCCCATGGCGGCGTTGATACCGTGGTTGAGGCAATGAAACTGGGTGCGACCGATTTTATCGCCAAGCCCTGGCAAAATGAAAAGGTGGTCGCGACCTTGTCAGCCGCGGTGCAACTGGGTCAATCACGGCGTGAGACCCAACGTTTGCGCCAAACAAATCAATTATTGTCCAACGCCAGCGTGCCGACTTCCGGCCCCTTTATTTTGGGCAATTCCGTCGCTATGCAGCAGGTGATGTCACTGATTGAGCGCAGTGCGCCCACTGATGCCAATGTTCTTATCTTGGGCGAAAACGGTACAGGTAAAGAACTGGTTGCCCGTCAATTGCATGCGCAAAGCCAGCGTAGTGCTAATGTGTTTATGGCGGTAGATTTAGGCGCCGTATCGGAAACTCTGTTCGAGAGTGAGTTGTTCGGGCATAAAAAAGGGGCCTTTACCGGCGCTAATGAAGACAGAATCGGCCGATTACAGGCCGCCAACGGTGGAACCCTGTTTCTGGATGAAATCGGCAATATTCCATTGCATTTACAGGCAAAATTGCTGACCGTGCTGGCGCAGCGTCAGGTGACCCCATTGGGCACCAATAAGCCCATCGACATTGATGTCAGGGTGATCGCAGCGACCAATGTAGCCAAAGCGGAACTCACCAATGAGTCCCGCTTCCGTCAGGATTTATTGTTCCGTTTGAATACGGTCGAAATTGTTTTGCCGCCACTGCGTGAACGCCAAGAGGATATTGAGCCGATAGCAAGACATTATCTTGCACTGTATGCCAAAAAATACGCTAAACCGGATATGTCGCTGGCCACCGCCGCATTGCAGAAAATTCAGCATTATCCCTGGCCAGGAAATGTGCGGGCCTTGCGCCATGCCATTGAGCGGGCGGTGATACTGTCTATATCGGCACAACTGACAGAGCAGGATTTTCAGTTGGAACTAACCCCCAATCAGGCCGGAGAAATGGCCGTCGAAGCGAAATTGTCGGCGGTGTCAAAACCTGACCTTCTGGCTAGTAAGGATGACCTGAATCTGGAACGATTGGAAAAAACGGCCATTGAGCACGCACTTAAAACCCACCGTTTTAACATCAGCCATGCGGCCAGAGCGTTGGGACTAACCCGCGCTGCGCTATACCGGAGAATGGACAAGCATGGGCTTTAACCGCTTCTCGCTGTTACTCAGTATTCGCATCGTATTATTGATGCTGATGGTTATTCTGTTCAGCGCCTTTGTCTCGCAAAGCGGATATCAGGCCGCCAGCCTTTTGGTGTTGCTATTACTGATTGTACAGGGGTTGGAAGTGGTGCGCTTTATTCGTAAAACCAATACCGAACTCACCCGCTTTTTGCAGGCGGCGCGCTATTCAGATTTTTCTCAACGCTTTGAATTTCAACATCTGGGAGCCGGTTTTGCTGAATTAGGTCAGGCGTTTAGCGAGATATTGACGCGTTTTCAAACCACTAGAGCCGATCAGGAGCAACAGCTTCGCCATCTAAAAGCGATTGTAGAGCATGTGCCAGTACCGCTGATGAGTATTCACGCCAATGATCAGATTGTGTTATGGAACAACAGTGCGCGCCGTCTATTTGGCAGCCATCATGTACAACGATTGTCGGATTTGACCCAGTTTGGTGATGATTTCTCGCGCCAGTTGACCACCCTGCAAGCCGGTGAACGGCGTTTGGTCGATTTTGTGGTGGATGATATGCAACATCAACTGGCGGTTTCTGCAACGCAAATCATTCTTGCCGGTCAATCAGAGCGTTTACTGAGTTTACAGGATATTCAAAGTGAACTGGATAAAGCCCAATTGCAGGCATGGCAAGACCTGGTTCGGGTGCTGACCCATGAAATTATGAACAGCATCACCCCGGTTGCGTCATTGGCCAGAACGGCAGTCGATCTGGTGGAAGACAGTAAACATAAGGCGCAAAACGTACCCGAATTGGCCCAAGATCTGGATGACGTGGCACATGCAGTCCACACCGTGGCGCGTCGCAGTGAAGGACTTATGCAGTTTGTCGGTAGTTATCGGCGGCTGACCCGTTTGCCAGCACCCAATACCCGACGTATTCGAATTCAACAATTGTTTAGCCAAGTACAAACACTGGCGACCCAGCAATGGCAGCACAAAGGAATAGACCTTAGCGTTGATATTCAACCCGCAACGCTGGAAATGGATATTGATGTGGATATGGTAGAGCAATTATTGATTAATTTGTTGAAAAATGCCGAGCAGGCGCTGGTAGACGAGCAACAGCCCAAAGTAACGATGCGAGCATTTCTGAATCGACGCGGGCACGTGGTGATTGAAATCGGCGACAACGGACAAGGCATCGCAGATGAGCTAAAACACAAGGTTTTTGTGCCCTTTTTTACCACCAAAAAGGACGGTTCGGGTGTGGGATTGGCGCTAACCCGACAAGTTATGATTGCCCATGGCGGCAGCGTTAAATTAAGTCAAAGTGAGTTAGGCGGGGCGCTGTTTAGTTTAATTTTTTAAAGCCAAAGAAGTAGGGAAAAATAGTGATTAGATTAGTAACGGAACAAGCGGATAAGATCAGATGTTTTGCGGTGCTGTCAGGTTTACGACCACATTTGTCACTTGATGACTTTTTACTGCAGGTCAGCAGGATGGAAATAGAAACCGGTTATCAGTTGGCTTGTCTGGAAGATGCAGAAGCGATTAAAGCTGTTGCCGGTTTCAGGATATCAGAGTGGCTACATACTGGTAAGTATCTGGAGATTGAAGAGCTGATTACTGCCGACGGCAACCGTTCAAAAGGTTATGGAGGTCAACTTTACGACTGGTTGCTGGATTTCGCAAAACAGCAGAAATGTGCTCAGATGCGTCTGGTGTCAGGCGTATCCAGAGAAGCTGCGCACAAATTTTATCTGAACAAGGGAATGAAATTCGAAGCGAAGTACTTTTCAATTAATACAGAATAAGCAACAATCCGCTGCCGCACAGTTGGTAGCCTAATGTGGGTTAAATAGTTAGAGCAACATGCTCAAGATAAGGAACAATAAAATGGATTTGAGAATAATATTCTTCGCTTTAGTCATGATAACGACTCCATGGATAAGTCACGCCACTCAAACGGATGAACAGCGCATACTGTCTCAACAGTTGTCTATGGTGGCTAAAGAAGTTAACAGTAAAGCGCCATGGGCGCTGGATGCCGACACTCGACTGGATTCAGCTGCCACAATGAAAAATTATATTATCTATAACAATACATTGGTTAATTACACCGCTGATCAGCTTGATGTAGCCATGTTTGATTCAATCCTCGAAGACAGCGTAATTGGTAAACTGTGCGCCAACAAAGAGCTGCGCAGCTTTATCGATTTAAAAGTCATTATGGTTTATCGCTACTTAGGTAAGGATGGACAGTTTATTACCGAGCTTTCTAAAGATATGGCGACCTGTAAATAACAGCGATTCGCGTTAAGTAACTATTACCATTGTGTCGGGTAATAGTTACTGTTTGCCAGTACATATATTCTGTCAAAATTCAAAATATTCCTATAACGCATTGAAAATAATCAATTTATTAATGCTGGCATTATTTTGGCTTGTTAACCCGTACAGAGACATTCTGTAGCTAGAAATTAAATCGCAATCAGCTAGTGAGTTATCCGCCCCGACGGGGTGAACTCGATTGTTACATTGTTAACAGGAGAATGATTATGACGAACAAAAATATTTGGCAAGGTAAATGGAAACAGCTTAAAGGTAACGTCAAGCAACAGTGGGGTAAACTCACCGATGACGACCTGGATAAAATTGAAGGCCGCGAAGAAGAGATTGTCGGCTTGATCCAGGAACGTTATGGAATAGCCGAGGAACAGGCAAAGGCCGAGTACCATGATTGGATGAGTAAACAATAATAGTATATTGTTTGCGCCAGTAAGTTTTTTATTGGCGCAAACAACCGCTTTTGTCTCGGTGTGCCGCTATGCTATTTTCAACAACGCAAAAACAACACCACAGGGAAATACATGAGCGGTAATATCAGATCAAACATCAAACTCGGCTTTAGAGGCTGTTTGTCTTTGATATTCACCACTGTTGAGAAATGAAAATGTCTCAATCGAGGCGCAAACAGTGTAATTTAGTCATCTAAATCAATCTGTTTGCAACAAAGAGTGAGGGATTTTCAGACTCAACCCGGAGGGCTGGGGCTATTTTTCCTTCTCACTGCGTTATCAAACGCTTAAAGAGAACCACTCTTCGCGCCTTTTCTGCCTTGTGGGAAGAAAAAATCGCCGCTAGCAGTGGCGAATATCAAAGATAAACAGCCTCTATTAATTGTCTTAAAGCAAGATCAACGAACAGGTGCATTGACCCAAGGAATAGTGCAACGAATTTTAACTAACTCCCCCAATCACCCGCATGGCATAAAAGTTCGATTAGAAGATGGTCAGGTCGGCAGGGTGAAAAAAATCCATACTAGCGAAGATTAAACTTTCGTATACAGATTAATTAACCCCAGCTCGGGATAAGCCACGCCTCTCAATAACGCTCTTTTTGTACCTAGCAGCGTTGGGCTTTCTAGTCATAGCCAGCTATGACGTACGAAACCCCGCCTTGCCAAGCACAAAAATGTCGTCATTGAGTAAACTATTTATTCAACAATGGTTGAGTGAATAATATAACTATCTGAATTATTTACCCTTTGTAAATATAAACGACATTTCTTATCCCGAGTTGGGGTTAATTAAAAATATTCATTTTTGTCAATTACTTGCTGTTTTTGGCTTCGATCCACTGCGCCATATATTGGGTGCTTTTCATACTGTGATGGCGCAGCATCATGCCGGTGAAATGACTGCGACGATGCTCGGTGATATTTTCGACAAGATGCCTAATCTGTTGAATTAGCTTCTGTTGGATGGGCGATTTAGCGAATTGCTGTTCAATAATCCGGTAACCGGTTTGTTGAAATAGCTGCCATTGCGATTGATTGTTATATAGTTCAACCGCCGCATTGGCGAAGGTTTCCGCCTGGTTGGCGATAGTCCCGCTCCAATGGCCTTGTTCAACAAATCCTTCAGCTCCAACCCCGGTGGTGATGTTGGGAGTGCCGCATTGCATGGCATCCGCCAACTTGCCTTTTAGTCCGGCACCAAAACGCAGTGGCGCTAAACAGATACGAGCTTGTTGCATCACAATTTTGGCATCTGGCACCCAACCTTTGACTAAAAAACCTTGTTTGGGGTTATGTAAATCGGTGGCCTTTTTCGGTGGATAGGCACCGTAAATATGTAATTCAGCCTGAGGGAGTTGTTTGCGGATCAGCGGCCAGATTTGTTGTTTAAGCCACAACACCGCATCCCAGTTTGGGTCGTGGCGGAAGTTACCTATGCTGATAAAGTGCTGACGCTGTTCAAATTCAGGATTATCCTGATGGATGCCATCGAGCATAAAAGGACAGTAATGCAGAATATTGGCCGGAATACTGAACTGGTTTTGTAATAACGCCATTTCAAATGTCGAAATCACCAAGGTGATATCACAGCGATGAATCGAGGCTATTTCGCGAATGGCCAGTTCGGTATGTAAATCCTCAGGAGCGACAGTTTGTTGTTTTTTGAACGCCTGTTGACGTGCCTGGCGCAAAAAATGCGCGTCTTCCATATCCAGTATACGCAGCGCATCCGGACAATATTTTTCTACCCGCCAGCCAAATTGCTCTTCCATCATAAAGCGGTCAAACATCACAATATCGGGCTGCAAATCGCTAATAAACGCATCAAAGCTGCTGTTATTCAGTTCAATACTGGCTTCTTTTATCCCTAACCCGACTAGATCGGCACGGTGTTCAGATAACAGCGCCGGGCTGGCAAAAGTCACTTGCCATTGCTGGGCTAAAAAACTGTCAATTAACGCCATCATCCGGCTTCCCGCCGCCGATGAATTTGGCTCCGGCCAGACATAACCGATAATCAACACATGTTGTCGAGGTTTGGATTGAGAAGGTACGGGCATAAAAAAGGCGGCCAGTTTAATGGGCCGCCAAGTCTATAATATTTCGTTTTTTTTAGACAGCGTTAGGGTCTAAGGGCTTTATCGCCGCGAGCAATACCACAAACACCGGAACGACTGGTTTCAATCACTTCGGCCACATCGCTAATTGATTGCACAAAGGCATCCAGCTTGTCGGAAGGGCCAACAATCTGGATGCTGTAGTTTTTACTGCTGACATCCACGATTTGGGCACGGAAGATATCCACTGTGCGCTTGACTTCTGAGCGAGCCGTTTCGCTGCGCGTGGCGACTTTAACCAGCATCAGCTCGCGTTCGATATGGGCACCGTCAGTTAAGTCAGTGACTTTTAGAATATCGATCAGCTTGTTCATTTGTTTGGTAATTTGCTCAATTACCTTGTCATCACCGTGAGTGGTAATGGTCAGGCGCGACAAACTGCCATCGTCAATCGGTGCAACACACAGGGTATCGACGTTGTATCCCCGTTGTGAGAATACACCAACGATACGTGACAAGGCACCTGGTTCATTTTCCATTAATACCGATAGAATACGTCTCATCAGGTGCGCTCCGTTTTACTTAATCTCATATCATCCATGGCACCGAATTTAATCTGCATGGGGTAAACATGTTCACTTTGATCAACCAGAATATCCATAAATACCACGCGATTTTTCTCGGCAAAACAGCGAGCCATGGCATCGTCCAGTTCTTCGGGTTTATTTACCTGAATACCGATATGTCCATAGGCTTCGGCCAGTTTGACAAAGTCAGGCAGTGAATCCATGTAGGAATGAGAATGACGACCTTTGTAGATCATATCCTGCCACTGGCGAACCATGCCCAGCGCCCGGTTATTAATGGAAATAATTTTGACCGGTAAATTGTATTGCAAACAGGTAGCCAGCTCCTGAATATTCATCTGGATACTGCCATCGCCGGTCACACAAGCCACGACAGCATCGGGGTGCGCTTTTTGTACGCCCATTGCCGCCGGCAGTCCGAAGCCCATGGTTCCCAGACCGCCGGAATTGATCCAGCGACGGGGTTTGGCAAACGGATAATACAATGCAGCAAACATCTGATGTTGGCCCACGTCAGAGGTAATGTAGGCATCGCCATGGGTATGTTTGTACAGCGATTCAATAACCTGCTGTGGTTTAAGCTGGGCTTTGTCGGTTTGATAGGTTAGACATTTTTTGTCACGCCATTGATTGATCTGTTTCCACCAGTCAGCCAGCTTTTCGGTTTGGGCTTTAGTGTCTATTTTACCCATTTGTTCGAAGAACTGTTCCAGTACCGAATCAACTGAGCCCACTACGGGAATATGGGCTGCCACGGTTTTGGAAATAGAGGCCGGATCAATATCCACATGTACAATAGTGGCGTGTGGGCAGAATTTTTCGACATTATTAGTCACCCGATCATCAAAACGGGCACCCAGGGCAATAATGCAATCGGCATTATGCATGGTTTTATTCGCTTCCAATGTACCGTGCATGCCCAACATGCCGATAAATTGTGGATGCAGACCGGAGAACGCGCCCAATCCCATCAAGGTGGAAGTTACCGGCGCATTAAGTGTTTCGGCAAAACGGGTCAACAGCTCACTGGCATCCGCCGCGATAACCCCGCCACCCACGTAGATTACCGGCCGCTTAGCAGTGGTAAATACTTCCACTGATTTTTTAATTTGCTTGCCATGGCCTTTAACTGTGGGGTTGTAAGAACGCATTTGCACTGACGTCGGAAATTCGTAAGGATGCTCTTCCTGAACGTTGACGATATCTTTTGGCAGATCGATAACCACAGGACCGGGACGTCCACTATTGGCAATATAATAAGCTTTGGCAATTGCCATCGGAATATCCACAGTCCGTTTAACCAGGAAACTGTGTTTTACAATTGGGCGGGAACAGCCGACCATATCGGTTTCCTGGAAGGCATCCTCACCAATCAGCGAAGTAGCGACCTGACCGGACAACACCACCATAGGAATCGAATCCATATAGGCGGTAGCAATACCCGTTATGGTATTGGTTGCACCGGGGCCGGAAGTGACCAGCACAGTGCCGGTCTGGCCGGTAGAACGCGCATAGCCGTCTGCCATATGGGCGGCAGCCTGCTCGTGTCTGACCAGAATATGCTCGACGTCGTCCTGCGCGTATAAGGCATCATAAATATCGAGAACTGCGCCACCGGGATAACCAAAAACATGTTTCACCCCTACATCTTTTAGCGCCCTAACCACCATCGCGGCGCCTGACATCATCTCCACTACATGTTCTCCTCTCTCATATGGTCTTCAGCGGCTTTTCCCCAAACCATTTGGAAATGCGTATTACGCAGTAAACTGATAGCGCTTAAATAAGGTGATCAAACCGATATTAACTCGCTCGTTTACACAGAATTTTGCATTTCCAAGTCGTTTAGATAGATCAATCTGTTGGAACCCCCGACTATACTTGACTGGGGCAAAAGTTGAAATGGTATTTTTTGGCGAAATAAGGATAAATATTTCAGAAAACGGCAAATGTAGGATAATTATCCTACTAAAGGAATATATTAGAGGTAAATCTTCTAAAAAGATAAGAGGGTGCCCAATGGGCACCGCATTTTAATCGTCGTATTCGGCCTCTAGTTCGGCGCTGTCAGTTGCGTAGTCATCCATGGCTGCGGGTTTTGAACCATAAATACTGGCAGGCTTGGGCTGCTCGATAATACGTTGATATCTTACCCAGGCTTTTTCAGCCACGCTGGACGGCTCTTGTTGACCAAGCGCTACAGCAAGTAACGATGCATCTTCTTTATTGGTTGGTTCGATAACGCCATCCAATAATGCACAGATTAACTGACCGTATTTGCTTAGCGCCTGACTTTCCTTGATCGAAAAGTCGCCGGAGCGTGAAAAACCATAAGGATAGTTTTTGTAATCATTAAAGATCTGTTTAAGTAAAGTTTCTCTAGTTTGTTTTGCCATTTCGGCATCCCCAACAAAATTAGGAATTACAACAATGAAGAGGCTCGATTGATTGTGCTAATCGAACCGCTTCGTTCCAGTGTTAAATATGCCCAAAATGACAATCTGTCAACTAATTTTATGCGTATTTTTATGAATAAAAAATGACCAATATGAAAGCCGGGGTTTACACTGCGATAAAATAGCTGCTCACCAGATAAACCAGGATGTAGCCCAGGGTATAACTCAATAACAGTAGCAAGCCGTATTTGAGGTATTTTCCAAAGGTTAATCCCGGTACTTTACTCATGGTGACGATCCCGGCAGCCGAACCTATGACTAGCATCGAGCCCCCTACGCCAACCGCGTAGGTAAGGCTAAGCCAGGCCGGTAAGCTCATATTAATATCAGCTTTGAGCAGTGCTGCAGTTAGCGGCACGTTGTCGATTGCTGCGGAGAATATACCCACCACAAAATTGGCGTATTCGGGAGCCATCAGCTGATATAACTGCAACAGGCCGTGTAGCGCGTGGATTTGCTCCAGCATGCCAACCAGTAACAAGATCCCCAGGAAGAACAGCAAGGTATCAAACTCGATATAACGGATGTATTCCAGGATAGGATCCTGATCGTTTTCATCATTGAAAAAGTGTGCAATCAGGAACATCACCGACATGCCGGCCAGAAAGCTTAATACCGGAGGGATCTGGAAAAACACATTGGCCAGAATCGTCATCAGGATGGTGGTTAAAAAGGTGATGGCAATCATGATATCGACAGTACGTACCGCGATATTTTTGCGTTCCACCTTAACAACGCCGTTCATTCCTCTGGACAGCAACGCGGCCAGCAATAACACCGCAGTAAACGCAGGCAGAATTAACCATAACAAATCAACAATACTGACCTTGTCGGCCAGGAAGATCATCAGGGTGGTGACATCGCCGGTAATCAGTGAAACACCGCCGGAGTTCACCGCGAATACCACCAGTACGGCAAAACGGATGGTCTTCTTCTTGGACAATTTAAGTGACAGGATCAGAGCAATAGAAACCAGTGTTGCGGTGATATTGTCGGCCAAAGAGGAAAAAACGAAACAGAAAATTGCTGTAAGAAACAATAACTTACGTTCGCTTATTTGGCGCGGCAAAATTAGGTAGATTAATCCTTCAATCAGGCCTTTTTTATTCAGGTAGGCCACAAAGGTCATGGCGGCCACCAGAAACAGCCAGAGACTGGCGATTTCTTCAATATTCTGTTCCAGTTTATGGTTCACCAGATCGGCATCCAGACCGGAAAAGATAAACAATAATATCCAGCAGAAGGTACCAAAAAATAAGGTAATTTTGGCCTTGTTGATATGTGTTACTTCTTCAAAAACCACACCCAGTAATGCCAGTAACGCACAACCCAGCAAAACCATATTCAGACCCGTTAATACCACAATGCTTCCCCCCTTTTTAGCAGGCGGCAATTTTAGTCCAGTGCGGTTAATAGGCAATCGGTTTGCGCAGGTTTTACGCTGATTTTATGCTTATAAGTTATATCGTTACATTGCATTTAAAGTCTGTTAACAAGCTGTCAACCGAGTTTGATTGTTTTAACGACGTCTGGGGATCCAGGCCCAGATAATCTCACACTCGATGGGCGTATCGCCGTTGGCATCTTTTACTTCTACCTGAACGGTGATTTCGCCTTTATCCTGCTGTTGCATCAAGGCAATCTGCTCATCGGTTAAAGTGGCTTTTGCAGTCATATCGCCCGATGCGCGGCGCACAAAATTAATATCCATTTTTTTGACCAGTGGCAGCTTGTCGCCCGGCAAGTTAATACCGGTAATAAAGCCGGTAGCCGATTCGGCCAATAAGGTCATGGCAGCGGCATGAATGCCTTTAATATGGTTTTGTGCTCTACTGATGTTGCGCTGACGAAAGGTAACCGACTTACCATCGGTGGACAGTATGTCGATTTTACAGGTGCCCGCCAGTTTAACTTTACTGCGAAACATCCAGGTCATCAGTTTGCTGCTTAACCAATCAGGATATTGATTGGCCTTATCGACAAATTTGCGCAATGGATTGGAAGCGGGCATAGTTTTTTCCTTTCTGGTTAGACCAGTTGATAGTGTGGCAAGCAAACTGCCATGTTGCAATCAATTTTATTGGCTAGATCAACAGGCTCCAGATTCAATCCGCCTGCAGTTTTTCAATAAACCACTGTTCAAACCGCTGGACTTTGTTCCAGCTAAAATGCTGTTCCGGTGCAACCAGATACATCGCCAGATGGCTGGCATGACTGAAATCCAGTAGCGAAACCAGTTTCTGCTGGCGAATATGTTCCCGTACCAGAACCGAATTAACCAAGGCAATGCCCCTGCCGGCCAGAGCATTTTCGATAATAGAAACAGAATCATCGGCGCGTAATAGCGAGTAGATGGCTTGTCTGTCTAGTTGAAATTGCTGGCAGCAGAATTGCAGCGCTTCTTGGGTATCGGATGAAATATCTTCCAGCAGCGGCAAGGCAAACAGTTGCTGGGCCGACAATGGCGTTTCGCCAACCAGCATCGGGCTGGCGACCAGCAATATCTGATCATCCAGCAGCTTTCTGACGGTCAGGCCGGGATAATGTCCCTGTCCTTTGCGGATAGCAATATCCACTTCTGTTTGTTGAAACGACGCCAGTTGGTTACTGGGTGAGAATTGCACTACCAGATCGGGGTTTTGCTGTTGGAAATCGACAATTTTAGGGATTAGCCACAGGGACGTAAAGGAATGCAGTGAGGTAATACGCAATATATTGGGATTAGGATCGCCAGTAATGGCGCTAACTCCGTGAAGCATATGTTGAAACGCTTGCTCAATATGGGGTAACAGTAGACGGCCCTGGGCTGTGAGTCGGGTTTGCTTGCCTAAACGATCAAACAGCGTGCAATTTAAATGTTGTTCCAGTAGCCGGATTTGCTGGCTAACCGCCGCCTGAGTGACAAATAACTGTTCGGCCGCCAACTTGAAGCTGCCCTGTTGTGCGGCGGCCAGAAAAACCTGTAATGATTTGAGGGGAGGAAGTGATCTCAAGATAACCATCGCATAAGAAAAACTTAATTCATTGTAAGTTTATATCGTTTGTTCAATATCGATACAAGGACTAATTTATCCTTCCCGACCCAAACAAGTTAAAGGATATTATTATGCGAAACTTACTCTATTTAGGCTTTATAGCATTGGCTCTTATTTGTCAGTCTGCGCTGTCTGCCGAGATGGTTCATCTATATAGCAGCAAAGGTTATCCGTACTCGCGCCTTATCCAGAAAACGGATTCGGTTAAGATTTTCTATACCGAAAATAATGCCGAGATTGACTGCAAGATAGAAGTGAACTGGCGCGGCGATAAATGGTTATCGCCTGCAAGAAAGGTAACCCAAGCCGAGTTCAATCAGGCACCGTTAGCCTCCTGTTTGCCCCGCAGTCTGGCCAAGGAAGTACTAGCTAAAACTTATGCCAGCAGTTAACCCGGGTTCAGGTTATTTAATATCAGCGAAGGTTCCCCTGGTGAGCTTGACGAGATCATCAGGGGAAAGTTCTATTTCCAGACCCCGGCGTCCGGCACTAACATAGATAGCATCAAACTGACGGGCAGATATATCAACCACAGTCATCAGCGCCTTCTTTTGTCCCAATGGACTAACGCCACCCAGCACATAACCGCTGCTACGCTGCACATCCTGTTTATCCGCCATCGCCGCTTTTTTGGCACCACAAGCCTTGGCAAATTGCTTTAAATTCAATTTGTCCGATACCGGTACCACGGCCACCGCCAGCTTGCCGTTATCCAGCTGGGTCACCAGGGTTTTAAACACCTGCGCCGCATTCAGATTCAGCTTTTCCACCGCTTCCAGCCCAAACGCCTGGTTATCCGGATCATGCTGGTATTCATGAATGTGGTAGTGAATCTTGGCCTTGTTGGCGGCATTAATTGCGGGAGTCATAGGGTCCTTTGTTTGTCTACTTTAATACGCTTTATTGTCTAACGCCCCAATTTGGGGAAATTACGAGTGTTTTGGCACGAAGTGCCAGCGAGTGATTTTCCCAGGCCAACTTGTTGGCTGAACAACATTGGCTTGTTATGTGTTTTGTAGCTGAGCATAGCTTTTCAAATGAACCTTTGCTGCAGACAGAGGTTTTAGACCATGAAGCTTAGTGAATCGGGAAGTGCCGTCTGGCAAGTACACTGTAAGGTCTTCACCATCCACTTCATATGAAGCAGAATACCGAATACCCTCCCACTCAATTGTGAATTCGTTTTCCATTCGCTTTAACCCCATAATTTAAAAAACACATAACAGCTTATTATACTGACCTTACAAGGTAAGCTACTTTTCAAAACTGCAAATACGCTATACAAAAACACGCCAATAGACGTAAAGAATTCCTTATTAAATCAAACACTAATCGACTTGATAAGTTAGCGCAAGATTATCATCACACTGACAAAATTCAGCTTATTCCGGGGTTAAAGGAGATATCAGGAATCACCCGGCGAATATAGCCGGGTGAGGATATGGGAAACGGGAGAGTGGGGTTACTGGCCTAGTTGCAGTGGGCCGGTGTTATGTTGCTGGTTGTTGATATCCGTTACCTTTAAGCTAAATTCCAGTTGGCGTTGTTCGGCGGGCAATTCAACCGTTAGCTCGTAGGGGAATTCACTATCGGATAGTGTTTGCTGTTGACCATTGCTATCGGTATAGGTCAATTCAAAGGATGATACCTTGCTGTCATCATCACGCAGATAGATATAAGCCCGATTACCCAGTTCTCCTAGCTGGATCAGCATGGCGCGGGCATTGCCTGCGTCAATTTCAAGGTAATCATTGCTGATGGGCTTGCTGTGCTTTTGCAGCTTATCCTTGAATACCACCTTGGTTTTGGCGCCGGACAGTTTAACTACAGTGATACCCTGTGCTTTAACCTGAATATGCAAAGCGTTGCCATCCAGTTTGGCCTTATCGGTTAACTGGTTTTGTTGCCAGCTTTTTATTGATACCGAATCAGCCAAGGTGACCTTGTCCGGGTTAATGGTGGCAGTGGCATTGACTATCTGATCCGACTGGTTAGTAAAGGCAATAAACAAGTCATCGCCGCGATAACCGGCAATATAATTCAGTTCGACATTATCTATGCTCAGCAAACCTTTTGGCATCCACAGGTTAACGTCCTGTTCGTCGTAGAATTTGCCGGGTTTGTGGCCATAAAACTTGTTCTGCAAATAGGCGTAGCCTTCGATATATTCCGACGGGAAGCTGATTTGTCCGTCCGAGCGGTTCAGTACATCGGTAACCAGATAATCCAGCAACATCGAGGCTTGTGGCAGAATATGGTTGTAATGGAACGAGTTCACGCTCAGCTCTTTATGCTTGTGTAACGGATAGTCCGGTTTTTCATAAATGGTGGTGCGTGCCGTATTGATATGATAGCCGGGGAAGTTGCTGTAGCGGCCAATAATGGCGGCCTTCGCCACTTCTTTAAGGAAACTGTCATTGCTGTAATAACCGATGCGTAACATCCAAGGCGCGTAGTTGGCCATAAAAATAGCGCGATGGCCGCTACTGGTGCCGGATGATTCCGGAGTTAACCCGGTTTCGGATAATTTCCATGGCGCGACAAATTCTTCCTTGGCATACATCTGTTTATGGCCTTTGGATTTCAGATACCAATACATAGGAGCCAGCCCGTCTTTATTCACCAGTACATCTTGATCGGGAATTTTGGGGGCCATCCAGGTAAACATAGTGTATTGGCGGGCGGCTTTTTGCGCGCCATCCAGATAACGCTGCTCTTGGGTGACTTCATACAATTCCAGCAGTTCAATAAACTTGGGTGTGTACTGGGTCCAGAAAAAACCGTGCTCGTCGAATTTTTCAGTCGGTTGGTTTACCCGGTTAGCCAGGTATTGATCGGCGCCTTCAATGGCTTTTTGCAGAAAGCTCTCGTCACCGGTGCTTTTGTATATCCATAGCGCGTTATACCAGGTGTTGCCTTGCTGGGCGACATCCAGATTGCGTACACGCGAACTGTTAAAGGCTTCCTTGGCCAGGGTGACCAGAAACGGATTATTCTGACCCAGAATATTGTACAACGAGGTCAGCTCGGACACCGGTGCAATAGGCCCAAGCATTTTGCGTGAGGGGTGTTGAATTTTTTGTTCCGGATCAAGACTGAACAGGAATTTTTCCCGTGACAGCATATATTCCAGCGTCGGATAGGCGCGTTTTTCAAACATGGTTTTATTGTCTGTCACCATGGCCAGCTCCAACGCCGACAAACTGGTGACATTTTTAACCGCACCGGGCACATCGGTGGAATAGGCTGAACCTTTTAACTCGTCAACAAACCAGGCATAACTGGACAGTGAATAATCGACAATATTGTCGAAGGCCGTATTCAGCGAGGCGATTTCATTGTGGCGATAATCACGGAATCCGTACACTTCACGGGCAATTTGTTCAAACGCCCCGCTAATCTGTTCGGCCTGCTGATTAACCAGGTAAAAACGGAAATGGTATTTTTGATTGCTGTCCATTTTGGACTCAATCCCGCCCATTACCGGGGCAAACAGCATAGGTTGCGCATCACCTTGAGTATTGCGTAATACAATCCCGAAGCGGCTGTTATCGGCTAAGGGCAGCGGGCTAAAAGGGAATTCATCCGGATGGGCCAGCACGCCAATATTGCTTTGACCTTGTCTAACCAATGTAGTCGGTAAAGGAGCGCGATAGGCCAGTGTCAGATAGCTGTTATCCGGGAATTTCTTTTCCTGCCAAATCATCGGTTGCCAGATCTCATCAGCCTGTTTTGACCTGATTGCAGGCGCTCCGCTATAGCCGACGGAATAGTAACCTGCCTGCTTGGTCTTTAACTCAAAGGACACCAAAGGGTAGGGCTGGCTGCTGATATCGACAGTGGCGCGCAGACTAAATCCGGGGTGCTCGGCATAATCGACAAATACCAGCGAGCCTTCCTGCTGGATATGTTCGGGTGTGAGCTGAATATTGCGGCCGCTGGCAAAATAATTGTTGGTACGTGAGTCGGCAGAGCCATTCAGTATCGAGTCATCAAAACCGTCACCGGCCTGGGAGTCATCGCGTTTGATGGCCTTTACATCGGCCAAATCCTGACGCACCGCCAGCCAGGTTGGTACGTTATATTTAACATTGGGAATGGACGCAGGTAGCAGCTTCATTTTGGGATCGGATTCACGGTATAGCAGAGTAAAATTCAATCCAAAAGTTTGACTTTGGCCTGCTGCATCGCTGATAACCAGCTGATCGCCGGACAAGCGGGTGGTGGCGGCTTGGGTTGCCGCTGGTGCGGTTTCATTGCTCTGGCAGGCAGACAATAACACCGAACAACTCAGTATCATTGTTCTGAAAATAGTGGTTTTTATCACGTACTTTATCCTCTTATCTAAACCTTAATGCTTGCATTAATGTCGAGTCTGGCTATTTCACAATCACTTCGAACAATGCAATGGGCACATGCTGGTTGGCGCGTTCAAGCTGGACTTTTAGCTGACGAACTTTGACCGGATTATCCAGTTTCAGGTGATTGAGTGACTGGTAGTTATCTTTTACCGCTATCAGCAGGTTGTCGTTCTCGTCCACAATCCGGTAGTTGGCCACGCAAAACGGAATACGATCTTCCGGGTGTCCCATTAAAGAGGATTCCAGTGCGTGATCAAAATCGCCATCCAGATGCAGGATGATTTCACTGACGGTCTGCTCTTCTGGCCAGTCCAGCGTCAGTTCGGCGCTAGCCTGTCCGGTATCGGCTACCCATGCATTGGCTTGCAGATAGGGGCGTGAATAACCGTTGGTCAGGTTGCTGGCAGAAAAGTCTGCAATGGCCGGGCTAATTTGCATGGCGATATTCTGTCCGTTCGGGCGCCGTTCCGGTGTCCAGAATTCAAATTCATGCATACCAATATCGCCTTCAACAATCTGCTTACCTTTGTTGGATACCGCCTTGTTTTCGCCGTTAAATACCGATACCAGTCCGCTGATACGGGTATGAGAACAGGCAATCTCGATATGTTCGTTTTGCAAAAAGCACAGCATGGCGTATTGATCCTGCGGCAGGGTTTTGCTGAACTGGATCGATAGATTGTGTTCACCGGCCTGTAGCTCAAATTTCTGCTGCTCTATTATCTGCTCAGGGGTGTAGTTTTGTGCTTGCTGGCTGACACAAAGTTGTGTCGTCAGTGTGGTTGGTTGATGCACTTTAACCCGCACATCAAACTGGTAAGCCGTGTCTTTTTTAAGCGGTAAAAACTGCCCTGCGGAGACTTTTAAAGGTTTCCATATTCCGTCATCGGGCAAGTTGGTCAGAGATAATTCGCTACTGGCGGTAATTTGTGCCGTGGCGGCCAGGTTATCGCTGCCTTGCATCGGCACGCCGGGAATAAAATGGCCCTGTTGGTTAAGCGTTTGCTGTAATCGACCTATGTGTTTCGATTGCCATAATTCGGTCGGTTTAACCTGCTTTTGCAGGCAGTATGCCACAGCACTGCCCACAGCCTGGCCACCATGTCCGCTGGTAGCCATAACCCGGGTTGAACCAAAGGCAATATGCGACACGCTGATAATGCGCCCGGCCAAAAACAGGTTATCCATATCCTTGCTGACAAAACAGCGCAACGGAATTTGGTAAACCCCTTTGGCATGATATTGGGTACAAGGCGGACGATCACTGTAAACGCCGTCACCGGGATGGTGATCGATTGCCCAGCCACCATAGGAAATGGCATCGTCGAACTGATGTTGTTCCACCACATCCTGCTGAACCATAAAATAGTGACCCATAAAACGGCGGCTCTCGCGTTTACCGGGGATATTGCCCACCCATTCGAGAGTCAGGTTGTCTACCCCATCAAACTTGCCGCTGTTTTTAATGTAGTCCCATACACCATAAACGACTTTCCATAGCTCCCATTTGATCTCTTCGGTCTCGCCAATCGTGTCGCTGTTACCGCCGTATTCAAGCCACCACAAGCGTGGTCCAATATCATCGCGTTTAATCCGTTTAATCCGATCCAGCGCCATTTTGTCGATGGACGCATAGGATGGGGCGACAAACTTGACCGGTTTGCCGGCATCTTTGCTGTAAAAATAAATCGAGTGGCCGAGTAGTTCCTTATTTTCGTCAGGTGGCGCCATTTTCTCACCAAATTCATCGCGGGACTCTGCACCGATACGGAACGACGCACCCGCCTGAAAAGCCACAATACCGTCACCGGAAGCATCACAAAAATACTTGCCGGTCAGTTGATACATAATGGAATTCTGCGAACAGAAGGCTTCCACCGATTCAATTTTGGTGTCGGAACTCTTATGGGTGGCAAACACGGCGGTGTTGAGTAATAGCTTGATATTTGGCTCACTGGTGACTTTATCCAGCAATATGGTATCGAAAATAACCGTATTGCCTTCTTTGTTGCGGAACATATTTTCCAGCAAAATTTCGTTAATCACCCCACCTTCGCGGGACCAACGGTTGTTGTTACCCATATGCGAAGTGGCACCCAAGATCCATAATCTGACTTCGCTCGAAGCGTTACCACCTAATACCGGACGATCTTGTACCAGAGTCACTTTCACTCCTGAGCGGGCAGCAGCAATGGCTGCGCACACTCCGGAAATGCCTCCACCAACCACCACTAAATCTGCGTCAATGGTTTTATGGACTGATTGTCTGCCTTGTGGCATCGCTTGTTCGTTTAACATGTTGATTTTCCTAAATTAACCTGCGGTCTTTTGGCTTTGGTCAAGCGCAGATGCACGGTATTTTCTGAACATAAAAAATAACGGGGGAAGGGTAATAACTAACCCGACACTGATGGTTTCGGTATTGGCGGTATCAGTCATCACGCCAAGCGCAATGATGAGCAAGCCAATACATAACACGCCGATGGATAAAATCTGCAGGCCAAACTGATTGGCGTCGTTCGGGGTGCTGTTGATAGTTTCGACTTCGGCAATGGCTGCCTGACGTTGCTGCTCGGATTCCATATAGCGCTGATAGTCGGCATTGGACTGCGCGCGTTGTTTATATAGCATCTCGAAGGCAAACAGAATGACCACCGGCACCATGGCTCCCACCATCATTTCGGTCGCCCGGGACAGGGTCAAGTCCAGCAGTGACGGGGTAACAAACTTGAACAGCAAGTTAATTGCCAGACTCAATAAGGTGGTAATTAGAATACTTTTGCCGGTCTGGCGTTTGGAAAAAACCGCCCAGATTGGGGGCAGATACAGAGGGGCACCAGTTAGCGCTGCTACACTTAATACCACCTCGACAATGCCGCCCATACCTTGCACCGATAGCGCTACGGCAATGGCCAGAAAGCCGAAGACAAAAGTCGACAGACGCGCCACCTTCATTAATTTTTCCGCTGGGAACTGCGGCTTGAATGCCTTGAAAATATCGTTAGTAAAGACCCCGGCAGCAATATTGATGGTGGTATTGACCGAACTGGCAGTGGCAAAAATCATTGAGCCCAGGATCAGGCCCAGCAATCCGTCCGGCACCACCAGCTTGCTCATTAACAGGTAAGCTTCTTCGGCTTCCGTACCCTGTAAATCGGGATTCACAATGCGGTAAATCATCGGTGGCAACATCCAGATAATGGGCGCCACCAGATATAAACTACCGAATAACCAGCCGACCTTGCGGGCGCTGGAAGGTTTGGAAACACTGGTATAGCGCTGTACGTAGGCCCAGTTACCACCAATAAAGACGGTGTTGTAAATCAGGAAGGCGAGTAAAAATACCCAGCTGTATTCATCGTTATAAACAGAGGCAAAACCTTCCGGCAATTTGGCAAAAAACTGGCTAATACCGCCGATTTCACCGAAGGCCAGCGGAATAATAATAATGACTGCGGCGCTGAGTACCACAAATTGCAGCACGTCGGTGATTAGCACCGCCCATAATCCGCCCACTGTGGTGTAGGCAATAATGAAGAGTCCCAATACAATAATCGCCGTATCGAGCGGAAAACCGGTGGAAACTTCGATGATTTTGCCTACCGGATAAAGAAAAGCACCGGCAGTAAACAAGTTAATAAACAGGAAAGCGGTGGAATACAGTTTTTGCACCGACTGGCCCAGTCGCCGGGTGATAAAGTCGGCTACAGTGATCGCGCCGGTTTTATTCCAGGCCGGGGCGATAACAAAACCTATAACAAAGCCTGCAATAGCCATGGTGGTTTGGATTGCAACCGCGACAAAACCGCTGGTATAGGCAATAGAGCCCCAAACCACAAAAGTACCCACCGAGAAAAAACTCATAAACAGTGATAAACCGCTGATCCACCAGGGAACATCGCCACCGGCAGCAAAAAAAGACTTCATGCTTTTGCCGCTGCGGGAAAACATCATTCCCAACACCAGTACTAATACTGAAAATGTCAGTGCGGTGTAGTAATCAAAGCTGTTCATATTTAATGCCGTCAAGTTGTTGATTCATACGTCGAATCCTTAAATAAGTGGAAAGTAAACACTATGCATACCACTGAATATTTCCCGGTTAAACCTGAATAAAGCAGATTGAGGTTGATAAATGCCCAGCTATTTCTGCAATTGGCAATCTAATAGGATTATTCATTTCCATATTTAATATCGGAATAGGGCGCATTGTGTATCTATATGTGACATTTGTAAAGCGGGAAATGTTAATGAAGTGTCACTTATTCGTCTCTCGTTAGCACAACCAGTCCGTCAATTGTTAATATATCTGTTCGTCAGAGCCGGTGACAACAGGGCTTGAAACAAGGTTAAGCAGTCTCTGCAAGGGACGGAATGACATTGCCACAAGGCAATAAAGTTAATGCGTCATTCGATTTTGTTGTTTATCTATTGAGCAAATTGGCTGGCTGTTCAGGCCTTGCTGGTCGTGGGCTGCCAGCAGATCAGGATAATAAATTGTTAAAAAAATGTTTTTTAGGGTTGAAGTATATCTAAAATAGCAACATAATGCGTCGACGTTATCAGCCGGAAGTTTATTAATATGAGTCTCAATCGCAATGCGCTGGACTCTTGCTTCGGGTAACTAAATAAAGAATGACGAATAAGACGCAATAACTAGCTATTTAGTGAAACGTTAAGACCCAAAAATAAAGATCCAACAGGAGATCTCAGACATGACTCAACAATTCGAGAAATCGAAATTAGCCAAACTGGTAACCGCAGTTTTGCTAACAGGAAGCATTCACTTTGCCTATGCGCAAGATCAATCCAGTACAGACAAAGATCCAAAAGCGAAGAAAGACGATACCGAAGTGATTGAAGTGGTCGGTATCCGCGCCAGTCTGGCCGAAAACCTGAGCCGCAAACGTTTGTCCGATACCTTTACCGATGCCATCGTTGCCGAAGATATCGGCAAATTACCCGATGAAAACCTGGCTGAAACATTACAACGCGTTGCCGGTGTGCAGATTGAGCGTGAAGACGGAGAAGGCGCCAGTATTACTATTCGCGGTATTCGCGAAAACCGCCTGGAAGTGAATGGCCGTACACTGATTAGTGCTTATGGACGTGGCAGCAATGCCGGTCTGATGAATTACTTTCCCTCTGAAATTGTCGGTTCAGTGGAAGTGCAAAAAGTCTTAACCGCCGATATGACCGATGGTGCCTTGGGTGGAACGGTGAATATTACAACCCGTAAGCCACTGAATAAAAAAGGTTTATGGGGTGGCGCGACGGTTAAAGGCATGCTGAATGATTTAAATGATGATTCGGGTTACAAGTTTAACGGGTTAATCAGTAATACCTTTAATGACGATACCATGGGTGCCATGATTGGTGTGGTGTATGAAGACCGCCCGATTACCGAAGATCGTTTTTACAGTAATGGTGACTGGCGTTCCGGTAAACCCTTCGACAAGCCACCTGCGGACTGGGACGAAAGTGTCACCAACTCTGTCCCCAATCCTTACTATTTTATGTATGACCTGCGTTATCAGCGCAAGCAGGAAGAACGCAAGAAAACCGCAGTAAATGCGGCATTCCAGTGGCGTCCTAGCGACATGCTGGATATTAACGCCGATATTCTATATGCCGAATATGACTACGACCGCAGTCGTGGCTGGATCCAGGCAGTGACCGATACCGATCTGGATCGCTATGTGAAAGATTCATGGGTGATTACCGAGCACGATGCACGGGTCGCCGGTAGCTTAACCAACTCTGTTTTAAGTAACCATGAAGGTTATCAGCAACCGCAGGATTTCCTGACCGGTGGTGTTAATGCCAAATGGTATGCCGACAGTGGTATGACGGTATTTGTCGAATATGCCTTTACTGAATCGAACGATGTCGGCGATCAGCAGTTTGTCCAGTTGAACAAGACTAATGTGGACTTTTCTTATGACTTGCGTGGTGTGACTGTACCGCAGGTAAGCCTGCCGGATTTGTCCGATCCCAGCGGGCTGGTGGCAGGTACCTTGTATGACAACCGTACCATTCGTGAAGCGACCGAAGATTCTTTCCGTCTGGATATCGACATTCCGCTGAATGACGGCATTATTACCAATATCAAAACCGGTCTGCGTTATTCCGATGTCAGCGCTACCCGAGAAACCTGGGGTAAACGAGGCGTCGGCCCGGAAGACGATCCTAGCGGCCGTGATTTTTCCGGTGCCGAGGTAACCAGTTTTACCCGTGCCGGTATTGTCACCTCGTCGGTAGTCAACTCAGACTGGGCGCAGAATGCGTTTAAATATCTGGATATGTCGGATATTTTGCCTGGTGCCGATGTCACCTTGCCGAACAAGATTGTGGTGATTGATACTCACCTGATTGGCAATGGTGGATTCGGTTATTCAGATGTGTTCTATGACGCCCCGGTGGTCAGCTTTGACGAGAAAGGCGCGATTGTGGATGACACTATCGCTTCTGCCTATGTGCGTTTTGATTTTGAAGCCGGTGAATGGAAAGGTAATTTCGGTGCCCGTTATGCCAAAACCACCACGGATGTAAATAAATATGCGCTGGTCGACGGGGTTTTGCAGCCTTATCACGACAAAGGCAGCTATTCGGATTTCTTACCCAGCATTGTAGCGGTGCGTAACCTGACCGATGATTTATTGCTGCGCTTGGGCGCCAGTAAAACCATTAGCCGACCCAGCACCAATAATTATGCCCAGGCAGACCGGATAGTACTGGTCGCTGATGATCCGGAGACACCGAATACCGACGAAACCGAAAATTCATGGGCGTCGTTAGCCAATGCCGATCTTCAGCCTCAACGCGGCACCCAGTACGATGCCTCTTTGGAATGGTATTTTGATAAACAATCCGCTTTGGCGTTGGCAGTATTTTATAAAGAGCTGGATAACCAGATTATTCAGGACTCGATGGAAAGCACTATCGAAGGCTATGGTGATCAGATCTTCAGGATCACTACGCAGCTCAACGGTGGTGGTGGTGAGTTAAAAGGCTTCGAAATTGCCTATCAACAACATTTCAGTGATATGCCTTATGCCTTTATGGATAATATGGGTATGTCGATTAACTATACCTATCTGGATAACTCGACGGATGAAATTGACCCTCGCACCAACAAGTCTATCGGCATTGATGGTGTGTCAACCAACAGTGTCAATATCCAGCTGTATTATGAAGACGAAAAGTTAAGCACCAAGTTGTTATACAACTGGCGTGACGACTATTACGATCGTCTGGATCCCATCACCACCAGTACCGCTATCCATAACAAGGGACAGCCGTCACTGGATGCCGTGGTCAGATATAAAATCGCCAAAGGTTTCTCGGCTGAACTGCGAGCAGTCAACCTGCTGGATAGCGCCAAAGAAGAGTACGCCGGCTGGGAGCAATATGTTGCTACCTATGCTGAAACAGGCACCCGCTACACCTTGGGTGTCAGCTACCGCTTCTAACCACTCTGCTGGCTAAGGGCTTCATCATCGGATGAAGCCCTTTTTTGCAATTTTTCTCGTTGTGACGTTTCACTATCCGAAGCCTGAGGTTTATTGGCTGCCGGTCTGAATCAATCGAAATATTGCCATTTACACCACTATTGAATGAATGGATAAACAATATGAGAACCTTAACTTATCCCTTGAAGCCGGTATTAGCTTATCTGCTTCGCTATTATCAATTACTGCTACTGCTGACAGGTTTGCTTGGTTCATCGGTGGCTTATGCTGAGATGAATGTTGAGCAATATCAGATGCTCGGCAATCAGCGGGTCAACCGCACTACATTTGAATACGAAGTCAAACTGGTGGCGTTTAATGCCGGTAGCAGTGCAACCAATATCAAGGCACGCATCAGTAGCGATGATCCGGCGATTGTGTTCAGTGATAACGAAGTCAGTTTTGCCGATCTGGACAGTCAGGCTTCGGCCTTAAGCTCCGACAGCTTCCGGGTCCGAATCGACAGACAAACGCCTTTTTCAACCGACAAGCTCAATGTGGCCTTCAGCTTTGAACAAGCCGGTCAGGATGAGGTCACCAGTGTCGTTGCAGGGCAAATTTATCAACTGGAAAATCTCGATTCAAACACTTATCTGACGGTTGAAACTAACGCCGTATTAAACAGTTATGCGTCGATCAACAACCTTCGCATGGAGGATATCACTCAGCTGTGGACCTTTATTGAAGTGACTGGGCAACCCGGTTATTACAATATTAAATCGCTGCATAGTGCCTATTATTTGCGTTGCTTTGACCCGGATCCGGCTCGTACTGACGAAGGCAATGGTGCCAACGTCACAGTAACCCATAACCCACAGCTTGATTCAGCTATGTGGGTAGTCACTTTGTTGCAAGAGGCCGATGCGGCCAGCTTTTCCATTAGCTGTAAAACCGGCGACTTTAATTTACGTGGATATGATCCCTATGGAAATCCTAAACAAGGGGATGGAACTTATGTCACCACTCAAAGCTGGTCAGATAACGCTGAGTTGAAATGGCGTTTGCATCAGGCTGATTTACCCGCAGGATTTACCCAAATAAGCGTGACGCCCGGTTTGGGCAAATTTCAGTTTGCTAATGTGAGCGTAACCGATCTACAGGGCAATGACCTCAATCCGGGTCAGCCCGGAACGGGCGTAACCGGGGTGGCCGATGTGCTGATCCCGACCAACCTGACATCACCGGTTATGATTCAGGTCAGCGGTAACAGTGACGCCAGCTACTATGATTTGCTATCCAACAGTGATGTTCCATTGGGTGAAGAGCAACGTTTGCGTGCCGTGATTAATCCGGGGGCTACCGAGGTTGGTGTGACCGCCCTTACCGAGATTGCCGCCAATATCATCAGCCGTAGCGAGACAGTGGACGCGGGACTGGTTGATCAGGTCAATCAGTCGGTGACCAGTCATTATTCTGCCGGCTTAAACAGTATTTTAATTGCCCCAACCATTATCGATACAGTGCCGGTGGTCGGTAGTCTGGCGGATAGCCAAGCTGACATATATACCGCTAACCTGATTGCGCTGGTCAACAGTACCGATCAGCAGAACTACAGCAGCATGCAGATAGCGAAAGCGTTGGCTGAAGACAGTCTGGACGGCAGTGTTGACGGCCAACTGGAAAGCTACGCCATTAACGATTTGCCCTATGGGGAATCCGGTTTTAGTAGTGTGTTCCTGAGTGAACTGAATACTGCTTTGACGACTTACACAACGGTGGATATCAATACTGTTGATAGCTCCGCGACAACCTTCGAGTTGAGTGATATCCAGTCAATTATCAGTAGTCTGGATATTAGCGATCTGATTGCCAGTTATGAAAATCAGACAACCACGGGGCATCGTAATAGCTTATATGCCTTTTGGGATTTGAATGACGTGCAGAACAATGGCTCACAGGCCAACGATAACTCGGGCCAGCAACGGCATTTAACGATCAGCAGTTGGGGCGGTCTCAGTGTGGGCGGGCAAAACTCGCCGGTGGCCAAACTGATTCTGGATGATCCTGCTGCGCAATCTGATTTGCATGGTGCCATTCGGGGTAATGCTTTGGCCAACAACCAGCTGGATTCGTCATTTGTGCTGCACACCGCATTGGCTGAAGCGGATATGGCCTCCATGCAGGAAATGACCATTTCCATGTGGGTACGGCCTGCCGACAATCAGAAAGGCTATCTGTGGTCCTGGCAGGACGAAAATAATCAATCCATCGGACTGCAAATGTACAACAACGAGCGGCTGCGTTTTTATTCCGAATCGTCCACACCCAGAATGCCGGGATTTATCACTACCAGCGTGCTAGCAACACCCAAATTTAATGCGCCGCTGCGCAATGATGATATCACCGCAGGTTGGATGCAGGTGGCGGTGGTGCTGAAAGCACAGCAAGGCGTGAAGTTTTATCTGGATGGTGAATTGATGGGCGAAGTCGCCATGCCTGCACTGGATCTTACCGGCATCCGGGATTTTCGTTTGGGGCAAACTTATGAAACCAGCCCAACCCGGGCATTTGTAGGCTTGATGGATCAGGTCAGGATCTATCAAAAAGCCCTGACGACAGCCGAACTGCTCAGCGATTATATTGAAGATTCCACCCATGGTCCCTGGGCGTTCGAGATCGATCAGCCACAAGATGCCAACGGTTTGCATGAAGGCGATACCGGTGTGCAGATGGTGACAATCATGCTGGATAATCTGCAACCTAGTAATGGACTGGCATACGATATCAGCCAGGCTAATCCTGTCGGTGCCGCAGATGTGATCAATCATGGCGCATATAACGTCAATATTATTAAGCAGGCGTTGATTGATGCCAAAACCGATAGCAGCTATGCGGGTAAGATAGTCAAGATCCAGTTTCCGGCTAATGGTGAATATTATGTCGGTGATAGCCGTTACTATGCTGGCGACAGTATTACGATGACAGGCATGCACGATGTGATTATCGATGGTAATGGCGCCAAACTGATTCATGTTGCGCGGCGTGGGTTCTTCAGTCTTTATCAGGATGCCAATAACCAGCCTAATCAACGGATACTGATCCGCAATCTGACGCTGGATTATTTTAACGAGGTGTATCCGTTCCAGACCAAGGTCAGTATTGAAAAACTGGGTAATAATCAGGTGCGGCTGACGCCGTTAAGTAACGCGACATACGACTACAAACAGTATATCGATAATATCGGTGCCATGATCACCTGGGCAGGCACTGATACCGACTACCCCAGCAACAAAGTCGGTGTTTACAGCGGCACAGGCTCATCATTGTTATTACCTTTTGAGAATCTCTATGCCCTGAATAGCGTGACGGGTGGCATAGTCGGCGAGCAGGAAGAAGCCAATATCGGTTCATATCCGATTAGTATTGAAACCGATGGCACTGCTGTACTGGATTTAAGCAGCAAGCCCTCTTATTACACTGATATGCTTGAAACGCGTGACTACATGGTCGCACATTATGGCGGTAAGCGAGCATTTTCGGTGCAGCAGACCGAGCATTTGAGTCTTGAAAATGTGCAGGTAGTATCTAGTCCGGGTAATGCCTTGGCGGCTTTTGGTGGCGTCCGTTACCTGAAGCTGGAAGACTTTGTCTCTGCCAAAGATCCTGACGAGACCGATCCCAATGCGGTGGTTGCCACCAAAGCCGATGGGGTATTTCTGTTCCACAACCGTGGTAACTACCTGTTCAAAAATATCCGCTTGGAAGGGGGAACTGAAGATCGTATGGTGATCCGTGAACTGACCGGATTTAACCCCCAGTATGTGTCGGCTAACCAGATGGTGGTGTGCTACGCCTCCAATGCCCGTCCCGCCAGCTTGGCACTGCCCGGTGATATTTATGAGCTGCGCGACAAGGACATGAACTTTATCTGGCGCGGTGAGATAACCAGCAATGAAGTCATTGACGGGAAAAAAGATGACTATCTAAATGGTGAGATTGATCCCGAAACCGGTGAGGAAATCTTGCAAGTTGATCCCAGATGGGCGTTGTATAAGGATGCCCATTATGCCAACGGCACCGCTGAGGCCAAAGCTTGTAGCCTGCTGACTTTTAATCAGTCGGTACCGGGCGATTCTACAGCTGTTTATCGCACTGATACTATGGTGCATCACTTTAATCCGGACGGCAGCCGTTTTAGTTCCAACTACATCCTGATTGGCTCTTCTTTCGGCGAAAATCGCGGTAATGGTGCCAAATTCTCTTCGCCGCATGCATTGATTGCCCACAACCGTTTTGCCAATAGTACCCATCAGGGCGTGAAGTTCCCGTTGATGATCGATATGAAGGCTTGTACTAATTCATGGGGAAATAACGGTTCCGGTGCCCGCAATGTGATTTTCTCGGATAACAGTATTGAAAATGTCGGTCGCTGGATTGCCATTGAAGGGAGTAATTTCAATACCATGCCTCCAGCGGCACTGAGTATCTTTACTAATCGTTACAGTCCGCAAACCCAGCAAAGTATAAGCTGTAGCCATATGATGCTAGATGCAGGGCAAAACCCGGTCGATATTCAATGGCAAAGCCATTTTGTGATCAAAGATAACCGGATTGCTGATTCACAGTGGGGAGGAATCTCTATCCAGTCTTCCCGTTATGTGCTGGCACATAATAATGAATTGATTCGCACCAACCAACATGCAGGTCGCAATGGAGAGCCGGCCTATTTCAGTGGTGCCGGTGCCTTGCAGGCGACTCAGTCTACCCAGGTTGTTGCCTGGGATAACCAGGGACATGAACTGCCACAAAATTTGGATGTGGTTTATTTTGACGATCCGCTAACTGACGATCTGTACGACTTTAGTCAGCGCGCTTATCAGCCACAGTCCAACCTGCTGCTTAACGGCAACTATGAAAATATCCCGGCAGGGCAGGAAACCGCCACCGAGATTCAGGATATTCCCGGCTGGACCGAATGGAATGATCTGGATGCCAGCTTTGTTCAACAGTCCGAATTTTCACACAGTGGGCAATATCAACTGGTACAGCAATCCAGCAGTGGACATTACGTGAGTAGCAAGCAGCTGGTCAGCGGATTGACTAATGGCACCTACCGGTTGGAGGCCTGGGTCAAACGTAATGGTGACTTCGACCTTGCCCGTTTGAGGGTGCTGGATCATGGCAGCAGCGAGATCAATCTGAATATTGAACAGGACAACAATTGGCACAAGCTGGTGCTGGACAATATTCCTGTTACCAGCGGCCAGTTACAAGTGGTACTGACCAGCAAAACCACTCAGGGTGGCGCCTCGGTGAAACTGGATGATGTGCGACTGAAGCGCATTGAATAAATAGCTGAAGCCGCCGGACTGTGTTGCACAGTTCGGCGCCGGAGGATGGAGAATTGCAGATGAAAAACATAACACTGGGAATAATCTTGTTGATGGTGAGTGTTTTCGCCAAGGCCAGTCTGATCGAGCGCCAGCTTAGTCACCAATCAGACAATCGCTGGGTAGCGGAATATCGTCTAACCAACAACAGCCTGTCAGCGGATATTGAAGAGTTCAGTCTCTATTACGATTTTGGCTTGTTTGATAATTTGCAGCTGGTTGCCGCACCGGATAGCTGGGATGACAATCCTTTTATCGATAATCCCTTTCAGAATAGCGGTTTCGAGTTTGACGGTATTGTCGATTTTCTGGTGGATTTTGGCGCCGCCGGGATTGCCAGCGGCGAAACCTTGGGCGGCTTTATGATCAGTTTTGACTGGCTGGGGCAGGGCGAAGTGGCTGATCAGGCGTTCGAGATTCTCGATCCGGCCACTTTTTCGATTATCGACAGTGGCACCACTCAGCAGGTTAGCGTGGCCGAACCGGCAATGATGCTGCTGTATCTGTTAGGTCTGATTGCCCTGTTCGTCCCGCGTAACAGCAGACATTACCCTTGACCCAATAATTGAATGGAAAACAGAAAAATGTTGAGCAGTAAAATATTGAGTAGAATCCTCTGTTTATGTGTCTGGTTGATGGCAACGCTGAGTCAGATTGCCCAGGCGAGCAGCTTTAATCTTGTCGAGCAGCAGGATAGCGTTGAAATCAATACCGATAACTATCTGATGACAATAGACAAGGCAGGTTTTCGCTACGCCTTTGCCAAACCCGATGGCTCAGTATGGCTGGGTAAACATGCTGATTCCGGCCTGATTTTTCTGAATTCCAGTGTGGTCACAACGGAACTGCTTGAACAGGATAAGCAGCAGGTGGTGTTCAAGGTGACCAATGAACTGGGGATTGAGGCTCGGGTGACTGTTACCCCGTCGTCACACTATCTTAAAATGGCCATTGCGTTGCAAGATGAAGGCGAATTGCAAGGCTCTATACTGGCGCGCACAGCCGGATTGTCGCCGGCTTATGGCTTGGGTGACCATGCTGCTCGTCGAAAAAGCCAGAGTACCGAAGTAAGTGGTTACTCCAGTCGCCACTTTGGCGCATTGACGGATGGCAAACCGTCACGTTTAACCTCTAATTTTGTGATTTTCCCCAGCCAAAAACTGGCTTTAGTTAGTGTCGAACCTGACAAGAAAATCGTTAAAGTGACCCGCGATGAACTGGCGCAGGGGGTTGAATACGGTGCCAGTATCCCTGCGCTGTATTACTTTTTTGGTGAGCCTGAACAAATTTATGCTGACTTTAAGACTGTTCGCGATCAGGAGGGGTATAAGGTCTATGCCCCTAAATATGAATGGTTTGGCGTGGGATGGGAAGCCTGGGGAGCGCTGGCATGGGACACCAATGAACAGACCATCAGACACAATGTTGACCAGTATTTGCAATTGGGCTTTCCGCTTGACTGGATGGTGGTAGGCTCGGGATTCTGGCCGAAAAAAGATCCCACCTTTCTAAGTACCACCAGCTTCGGCTTGTGGGACAAGACACTCTACCCCAATCCTGAACAGATGATCGAATATTTCCATAACAAGGGACTGAAACTGATTCTGGGCTTGAGGATCGCCTTTATTCCCAACGGGCCATTTACTCAGGAAGGTCTGGACAAAGGTTATTTCATCAAAAAAGACGGCAAAGCTCGACTGTTCAGGGTGTCATTCCCCAAACCGGAAAGTTATTTTCTGGATGCCAATAACCCGGCCGCGGTGGACTGGTATATCGAACTGTGCAAAAAGTGGTTGTCCTCCGGTGTCGACGGCTTTAAGGAAGACCTTTTCGGTTATGAAATTGAAGGTTTGCCAGACAACAAACTGGATCCGGTCAATGCCAAATTAATGGAAATGGGCGCCTATGTTATGGGGCGTAACGGTTATTTGGGTTCGCCGATGGATTTGCATCGTTTTGAAGATTTCAACTACGACCAGAATCAGGATCGTGGCCCGATAAACGGCCTGGCGTTTGCGTATAGCGGTTTTCCTTACGTGTATCCGGATATTGTTGCGGGCAAAGGGCTGCACAATATGGAATTTGGTGAGTTTTCCGGTCAACAGCTCAGAACCTACTTTATCCGCAACGCCCGCTATGCCTCGATGAATCCGTCGATGTCCTTTGGCTACGGCGTCTGGAACCTCAATGATCAGCACACTACGGATATGGTGCGTGATGCCGCACTGGATCATCATCGCCTGCAACCTTTTATCTACAGTGCCGCGATTCGGACTTATCGAACCGGTTTTCCCTATACCATGACGCCGCTGCCGCTGGCGTTTCCGGATGACGCTAAAGTACATGGTCGCGAGAATAATCGGGTGCGTGGTTATCAATGGTTAATTAACGATACCTTGTTGGCCTATCCGCTTTATGGTGATGACTATGCCTCAAGTAACAGTCGTGATCTGTACTTACCGGCTGGCAAGTGGATTGATTATGATGACGGAACCCTTTATCAGGGGCCAAAGCTGTTAAAAAACTTTGCCATTCCGCTGGAAAAAACGCCGTTATTTGTCGGTGGCTCGGGTGTGGTGGTTGAGCAGCAGGATAACGCATTGGTGGGGCGATTATATGCCACCGGGTTCACCGGTAAAGTACCATTTTTTGGCAAAGACGGCGTGACTCAATCCGTTATCGACATTAAGCATCCTGTGGGTAAATCGGTAACCGTTACAGATACTCATACCCAGCAACAGGTGGAAGTGACGCGAGTGCGACATGCCTATCAATTCCGGTTTATTGCAGGACATAACTATGTGGTTGAATAAATGGTTAATGGCCGGACTGGTTTTACTGACACTGGCCGGTTGCGCGACTCCACAGCGACTGGCCAGTCCGGATGGCGAAGTTCAGGCCGAAATTTATCTGGATCAGGACAATAGCCTGAAATACCGCTTGAGCTATCACCAGGTGCCGAGTGTGCTGGATTCATCGATGGGATTTGTCACCGCTCAGGGAGATTATGGACGCCAGGTCAGCTCAATTAGGTTGCTGGATAGTAACAAGGTCGATGAGGTTCGGCAAAATAGCTTTAGCACCAAGCCGGTTAATGATGTGTATCAATCATACCGGTTTGAGGTCAGCCAGCCCGCGGGGAATTTTATCCTGGAGACACGCTTATATAACCGGGGTTTTGCCTTTCGATATATCGGCCAGAACAACAGTCTGGATCATTTAACCAGTGAGTTGACATCTTGGCAGATCCCGCAAGATGTGGATGTATGGTTTTTTGAACGTGATAGTGACTGGAAACTGAAATCCTACGCCGGAATCTGGACCAAAACTGCAATTGATTCGCTGCATAGCGTCTCGTCTCAGGGGCCAATCCAGGGCAAGCCGCTGGTGATGGCATTACCGCAAGGCGGCTATATGCTACTAACCGAAGCCGCATTGGCTGACTTTAGCGGCATGCGCTTCAGGGCGGATAACAACCGTCTATTAAGGGTTGATTTTACCGAGGGAGAGCAGGGATTTACCCTGAACAAGCAGTTCCGCTCACCCTGGCGGCTTATCCAGTTTGCCGATGATCTTGACCAGTTAGTTAATACTCACATTATTCAGAACCTTAACCCGTTACCTGCTCGTGATCTGTTCCCCACCACAGACTGGATTAAGCCGGGCCGGGCGGTTTGGAGCTGGTGGTCCCGTGATGACAGTTATATGTCACTGGCCAATGAAAAACGCTTTATTGATCAGGCCGCAGAACTGAAGTTTGAGTATGCCTTGATTGATGATGGCTGGGAAAAGTGGCACAACCCCTGGCAACAATTAACCGAACTGGCCAATTACGCTGCGGGTAAAGGGATCAAGTTATGGGTCTGGAAAGATTCCAAATATCTGCGCCGTCCGGCGCAGATGACGCACTTTCTGGATCAGGTCAAACAGGCCGGTGCGGTCGGCATCAAGGTCGACTTTATGAACAGTGAGGCTAAGCCGCTCATCGACTTTGATCTCGAATTATTGCAACAGGCAGCCGAGCGCCGGCTGATGGTCAATTTTCATGGCTGCCAGACGTCCAGCGGTGAGTATGTTTCTTATCCCAATGAACTCACCCGGGAAGGCATTCGCGGTATCGAGTTGAACATTATGGGCCAACCGATTCCGGCCTCGCATAATGCGGCGCTGCCTTTTACCCGCATGCTCACCGGACCGGCAGATTATACGCCGCTCGCTTTTAGCAAACCGGGTGATACCAGTTGGGGACATCAACTGGCGACGGCATTTATTTTTGATTCTTACCTGTTATCCATGGCTGAAGATCCGGGCTTTATTCTTGAACAGCCTGGTTTGCGTTCGATTGTGCCGTTACTGCAGGAATTACCCGTGGTCTGGGATGAAACGCGGATTTTACCCCAAAGCGAAATTGGTAAACTGGTGGTCATGATGCGACGCAAAGCCGATAGCTGGTATCTGATTGCGCTTAACGGTGAAGCGCAAAGCAAAAAGCTGGATATCAGCTGGCAACAGCTTGGTGGTCAGTTTAGTCAGCTACAAAGTTGGCAGGATCAGGGACAACGATTTATTCGTCATCAAACGACGGCCATTGACCAGGGGAAACCTGTTTCGATCACATTGCGGGCTAATGGCGGTGCCGTATTCAAATTGTCGCAGTAAATAATCAGGAACAAGACTATGTTTAGTTATAAACAAGCTATCAAACAATTATCGTTGCTGCTTTGCAGCGGACTGCTGCTGTTTGGTGGACCATTACAGGCAGAAAAATTCGACAATCTGGCGATGACGCCACCCATGGGCTGGAATAGCTGGAATGACTTCCGTTGTGAAGTGGATGAAAAAATGCTGCGCGAAACCATCGATGCGATGGTCAGTTCAGGTATGCGTGATGCCGGCTATGAGTATGTGAATATTGATGATTGCTGGCATGGTGAGCGTGATGCGCAAGGGTTTATTCAGGAAAACAAGCAGCGCTTCCCCTCCGGAATGAAAGCATTGGCGGATTATGCACACAGTAAAGGACTCAAGTTAGGCATCTATTCGGATGCAGGCTGGCAGACTTGTGCACGTTTTCCGGGCAGCCGTGGACATGAATTTCAGGACGCCCAGGTTTATGCCAGTTGGGGGATTGATTATTTGAAATATGACTGGTGCTATTCAGAAGGTTTAAACGCCGAAGGGGCCTATCAGACTATGCGTGAAGCCTTGCATCAAGCGGGGCGGCCAATCTTGTTCAGTATCTGTGAATGGGGTGAAAGCAAACCCTGGGAATGGGCTAAAGATGTGGGTCATCTGTGGCGTACCACTGGTGATATTTACGCCTGCTGGGATTGCGAAAATAAGTTTCCCACCTGGTCGACCTGGGGCGTATTGAAAATTCTGGATATGCAGGAAGGCCTGCGCAAATATGCTGGCCCGGGACACTGGAATGATCCGGATATGCTGGAAGTAGGCAATGGACTGAGCTACGAACAAGATCGGTCCCATTTTGCCTTGTGGGCGATGCTGGCGGCGCCTTTGATTGCTGGCAATGATATTCGCCATATGAGTGAGCAAACCAAAGCGATTTTGACCAATAAAGGTATTATCGCGGTCAATCAGGATGCTATGGGGATTCAGGCATTCAGGTTAAAGTCCTATAGTGACAACGATAATCTGCAGATCTGGTTCAAGCCGCTGGAAAACGGCGACTGGGCGATGGCAGTATTAAATCGTGGTGAAGACACCGAAAACTTCCGTTTTGACTGGCGTCAGCAACAGGTAAAAGATGATCTTTTTCAGCATGATGCGGCGTTCGATAAAGCCAACTACCGTATTACCGATCTGTGGACTAACAAAGAACTGGGGCAGACACTTCAGCAAACCACCGAAGTACAAATAAAGTCGCACGATACCTTTATTGTCAGGCTAGCAAAAATCTGACCGGACTGAATGGGCTAACGGTGATGAATAGTTTTTACGGATTGCTATCAATTTAAGGTAAGCTTGTTGGATTATTTATCCTTGTTGGTCATTAGTTAAAAAAATATGCAGTTTTACGAAGCGAAATTAAAAAAACACGGAAGTCAGCTTAATCGCAGTTTAATCGACGGTATTGAAGTGCTGCAGGGACTGGCATCGTTTGAACGCCCGGTCGGCTGTCGGGAGCTGGCACGTTATCTGGAGCTGGATATTACCCGGGTTAACCGGTTATTGCGCACCTTGGCCTTTGTCGGCTTTGCCCGTCAGACGGACGATCGTAAATATACTACCGGGCCGGCTATGCTGGTGTTGGCGGCGCAAGGACTGTTTGCCTCTGGCGCCACCTCCAAAGCGATTAAACCGCTGGAAGAATTGCGGGTTTATGGTCTGGTGGTGGCGATGGGCGTATTGTGGCACGACAAGGTCACCTATCTGTATCACTCCTTGCCGGATATGGGCTCCGAAAGTCCGCTGGGTCGTCTGGGCTATTTCCCTGCCACCGAATGCGGGGTAGGGATGTCACTCCTGTCAGAGCTGGAAGATGAAGAGATTATTCATTTGTATGCGGATAAGGATATTCCCGGTTACCCTGACGGGATTGACAGCCTGTTGCAGAATATTCAGCAAATCCGTCAGCAGCAATTTGTACGTATGGAAACTCACTATAAAACCCATTTACCCCACCATTCAGTCACTATTGCGGTCAATGTTAAAGGTTCAATGCACAGCGCCATTGCGCTGTCAGGCTGGATCCCGGATGCCGCCACCGATGAACTGGTCGATACACTGAATCGCATCGCCAAAGAGATTGAAGAGCTATCGGATTAGGTTTTGACAGATAAAAAATTGGAGCGGGAAACGAGACTTGAACTCGCGACCCCAACCTTGGCAAGGTTGTGCTCTACCACTGAGCTATTCCCGCATAAAGAAGGTGCTGATAACTAAATCCCTGTTTGTATAGTTCGGTGTTAACATCCAGTTACGCTGCGCATAACCCCACTGAGCTATTATCAAATACATCCTGTATTGAATTTTAAGAAAATTTGGAGCGGGAAACGAGACTTGAACTCGCGACCCCAACCTTGGCAAGGTTGTGCTCTACCACTGAGCTATTCCCGCAATTTCAAACACTAAATGAGTGATGAAAATAAATTTTCGTCCGCTTCATTAACAAGCGGACGCGCATTTTACAAAAATCAACGCCAGACGCAAGTCTTAATTGAAGCAAATTTGTGTTATTGCCCAGTAACAACAGCATAGTGCTTAGATAGTAAACACATGCTGACGATAGTAAGCCAGTTCGGCAATGGATTCGCGAATGTCGTCTAATGCCAGATGCACGCCTTTTTTGCTAAAACCGTCGAGCAATTCCGGTTGCCAGCGGCGAACCAGTTCCTTAATGGTACTAACGTCGATACTGCGATAATGGAAGTAGTCTTCCAGTTCCGGCATATGACGGAACATAAAACGCCGATCCTGGCCAATACTGTTGCCGCATAAGGGAGAGTCGCCTTTGCCCACATAATCTTGTAAAAATGCGATGGTCCGGCGTACCGCTTCGTTTTCATCAACAGTACTGTCTTTACAACGCTGGGTCAGACCAGAATTACCGTGGGTGTTGGTACACCACTCGTCCATGCCATCCAGTACCGCATCGGGTTGATGAATGGCCAGCACGGGTCCTTCGGCCAGAATATTCAGGTTGGCATCGGTGACGATGGTGGCGATTTCCAGAATTTTGTCGCTATCGGGATTAAGCCCGGTCATTTCCAAATCGATCCAAACCAGATTGGTTTTGTTCGGTGTCATGGGTAAAAATCCTTAGTCAGTGTCAATCCGCCGGTGGGCAGGGTATTATAGCGGCCTACTATAATTCAACCGTAGATACTGTGGCAAAAAGAAACAAACTTACCCAGCGACAAAAACGTCGCGTGTCATCCAATTTGCAAAAGCGTCTGGAGCAGAAAACCGATTCGCTGAGTGACGAACAGCTTGGCGAACAGCAGGCTGGAGTGGTGATTGGCCGCTTTGGGCAACATGCCGATATTGAAGCCGACCAGCAAATATATCGTTGCCATATCCGCCGCAATATTCAGGATGTGGTTTGTGGTGACCGAGTATTGTTTCGTCCCGGTAAGGATTCCAATGCTAATGTCAGCGGCGTGCTGGAAGCGGTTGAGCCACGGTCATCGGTGCTGACCCGGCCAGATTATTATGATGGTGTTAAGCCCATCGCCTCCAATATTGACCAGATCATCATCGTCAGTTCCGTTTTACCGGCATTATCATTGAATATTATTGACCGTTATATCGTTGCCTCGGAAGATGTGGAAATTCCGCCGGTGATTTTGCTCAACAAAGTGGATTTACTGTCGGCCGAACAACGACAAGAAGTGGAAGCACAATTAGCCTTGTACCGGGATATCGGTTATCCATTGTTGTATTTAAGCTGTAAAACCGGTGAAGGTATGCAACAACTGGCGGCGTTGCTTAAAGATAAAACCAGCATTTTTGTCGGTCAATCAGGGGTAGGTAAGTCCAGTTTAATCAACCAGTTACTACCTGATGCCGAGGAAATCGTCGGTGACGTGTCGGATAACTCCGGCTTGGGGCAACACACTACCACTGCAGCCAAGTTGCTGCATATTCCGGCCGGCGGCGATTTGATTGATTCGCCCGGCGTGCGCGAGTTTTCGCTGTGGCATCTGCCGGTTGAACGTTTGACGTCCGGATTTGTCGAATTCCGGGATTATCTGGGCGGTTGTAAGTTCCGCGACTGTAAACACAAGGATGATCCGGGCTGTTTGCTGCGTGAAGCGGTTGAACAGGGTAAAATAACCCGGCAACGTTTTGACAGTTACCATAAAATATTAGATGGACTGGATGAACATCGACCGGCATATTCGACAGACAAAAAATAATAGTCAATCTGATCTAAGCACGATGCCCAGAATACGCTAAAATTGCCATCCCGAATAACAGGAAGTCTCGTTTTGTTTGATAATCTAAAAGTACAACTCCAGTATATTATGCCTAAACATGCCCTTTCCCGCCTGGTGGGTAAGCTGGCCGCTGCCCGGGCCGGTTTTCTGACCACCTGGTTGATCAAGCTGTTTATCAAGCAATACAAAGTCAATATGGATGAGGCGTTACATTCAGATCCTAAATATTATCCCACCTTTAATGAATTCTTTACGCGTGAATTAAAACCGGGTGTGCGCGAGATTAATTCCGATCCGCTGGTTATGGTGCACCCTGTGGATGGTGCTATTAGCCAGATGGGCGAAATCGAACAGGAACAGATTTTTCAGGCCAAGGGCCATCACTACAGTTTAACTGCCTTGTTGGGCGGAAATAGCCTGTTGGCCGAACCTTTCCGTGACGGTAAATTTGCCACTATTTATCTGGCGCCAACCGATTACCATCGCATTCATATGCCGGTGACGGGTACCCTGACCGACATGATTTATGTGCCGGGCGAGCTGTTTTCGGTTAATCCGTTAACTGCTGCCAATGTACCGGGACTGTTTGCCCGTAATGAGCGGGTGGTGGCTTTGTTTGATACCAAATTTGGCAAAATGGGATTGGTGCTAGTCGGCGCTACTATTGTGGCCAGTATTGAAACCGTATGGGCAGGAACGGTGACGCCACCAACCGGCAGTAAGGTCAATCATTGGACCTATCCCGCCCGTGGCAAGCATGCCATCACCTTGAAAAAAGGCGAGGAGATGGGCCGGTTTAAGCTGGGTTCTACTGTCGTGGCGGTGTTCTCACCTGATATGGTGGATTTTGAATCTTTGCAGCCGGGCGAGCAAACCCGACTAGGACAAACTCTGGCCACGTTGATCCCGTGAATCCTGTTAGCCGAAGTCTCTATTCGCTGCACCTGGCGGTGATGCTGCTGGGATTTACCGCGTTGTTCTCCAAAATTATTCCGTTGTCTGCCACGGATATTACTTTTGGTCGCTCGATTGTGGCCAGTATCACCTTAATTTTGCTGGTGAAAATCACCAAAGGTTCACTCAAATTACATAGCTTGAAAGATTATGGCATCGCCATTTTGCTGGGGATTTTGATGGCGGTGCATTGGGTTACCTATTTCTCTGCGATGCAATATTCATCGGTGTCGGTGGGTATGATAGCGCTGTTTACTTTCCCGGTGATTACCGTCTTTCTAGAACCGTTTTTTGAAGGCATAAAACTGGTCTGGCAGGATATTTTCAGTGCCATTGTGGTGTTTCTGGGCATTTTCCTGATTGTGCCGGATATTTCGCTGGATAATGACACCACACTGGGGATTGGCATCGGCATATTATCGGCGTTTTTATATGCATTACGTAACCTGATCCACCGAAAATACTTTAACCACTATTCCGGCGCACATGCTATGGCTTATCAAACCCTGGTGATTGCGGCCTGTCTGGTGTTTTTTATCTCGCCCAATATCGCTCATGCGTCATCATCGACTCTGGGGTTGTTGGTATTGTTGGGCACAGTGTGCACTGCGGCTCCCCATGCGTTAGTCGCTGCCTCACTACAGCATTTACGCGCCAAGACTTTTTCATTGGTGGCCTGTATGCAACCCTTTTACGGGGTGATTCTGGCAGTGATAGTGATTGATGAGAAACCGGACTGGAAAACGGTTCTGGGCGGATTACTGGTAATCTCGGCCGCTATCTACGAAACTGTTAATGCCCATAAACTGCACAATCTCAAATCGGAAAGATAGAGTGTTTTTATGCTGATTATTGCCCACCGTGGCGCCAGCGCCGACGCACCCGAAAATACCTTGCTGGCATTTGAAAAGGCGATTGCTATGGGGGTCGATGGCATCGAGATCGATATTCATTCGGTAGGCGACCAGCTGCTGGTTATTCATGATCGCTGGCTGAAACGCACCACCAAAATGGATGGTCAGCTTAGCGATTACAGTTTTGATCAGCTACGTAAACTCGATGCCGGTATGGGTCAGCAAATTCCGACCTTATGGGAAACCATGCAATGTCTGAATGGCCAGTGCTCATTGAATATCGAACTCAAGGGCATTAATGATGTGGTGCCGGTGCTCAAGCATATTGATGATGCGGTGGAGCAGCTCAACTTTGAGTTACATCAATTTCTACTTTCCTCGTTTAACCATCATTTGTTATTTGAAATCAAGCAATTACGTCCTGATATCCAGACAGGAGCATTAACGTCTTCTTGTCCACTGGATTATGCCTTATTTGCTGAGCAGCTACATGCCATGTCAATTCATATGGATATTAACTGCGTGCAACCTAAATTTATCCAGGATGCAAAGCAGCGAGGCCTGCAGGTTTATGTTTTTACTGTCGATGAAATTGCCGATCTGGATCATCTTGCAGCAATGGGGGTGGATGGTGTGTTCACCAATACGCCGGATAAAGCCTTAATACGCAGGGCACATCAATATACCTTTCATCCTTGAAACTGCAAGTTTGTTGGCTCGATGCTGACGGGCTGAAGTCCGACTTACACGGGTTGGTTGTGGATCGGCATTTATGCCGTCATGTCTCGATGCTGATGGACTAAGGCTCGACCTTAACTAAGCTCATGGGGGCTGATTCATTTGCCGCCGCGGTGCAATTCCAATGATTTTGGGTATATACGGGGGATTTAGTGATTCTCGCAAGCCTTGCAGTCATTGCATAATTTCAGATTAACGATATGCGCACTGATTAGTAAAAAGGCGCCTGCTGCAATGGTAAAGGGTTCATAACTGTCACCAAACATGCCTTTATTCCAGTAGATTAAGCCACCGACACACAAACTATACAGAGGATAAAGCTGGCGGTGGTAGCGATAAAAACCGGAAAATAACGCCCAAAAACCCACCAGTAACGATAATGACAAGATAGTGCGCTCAAACCAGGCTTCGGCAAAAAAGCTGGCGCCAATCAAAGGAGCAATCGGCAGTAAAACGGGCAGGGCGAGACAATGGACCGCACATAAACTGCTGACCCAAATGCCGAATCTGTCAAGAACCCCGTTTTTGGTGATGGTCATAATAAAACGCTATTTGCCTGATCGGATAAAGAATTAACGTTATAATATAACATTTCGTCTTTAATGCAAACTGCTATTTTATTAAGCGGCGAGTTGCTTTATCAGTTCTTCACTAATGCCTGAGGACGCTGCGGTGATCCAGATGGTTTTGTTGTTGATATTCATTGACCATCTGGTGCCAATTGAACAGGTTCCGGTGATTCTTTTTCGCCATCCTGTTGTCTGGCCAATAGCAGCGAGTCGGCTCGATACTCGAAGACTTGGCTGACCGGGATCAGTTCTATGCCGGCCTCGCGTAGTTGTGGTAAATGCTGCTGCAGAAACTTGAGGGTAGCGGGATGGGGATGAGCAATGCCGACTGCCTGACGGTATTTCCGGGCGATCCGGACCAAGCGTTGTAATTGAATATTCATCTGTTCGGTATTAAGCGTATGATCAATAAACACATTGCGATGCCAGGCCATCACTCCCTGCTTTTGGGCTATTTTCTCGGCTTTGCTGTAACGAGTGGTGCGGCTATCGACAAAAAACAGGCCGTGTTTGCGCAAAAAAGCCATAGTGGTGGTCATTGGCAACGTCAGTTGAGTTAATTTACTGCCCATATGGTTATTGATACCAATAGCATTGGGAATATTGGCTAATGCATATTGCAATTTTTGCGTGATTAGCTCCGGCTGCATTGTTGAAGTAATGGTGCCCGGGCCGGGATTATTTCCCGCCAGCGATTCCATCGGCATATGCAGCATGACTTCCCGATCCTGAGCGGCGGATCGTGCAGCAAATTCTTCCGAAAAAGGCGTATGCGGTAAAATGGCAAAGGTTATGGCGGCTGGTAAATCAAAGGCCGCTTCATCAACCCGGCTATTCCCCATATCGTCAATAATCAGCGCAATACTGGCAGCGTGCAATACAAAGGCGCAGCTGTAGGAGATGCAAAATAGAATAAATTGTTTGATGCGCACTATTATTATCTTTAACTCGTTATTATTGTTCAGGGATACAGACCCTAGTGTATTCAATCGGCCATATAGGTCAACTTAGCGGCTCAACCATTGACTGGGATTGACCGGGCTGCCTTTATGGCGGATCTCAAAATACAACCCGGGCCGTGACTGTCCACCACTTTGTCCAACCAGTGCGATGGTATCACCCTTTTTGACTGTTTCACCCACTTCCTTCAGCAGGGCTTGATTATGGCCGTATAAGCTCATATAGCCTTCACCGTGATCGAGCGCGATGACTAATCCAAAACCTTTTAGCCAGTCCGCATAGAGTACTTGTGCATCCTGTACCGCCTGCACTGGTGCACCTTCATTGCCGTAAATCAAAATGCCTTTCCAACGTACCTGACCTTGTCTTCTGGCTCCAAATAGCTTGCGCATCTGGCCCTTGACGGGCTGTTGCAAATGACCTTTGAATTTAGCCAAACCATTCAGGGAAACAGCGCCCTGCGAGCTTTGCCGTTGTGCCCGTTCCTGCGCTGCCTGTAATGCTTGTAACAGGGTTTGTTCATTGATCTGCAATTGTTCTACTTTGGCCGCTTCTGAATCAATTTTCTTGTTCAATGATGCCAGTGTTACTTGTCTGGACTGTTGTTGGGCCGTGAGCTTTTGTTGCTGTTTTTGTTGCGAGGTTTTTAACGATTCCAGTTGTTGCTGTTTTTCCACCAGCTCTGCGGCAATGGCGTCCAGTTCTATCCCCAGCTGTTTAAATTCGTCAATTTGCTGCTGTCGTTCGGCATTCAGGTACTGGTAGTAGGTGAGCATGCGTTCAAAGGTACTGGCACTTTGCAAATTAAAAATCATCTTGGCGTAATCGTGATTACCCGCCATATAGGCAGAACGTAATTGCTTGGCCAAAATGGCTTCTTGCTGTTTTTGCTGTTTCTGCAGTTTTTGCTGCCGTTCAGTTAACGACGATTGTTGTTTGATATTATCAGTTAATTGTTTTTGGGTTGCGGCCAAGGCTTTAGCGCTGATGGCAATATCCAGTTCCTGCTGTTTAAGCTGCTTTTGTAATTCTTTGGCAGTGGCAAGATTGGATTCAATCAATTGTTGCTTTTGTTTTATTTGTTGCTGCAGATCTTGCAGTTGTTGCTGTTCTTCTTCCTGGGCAATGGCTGACAAACAAAAAAACATGGCGCCTGCCAGAAGCATGTAGCGCCATGTTGGACTTTTTAACGACTTGATATAGGGCAAGGCGTTCAGCCTAGTCTTTTAAAGTAACGATAGGTGTACCTGTCATTTCTGACGGTTGTGGCATACCCATCAGATGCAACATGGTAGGCGCGACATCGCTGAGTGTTCCACCAGTTCGTACATTGGCATCCCTTCCAAAATAAATAAAAGGTACAGGGCCATTGGTATGGGCGGTATGTGCCTGACCGCTGTCGACATCCACCATTTTTTCGGCGTTGCCATGATCGGCAGTGATCAAGCATTCTCCACCGACCTTTTTCAATGCTTCGGTAACCCTTCCAATACAATGATCAACGGCTTCGCAAGCTTTGATGGCAGCCGATAGAATGCCGCTATGGCCCACCATATCACCGTTAGGATAATTACAGATAATGGCGTCATATTTACCTGACTCGATGGCTTCAACCAGTTTGTCTGTGAGCTCGGTTGAATTCATTTCCGGCTGTAAGTCGTAGGTGGCGACATCAGGAGACGGAATTAATATGCGGTCCTCGCCCTCATAGAGTTCTTCGCGTCCGCCACTGTAGAAAAAGGTGACATGGGCGTATTTCTCGGTTTCTGAAATGCGTAACTGGGTTTTGTGATGTTGTGCCAGCCAGTCTCCCATCACGTTTTTCAGTTCTTCCGGAGCAAAGGCAATAGGTGCATCGATACTGGCGGCGTATTGGGTCAGCATTACAAAGCCAGCCAGAGCCGGTTTGCTTTGTCGCTCGAAGCCGTCAAAATCCTTATCGACAAAGGCATGGGTCATTTCCCGAGCCCGGTCAGCGCGGAAATTCATAAATAATACTGTGTCACCGTCTTCCATCTGGACGGGTTCGCCGATAACAGTAGCAGGCACGAATTCGTCGTTTTTGTCAGCGTCATAGGCTGCTTGTAAACCAGCAACAGCATTGTCAGCAGGATGCCCCTTACCCAAAGTGATCAAATCGTAGGCAGCCTGAACCCGATCCCAGCGATTATCGCGGTCCATGGCGTAATAGCGACCAACGATGCTGGCAGTTTTGCCCACTCCCAGTTCCTCGAATAAAGCATCGGCTTGTTTCAATGCGCTCTCGGCGCTTCTTGGCGGGGTATCCCGGCCATCCAGGAAAGCGTGCAGATAAATCTTGTTGGCGCCGCGTTGGGCAGCCAGTTTGATAGCGGCGAAAATATGATCCTGGTGGCTATGCACACCGCCGTCGGATAACAGGCCCATAAGGTGCACGGCTTTGCCTGCTTTGACCGCTTTGTCGATATTGTCCACTAACACTGGATTAGTAAAAAAGTCGCCATCCTGAATAGATTTGGTGATGCGGGTAAAGTCCTGATACACAATGCGTCCGGCACCAAGATTAACATGGCCTACTTCCGAGTTACCCATTTGACCGTCCGGCAAGCCTACATCCAACCCCGAGCCAGAGATCAGGGTATTCGGGTACTGTTCTACCAGTTTGTCCAGAACCGGGGTGTTGGCCTGAGCAACGGCATTATCGGTGGTCTCTTCACGATAGCCCCAGCCATCTAAAATGATCAGTACCAAAGGTTTGCGACTTGACATTTAACAACTCCATATTGATTGACGACATGAGCATTTTAGCCTGACTGAGGTGATAAACAACAGGGGATGGGGGAGTTATTGTTGTTATCAGGCAAAATATTTACAGCTGCGCCAATAAGTTAACCCGAGTTGGGGTTAAGTTAATCAACAGAATCGGCTTTAGGCTGGTTTAAAAATGGTTTTTCTATATACTTTGCAGTCATTTTTTCTGCGCTCACTTTGGAGAGGAATCAGTCAATATGCAGCAATTGATAGAGTTTGTCGGTAACCATTATTTTTTGGCGGGTGCCTGGGTTGTGCTGTTTTTTGCCATCCTGTTCGGTTTTATTTCAGCCAATATGTCTCCGATCAAGGAAATTGGTACCCATGAAGCGACGTTGCTGATCAACAAGCAAGATGCGCTGGTGGTAGATATTCGTCCGGCAGCCGAGTTCAAAAAGGGACATATTCTGGGCGCCAAACAGCTTAAGGCCGAGCAAGTGAAAAATGCTGACTTCAGTACACTTGAAAAATATCGAGGCAGTCCCATTATTGTAGTTTGTGCGATGGGAATGACGGCAAAGCGTACCGCAACACAAATGCTTAAAGCCGGATTTTCACAAGTGAAAGTGCTTAAAGGTGGAATGAATACCTGGCAAGGTGCCAATCTTCCGGTCAGCAAATAAGAGGCTAGCATGGCAAAGGTAGAAGTTTACACTAAGGCATATTGTCCTTATTGCATGCGTGCCAAGGCATTGCTTGCGCAAAAAGAAATTACCTTTGAGGAATACCGGATCGATCTGCAGCCTGAGTTACGTGCGCAAATGATTGAGCGTGCTAGCGGGGGCTATACCGTACCGCAGATTTTTATCGACGATCTGCATATTGGCGGTTGTGATGAAATGATGATGCTCGAAGCACAAGGTCGGCTGGATCCTCTTTTATCAAACTAATTTAAAACTAACTTAATATTATAAGCCGCTTGGCGAAATTGAATTTATTTAGGAACTATTATGACAGATGAAGTTAACAACAACGGTGCCGATGCGGCAGCTCAGGCACAAGCGCCACAGTTCGCAATCCAGCGCATTTACCTGAAAGATCTTTCTTATGAGGCGCCGAATGCCCCAACGGTTTTCAAAAAAGAATGGAAACCGGAAATCAAGCTGGATGTTGATACCCGCAGCAATAAGGTAGATGAAAATCTGTATGAAGTGGTGTTGTCTATCACCGCGACTGCGTCTTTAGGTGAGGAAACCGCATTCCTGATTGAAGTACAACAAGCCGGATTGTTCACTATTGGTGAAATGCCCGAAATGCAAGGTGCGCAAATGTTGGGTGCTTATTGTCCTAACGTATTGTTTCCTTATGCTCGTGAAGCGATTTCCAATATGGTTAATCGTGGAACTTTCCCGCCGCTGAATTTGAATCCGGTTAATTTTGATGCCGTATTTGCTGCCTATATGCAGAAACGCGCTCAGGAAGCCCAAGCGGCACAGCAAGCGGATGCGCCAGCTGACGCATGAGCCAATGCACCGGTAATCTAACGGTATTGGGGGCGGGCTCTTATGGTACCGCCCTGGCCATTTGTTTTGCCCGCAACGGTATATCGACAGCACTTTGGGGTCGTGATCAAAAGCAAATGGCGCAAATGGCCCATAGCGCGTCTAACCAGCAATATTTACCTGATGCGGTCTTTCCGCCAGCCTTGCAGGTAGTGCCTGATCTTAAACAATCCATTGCACACAGTGAAAATATACTGGTAGTGGTGCCCAGCCATGCCTTTAGCGATATGTTGCGTCAAATACAGCCGCTATTAAATAACGGGCATCGTATTGCCTGGGCAACCAAGGGACTAGAGCCGCAAAGCGGCGGACTTTTGCAGGATGTTGCCCGAGGTATTTTGGGCGACGAGAGGCCCTTGGCGGTACTTTCCGGACCGACTTTCGCCAAGGAAATGGCCGCCGGTTTACCGACGGCAATTTCTGTTGCGTCAACCGATGACGATTTTGGTGACGATATCGCCAATATGCTGCATTGTGGCAAAACTTTCCGGGTTTATCGTAATAACGATTTTATCGGTATTCAGCTCGGCGGTGCGGTTAAAAACGTCATTGCTATCGGTGCCGGTTTAGCTGATGGCATAGGCTTCGGCGCCAATGCCCGCACTGCATTGATTACCCGGGGTTTGGCCGAATTAACCCGTTTGGGAGAAGCGCTGGGTGCGAAACCGGAAACCTTTATGGGCATGGCCGGTTTAGGCGATCTGGTACTGACCTGTACCGATAATCAGTCGCGCAATCGTCGTTTTGGTCTGGCATTGGGTCAGGGTAAATCGGTTGAACAGGCCATGAGTGAAATAGGTCAGGTGGTGGAAGGCTATCGCAATACCAAAGAAGTGCATTTACTGTCCCGCAGGGAACAGGTTGAAAT